>NZ_JBANBJ010000082.1:0-39666 GCF_059803515.1 Bradyrhizobium sp. UFLA05-125 | reverse complement strand
TTCACCTGCGCGCGATCAGATCAGAACGCTGCGCGGCATCAGATTGGAATAACTGCGCGCGATCATTGGAATCCGCAGAGGCGGCCAAAGCGCCGAAGCCGTCATCGGCCGACGGGCTGCAGATTCGGCTGACCGACCGCAAACATTTCGGCGCCGTCCTTCTCTTCGCCACCGGCTCTGACGCCCACATCGAGCAGCTCCGAGCCTTGGCCGCCGAGAAGGGCATGCGATTGGAAGCCGACGGCCTGAAAAAGGGTCGCACCCTTGTCGCCCGCGAGGAGGCCGACATCTACCAGGCTCTCGGGCTGCCCTTCATCGATCCTGAGTTACGAGAGGGTCGCGGCGAGGTCGAACTGGCCCTGAAGGGTAAGTTGCCGAAGCTCGTCACTGACGAAGACCTCCGCGGAATCCTTCACTGCCATACCGATGCCTCGGACGGGACCGAGACCTTGGAGACAATGGCGAAAGCGACGTGCCAGCGCGGATTCGAGTATTTCGGGGTCGCCGACCATTCCAAGTCCGCCCACTATGCTGGTGGTCTCTCCGTGGAGGAGATCGCGCAGCAGCACCGGGAAGTCGACCGCCTGAACAAGCGCTTCAGCAAGGATTTCCGAATCCTGAAAGGCATCGAGTCCGATATTCTGGCGGACGGGTCGCTCGACTACGACGATGAGGTGCTTGAACATTTCGACTTCGTCGTCGCCAGCATTCACGGCCGTTTTAAGCTGGACCGCAAGGCGCAGACGCAGCGCCTACTTCGGGCGATCTCCGATCCTCATACCACCATCATCGGCCACATGACCGGACGGCAGTTGCAGCGGCGGCCGGGCTACGAAATCGACGTCGAGAAGGTGCTGCGGGCCTGCGCAAAGCATGACGTGGTCGTGGAGATCAACGCCCACCCATGGCGGCTCGACCTGGATTGGCGCTGGCACCGGGCGGCCCTAGAATTTGGCTGCATGCTAAGCATTAATCCGGACGCGCACTCGGTTCCAGAGCTGGACCATATGCACTGGGGAGTCGAGATGGCCCGCAAGGGCGGCATACCAGCGGACCGAGTCCTGAACGCGATGGATTTGTCTGAGATCACCCGATATCTTCGTCAGAAGCGACGCTTGCTTGCGCGAGTGGCCTGATCCGTCGTCAGTTCTATGCACGTCCGGGGATGAATCCGCACGCGACAAGGGCGTCAAGTCTCCGCCTCATCGAGAGGCCTGACGACGGTTCGTCTTCGGCTGCACATGCTATTCTCGTCAGCGACCTGAGGCGGCTTGGGGGCCAAATCGATCGACAACTCTTTTCCCAATCGGTCAGGGAGAGGAGGTGGATCTTCATCGCCGAAGGCGAAAGCGCTAAAATCCGGCGAAGCGCCGAGCAAGAACTCCAGCCATTTTTCCCTGGCCTTGACCGTCCGGTACAATCGCTCGTCGATCGTGCCGCGGATCACTGGGTAGATCACCTCAAGTTTCGTATTTGGATCGTCCATTCGTAGTCGGCTCGTAAGGGATCCCAATCGATCAATTCGCCCGATCCGCTGCTCGATCTGCGCAGGGTTCCAAGTCAAATCGTGATGGACGACCCTCCGGCAGTGCTTGTGCAAGTCGAGGCCCTCCTGCATGACCTCGTTCGCGATGAGGATCATCGGGTAAAGCGGTGTATTGAAAGCCTCGCGCAGCCGATCCCGGTGCTCTCCGTCTCGGGTATGCCGCGCGAAATCGGCGCTTTTGATCGGTCCGTCGAGGATGTCCGCTTGCTGTTGCTCCGTGCGTTCAACGAAATACGCAAGGAAGGTTCGAATGAGGCTTGACCAGCGGACGCCAGAGTCGGACTTCCAGAATTGAGGAAAATATTCAAGCAGGGCCGCCGATTCCACACTATCCGTCGGCATTCCAGCCCCTGCCGCGGCTGCCAGAAGGTCGGCGAAGAAGGGGACCTGTTTATAAGTCAAGTACCTTGCGAGCTGCTCGGCCACGGCGACCCTCTGAGGTAGGGGCAATTGCTCCAGCAGGTCGGATAAGGCGACCCAAAGCGAGCCCGCGCGACCGAGTACAGTTTCGGCCATCCGCTCTGTGATGCTCCAGCGGGCGCGTTCGCCAGTCCCGTCCTGCAGGAAATCCTCTTCGCCCGGGTCCGTCCCGCGGCGACTTTGCGTCGCTCTCAGGAGGGTTTCGATGTTCTCGCGCCTGTCGATTTCCGGACTTCTCCCTGGATTTCGGAGTCGGAGCACGGCGAGTTCGACGCAATACTTCGCCAACTGGTAGTCAATCCGTTCTGCGATTGTCTTTCCGGTCGTCTGCGTCCGAAGGATGGCGTTGGCTTCCTCCACGACTCGGCCAAGATCGTCGGACGCCGATTGGCCGAACGGCGCGTGTCCCAGGTAGGACTCACGGAGAGCGAGATAGAGCGCGTCCTGTGGCCGTCGGAAGCGGGCTTGCAACAGCGAATGGCGGCCGACGTGCCGCTTTTCGTCTCCCTCGCGCGAGTCGAAGATCTCGGCGGCTGCGGCACCCGGATAAACCCGGCGCCAACGCTCCAGGATGCGGCGCTCCCAGATGGCCTCGAGATCCTTGCGCAGTTGCGCCAGCGTTGCGACTCTCGAGCAGAAGATCAGCGTTTTCTCGCCCCTGTCTGCGGCGTCGAGTGCGTCCTCCACCGTAGCCATGAGTTTGGGATGTTCATGCTCGTCGTCGTCCACTTCATCGAGTATCTCACCCAACAGGGCTTTGTAGGGCATGGCCTCCGCAGGCATATGTTCTTGCTCCTCCCCAAGGAGGCTTCCCTGACGCGCCGCCGCGAAGGACGAAACCATGTTGATCTCGACGGCGGCCTTGTGTGTTGTGCGACCTCGCCGGAAAAGTTCGGCGATGTAGCGCTCGTAGATCAAGAAAGGGAGGGCGTTGGCACCCGACGGGGCCACAAGCATTCGTTTATGCCTCCGGTAGATGCGCTTGTCTTCGCGGAGGCTTCGTATCATCCATTCCCGAAAACCGGGCTCGATGGATTCGGCCTTTAGCTTCATCAGCGCGGCGAGTTGCTTAGTCACGATTTCCAGCGCCGGATCGTCGGTTGCGTTGAGCACGTCGGCGCCGGCATCGTAGGCAGCGCAGAAACGTGCAGCCGCCTCCCGATCCAGCGCAGACCAGCCTCGTTGGAATTCGTCGTATTGTCGTTGATAGTCGCTTACTGCTGCAAGCAGCATTTCGATGCGAGATTCTAAGTCTTCCGGAGCTTCTTTCGCACCAGAAAACAACGAAAAGATTTCTCGGAGTTCGGTGACGTCCAATTGAAACGGGGTCGCGGTAAGAAACAGGGCTTTCCGGAATCGGCGGTCAAACACGCTACGCATCGCCCTGGTGCGCAGAGATCCGGGATTCTTTAGCTTATGGGCTTCATCGACGATGAGGAGATCGATGTTAGGAAGCAGCTTTCCGCTCAGCACGAAACGGGCGCGATAAAGCGCTTGTTGCACGGCGTTTCGGTTTTCAAAGGCAGAAAGCTTCCCACTTTCGAAGAGATCGTCGAGCCCGGCCGCGCCCCCCGACTTGCCTCGTTGGAAGGCTGCGCGCAGATGCGGCTCCAGACGCTTTAGATCGATCATCCCGAGAAACTTCTCACGGGTCACATCGACCCGGTCGTGATCGCCATCCCTGAATCGCGCGAGGATCGCATTTGCCGTGTGGCCATGGACCTTCTTCCACCTGAAATAGAGCGATAATAGATAGGTCTGGTCGCCTGTCCCCCGGCCGCTTTGGAAGACCGTCACGGGTGCAACCACGATAGAATTCTTCTGGATTCCCTCTATTAGTTCGATGAGCGTGCCCGCTTTGCAGGCTGCGCCGCGAAAGTCGAACATCTCGCCGAAGCGATCAATTTCCGAGAACCACTTCTGGTTCAGGTCTGGACCCGGCGTGACGATCACGATCTTGCTGCGGGGGGCACGATGCTTGAATGCCGCAATTATTCCCAGTGCTTCGAACGTCTTTCCCATCCCGACCTCATCGGCCAAGAGGACTCCGGGGCGGTCGTCGAGCATGCCAAGCGCACGGATGACTGTGTCTTCCTGCCGTTCGATTTCGGAACTTGTAATCCCGTCGCGCTGCGCTCGCGCACCCAGCCGGAGAAATGCTCGCAGATCTTCACGTGTCATCGTGTTCACGCTGTCGTCTCCCCGTAGAAGCGGAGGACAATATCTTTCCAAGATCGCGTTCCGGCCGGCAAGCGGATAGCATTCATGTCCGACCAAACACGGGCCTTGAAAGCAGCCATTATCCGCTGCTTCTCATCAAGCTCTCGCGACTGCGGCAAGTTGATTTCCGCCAAGCTCCGGAGAAGTTCTGCCCCAAAAAACCACGCCTCCTGATGGGACATCGTCGATTGCTTTACTGCCTCCAGCATGCACAGCCATGCGGCCCCGATCCCTAGCGCGCCTTCAAGGCGCAGACGGAATGCTTGGACGGAGAGGTCGGTATCCGCAAGATCGTCAGCCGCGCACCACCAAGCCTTGAAGACATCTGTCGGGCTGAAGCCTTCCCCGAAAAGCAACGTCAGGCCGTCGTCGCTCTTGGAACTCCGACGCTCGGCAATCATCAACGTCCTTTCGGTACCAATGCGCCGGGACAAAAGCATCAGGAGTTCATCGAGCCCAACGCCGGCTCCTGAGGCGGTCACGGGCAGTTGGACGAGATCGGTCACGAGTATGGGCGCGGGATACTCTTTCCCGTCCACGTGAAGCACGACTTCGGCAGTCGACGGCTTGAGTGTGAAATCGTTGACGTGAACGGTTAAAGATGGCGGTACGGCGGAGGAAGCGATATCGCGGCCGTCGTATGATAGGCGCCATGGTGGAAGTTCTGTCGCCATCGGTGCCCATGAGACATGAAGCGTTTTGGCGCTCGGATCATGGCTGGCTTCGTCGATCGCGAGCGCGAAGTTCCGGTCCTTCGCAGGAAACTCTCTTTCCGCTGGAGTGCACGCCGAAGGCGGTACATGGACGAGGTCCGGAACGAAGTCGCGCAATTCAAAACGCCCCTCGATCGAGAAGGCGAGCCCGACTTCGACGTTACCGAGCCCCTTGCCCGATTGCAGGAGAAGCGCTCGTCGCGACATGTTGGGCGACCCCATCAAGATAAGAGTCGCGTCATCCGTACCGGACCGATATGCCACCGCCAACATCTTGGCATGCAGCGGCCGATGGGCGGCCCGCCCGTCGGCGATCCGGCTGGCAGGATGTAGCCAATAACGCACCTTCGAAAATCGCCTTGCTGCGTTCGCGATCGCTTGGCGAGGAGCGAAAACGAGCGGATCGGGCTGCATCCAGAACGTCCGGTCCTCGACTGATGCGATCGCCTCATCGAGGGGCATGCGCCTGCGCTGTCCCGCTCCATCGAGATAAAACATCGTGTTCCGCGTCAATTCGGTCGGAATGCGATATGCTAGAACGTCATCCCTATCATTACTCTTGAACGCCCAGATGCGGTTCAAGCCATTATTCAGATCTGTAGGCGCGGTGGGCTGGATTTGCGGGTTTTCCCATCGAAGGCCGACGTCGAGCGTCGACTCAGGGGCGATGCGTCCCGCGAACGCGCCGAAGACCGAACTCTCGTCCGGAACGCCAGCATTCTCCACATCGTCCGTCTCGTAGAACGGAGCCAACATTCCGACGGAGGTAACGAGAGCGTCAGCGGGGATGAGTGCGGCGAACTGATCCATGATGGGTCCGGTCGTGGAATCGAGCAATGCCAATCCGGCAGATGCAACTTTGGAAGGCGAGCGCGACTTTCTCCGAATTTCATCCCTGATGTGGTGGAGCTGCGTCCCGGACCGGCGGACCAGCGCCTCTATCCTTCCGAGATGCTGATCAAAGCCGTCCAATACCGACATGTCGGCGTCGCTTGCGTAGATAAGGTCGGTGCTCACGAAGAGCTCCGTGTTCTCGCCGAAGCCCGGTCGCGTTAGGTTGCCCGATCCAATGAGTAGCCGGGCGAAGTCGCGATAGAGGAGTAGGACAGATTTGGGATGGAAAACGACGTCGGAGACCTCAAGGAGGTCGTACGGTAAGCGGCGGCCGGCTCTACGCTCGCCCGCATCCACGATGACAGCGACTGGCGTCTCCTGTAACGCACGACGCGCTTCGTTATGGTAGCGTTCGACCTGCTCGACCGGGTCCGATGTCAACCGGAGAACTGCGCGTAGCACGTTCTCCTCGAAGAATGTCGGATCGAAGCTGTAGGAGGTGAATACCGCGCCCCGGCAACGTTCTTCGGCCGGAAGTCGATCGAGCACGCGACCGCTTTCGATCTTCATACGATTCTCCCCAGGTCGGAGAGCAGCCTTCGGACGACCCCAAATTTCAGGTCCGGAAACACGGTCGCATATCTGTACCCGCCGTAGTCGGCGATCTGAAGGAGAAGCTTTCCCTGTTGGTCCCGCAGCCAAGCACCGCCGCCTCTACGGGTCCGCTGTACCACGCGATGGTAGGCCAGGAGGTGATCGAGCGCACTGGACGAATCCGACGCGCCGGCCAGCTTTCCGATCAACGTGACGAAGTCCGGTCCGTGGAATTGCAGCTTTCTGAACCGTGCGACATCCGCGACCGAAAGCAGGTCTGCGCAGAGGGAACGTAGCCTTCCCATCTCGCCGCTTGGAAACGTCTCGACGGCGACATCTGCCGTGTCGGCTGTCCAACCGTGGTCGTGCACGTATCCATAAGCTCGGTTGAATCTACCGAGCACCTCCTTTGCCAATCTTCCGAAAGCGCGCGCAGCCTGCAGCTTGGCCGACACCCCGGCAGGGAGAGGGCCCCACCGTTCAGCGAGCATCCCGTCGATCAGCGTCTCGGCATCGATGACATCGTGCCCGCTCGCTTTTATCACTTGTTGTGCCAGAGGGAGGGTAGTTCCGTCCCTTGCTTCCTCGAATAGAGCGTCCCACAGCCGGTCCTGCTGCTGCGTCCGGCCGGACTCGCCCAACGCCGACAACCGAGACCGACGACCCAGTCCCTCGAGCGTAAGAGACCCGCTTGCACGGGCAATGAAGGTTTGGCTGAGATCCAAAGCTTCCAGCGCGTAGGCTTCGTAGAGCTTCGCGGAGCCCTGTTCAGACCAGAAGTTGTCGAGAATGGCGCGCGGTCTGTCCGTGACTCGTAGAGATCCCTCGCCGACCAGGCCATATCGTCGCAGCGACGACAGGTATGCGCCCAGACCGCCCAGTTCGCTCTGGCGAGATATGAGAGTGAAATCGAGAGGCAATGGCTTGTTACCCGGCGTCCAATGCCGTTTCGCCCCCAATATGCCTCTCATCGAGTCCGCATCGCCTAGAGGTATGTTACCCCTTCGATATTCCAGCGTCGCCAGAGCCCAGAATTTTTCCCAGCGTTCGAAAAGTCGAACACGTGTTTCGTCATCGCCGCGATAACCATATTCGCTCACGGCCTTATCGGCGAGATACAGGCCGTAGAGCACGACAGCATAGTTCTGCGCACGGTTAGTGCGCGTGGTGAGGTCTCGGAAAAGCCACAGCCCGACTTGCTGCCCGAGATAGTCTAGCGCAAGCGGATCCTCCGGCGTGAAGTCAGTATCTCCATCGGGGGGAGCAGCCCAAAAAAGGCCTTTAGGAGGAGACTTGAGGATGAGGAGGGACAAACAGCTAATCTCGCAGATCGTGTGATCAGAAGCTGACCAACGGTCAGGTTTGCGACGCACAGCATGCCGACGAATCGGTCTCAACTTCCCGAAACATCACCACGGGTATGTGGCGATCTGCAACCTCAGACTGGGCTGGCGCCGGACGACAGCTCCGGCGGTCGTCAGGGCGCGAAATCAACTTAGATGCTGCGGGCCGCTGCCAAGCAGGATGTTGCAGTCGAGACGGTCAATCGGCAGCTCCATCGTCGGTTGCAATCGCTTGATAAAACAAGAACGATCGCTCAATGTCCAAAAAGTATTGGAGACTCCTCCTGTCGGATCTTCAAAAAACAAAAGTGGGCCTTGAAGGAAGCCGTCATGCAATCGTACCTCTCCGCAGAAAGCACCTTTCTGCGAGCTTTCGGTAATCGGTGCTTACTCCTCCTTTTCTTGTGCGTCTTGTCCCGTACTGGATCAACGACCGGGAAGGCTTCCGTCCTGGGGCTCTCGATCGACGTCAGTCCGGGGATCATCGTCATACTTGGTCCGATCCTGGCATTTCTCTTTCTGATCTCGCTCAAGCTTGAGGCCGACAATCTGATGGCCGCTCGGCACGATCTTCTGAACCAGAATTTGAGAGCTCCTAAAATCCGGGTCGGGTGGTGGCTTTATGGATTGTTCGCTTTACCGACTGCCACCGCCGTATTTCTGTTTTGGCAGTATCTCACGAAGCTCGTCCCGGCCCCCAC
Organism: Bradyrhizobium sp. UFLA05-125; assembly: GCF_059803515.1. Lineage (NCBI taxonomy): Bacteria > Pseudomonadati > Pseudomonadota > Alphaproteobacteria > Hyphomicrobiales > Nitrobacteraceae > Bradyrhizobium > Bradyrhizobium sp. UFLA05-125. The sequence goes on along the minus strand of NZ_JBANBJ010000082.1, from coordinate 31,295 downwards.
CGCGAGTACGCCTGGAGCCGATTGCAACACTTTTGATCGCTTTCGATATTTCGGAGACTTCGGGCTGGGCGGTTTCCCGACCAAATATTGTATCGACGACATCACAGCCGGAATGCCGTGGATATACCCACCCTTTCAAACGTACGGCTACATCCTCCTTATAGTGGGATGCGGGTATCTCACCTTTCTCCTTTGCCGCGATTGGTCCAAGTACCGCTGAATCATGCATGCGGCGCAAAAAATCGGTCGTTTTCCCGCCGCACCGGGCCGCTTGGAGACCTTCCGACGGAAGCGGTAAAAATCGCCCCTACGGGGTCCCCGAGACGACCACTGCTAACGGCGTCTCGGACAACACCGGCTTGAAGTTGTGTCCTAACACCAATTGGCCGGGCAGATCCGGTGCGAAAGAGAACGTCAAGGGCTTCAGCTTGTAAGTATAGTCTTTGAGCAGCTTTGGAATGAAGGGTGCGAGCCCGAGGGTCAGACCATTGATGAGGCCGGCGGCCACGGGACAAGCAAGCTCGAAGTTAATGTTCTGTAGCACGAGCGACAGTGGGCTCGGCTCGAAATGAAGCTTTATGGGAAGCTCATCTAGCCTGCCCCTGTACATCGGGTTGGACGCAGAAAAATCCCTCATCAAGGATACGCCGACGTTGACCGACTGAAGCGGGATCGTGGCATTTATATCCTTGTCCGCAGTCCACGCTACAGGGCAAAGGACGTGTCCGCCTAAATCGAGGGGCTCGAACTTGAAATGCGTGCTAAGTGCCGCCGATCCAGAGGCATCTAGCCGCAAGGCCAACTTGTCTAGAGCGTCGCTAAAGTGAACATCGCGGAAGCATAATTTCAGCGATCCGCTTCCCGAAATGCTGCCATCCACGTTGCCGATGTTGCCGGTACGATGCAGCGCATCAATGGCACCTTTTTCGGTTTCGCAGGCAAGCTTCTGACCGGTCTTTTCCGTTTCGCATTGGAGTTTATCTTGCGATTTCAGGCGTTCGCAATCAACCTTGTTCTCTTCCTTGATTCGCTCGCAATCCAGTTTCGCGCTGGATTTCCGGGCCTCGCAAACAAGTTTTGCCCCAGCGTTCGCCGTTGCCTTTGAGGCTTCGCAAGTCGGGTCATTTCCCCGCAGCGTGCAGCCCCCTGTAAACGGGTTTCGAATGAGGCAAGCGCTGCAGTCGCGGGCATCTTGGTTCGCGTCGCAGTTCTCAGTTGGCGTACAGTCTCGGGTCGGCGTGCAGTCTCGGGTAGGGGTGCAATCGCGCTTGGGCGTGCAGTCAATGCTAGAAGCGTCAGGGGTCGGGATCTTCGCCGAGAACGTCTCGGTTGGAATCGGTCCCGAGCCTTCAAGGCATGGTTGTGCCTGTGCGAATGCACTGTCGAGACTTCTCGCGATCAGCGCCTTGCTGACGGCAGCCCAAGCCCCCGACGGCGCATTTTGGATCCCCAAGCCGTCCTTTAGCAGCTTCTCGAAGGCCGTCTTGACGCCTTCGAACGAACCCTGCGTCGGTTGAGGCCGGGGCGCCACGCTGTCCGGCGGCACTAGTTCGGCGAATGCAATCACCTTGTCGCTATCGATCAGCCAAGCCACGGCTCCAAGCGCGAACGGGCTCTTAACCGGCTGCGCGGAGAGAGTGAGCTTCACGTCGGGCGCTTCTTTGAGATCCAGTCTAATCGGTCCCGCAAAATCGAAGCCATCCTGAAGGACTGCAGGAAGCGTAATGTCCATGAGGCGGCTTGCCGACACGACCGCGCTGACGTTGTCCGCGTAGCGATCGAGAATAAATGCGATGACGTTTGCCGCGGCGCTGACGTCGTACGTTCCTTTGACCAACAACTTGTCGATCCGAACTCGGCTGATGGCAGGCAGCAATTTGATGTTCAGGGCCCGCTGCGGGGTTTGCTTAAGCTCGACGGCGGCTGTAAGGAATATCTCTATTCCTCCCACGACGTGCGGCGTCAACGCGGACACCAAGTTGCGCTTGTCGGAGTCCGGCGTCAGATCTTCCGGAACGAGCGTTAAGTCGAAGTCGGCCGTCAATTGGAGAAGCTGCCGATCCGACTTGAGCGCGACCTTGGTTACGCCCTTCGACTTCAGCTGGTCGAGTGCGAACGTCTCGATCGTTTTAACGTCGACCCCGGCTGCAAGGTTCGCCGTTTTAAGCGCTCCGAGTGCGGACGTCGCGGAATCTATAGCGGCCTGACGCTGCTGTTCGGCGTTCACGGCAGGCCAATGGCGGTTGAGTTCGGTTCGTAGAGGATCGCCACGGAGAGAGTAGAACGCGATGGCTCCGGCGGCGATCAACAACAAGAACCCGATCGCAAATCGAGCCATGGCCCCCCCCTCCTACATTCCTAAAGAAATAAGACAAAAAACCAAGGATTGTGTTGTGACCGTAACACACGGACGAAGAGTTGAGCGCATTGTGTCGCAATTTATTTTCCGGCATGCTCATTTCGACCGCAGAGGCCGACTATTCGCAAGCGAAAGGATTGGGGACTTAATGGCGGTGCTTTGCGTACCGTAAGAATGTAACAACAATCCAAGAACCTCCGTGACGACTTCGTACTGGATGTGATAACCTTTCAACTGCAGCGCCCCTCAAGGGTGCCACACACAATTGGAGCCTTGGGCCGAAAACTCCAATAAAATCAATATTCGACGGGGTTATTGCAACAGTTCAATCCTGTCCAGCAGCACCATCCATGCCGTTGGGAGCACTGATTTTATTGGAATTCGGTCCTGAGTGCCACACAGAATCGAAATGGCTTCCCTAAGACGTCGCATGGACAAGCGTGCCAGATCGTTCGTTCCTCAGTTTCGGATTCGGACTCCAAAGAGCGTACTTGCGCAGTGGCGCGGCAAAAAAATCCTGTTTCACCTGTCGCGTCAGACTGAACCGGCCTGCATCAAGATCGTCTCGATTGGTGCGCATGTTGCGTTCAGCCTCGACACCAAAGATGAAGCTATTGCCGCAGCACGCGGACGCACTCGACCACATGCAACGCTTGCGTGATCGGAGAGGCCCGCCAGCGTGAACCGGCGGGCTCGTTTCCCACACCCCACGACCGGCTGTAACCCGCAGCCGCTCCGAGCCGTATCCGTTGCATGGTCTTCCCGGAAGCCCATTTCCTAGGCGTCGTCCGGGGGTGATCGAACATGCCGGAATACAGGGCGTACATCTTTGACGCAGACGGCCACGTTGCGCTTAGCATCGACCTAAACGTGGCGACCGAACAGGAGGCCAGAAAACGAGCTAAACAGCTCGTTGACGAATGTGTTGTCGAGCTTTGGGACGGACCTGTTCGAATAGCTAGGTTTGAACCGGAAGAGCCGGAAGAGTAAGGCCGAGAACATGCGCCCCCAAAAGATCATCCTCGGCGAAATGCGCGACATGGGCGTCCGAACATGGCGGTTGCGGCTCGTCGGTCCCGCCGGCCAGTGCAATATGGCGTCAGGTTCGTTGCATCGAAAAGGGCGTGAAGAGAAGGACGGGAACGGGACTACTTCATGTCGATGCGCACCCACCCCCAATTGGCGTACACCTCCACGCCAATTTTCGGACCGCGAAGCACCAGCACGACGCCGTTCTCATTTCGCAATCTCACCCAGCCAGCGCCAGCCCCGAGGGCAGCGCCAACGCCCAATCCAGTGTAGCTCCCCGCGAGATCGCTTGGAGTGCGAAGGTTGAAGGCACGACCTCCAAATTCGCTCGCCGAAACGCCGAGTGTGGTACCAACGGTCACGCTAGACGCTTCAAAGGGATACTGTTTACCGTGAAATGTCAGAATGCCTCGGCCAGCTCCAGCAGCGGTGATGAGCCCTCCTTTGCCGAAGATTACCCGCAGCGTACCGGTATCTGCTTGCGACGGAGCAGCGGCTGCGCTCCAAAGGACTAGGGTCACTATGGTGCAAAGGATTGAAGTACGAACGTAGGTCGTCATGCGGCATCCGCCCAACGCCAGCGCATTCGAAATCCCATTTCAAGCCTATCACTTTGATTTGGATCAATGCTCGTTCCTGTCGCTCTGATTCTGATTCGTCCTTTCTTCTCGACCGTTGCCTGGGGGCGAGCGTTGCGGGCCGCAAACGTGATCGTCCACCAATGAGAAAACGGGGGCAGTCGCGCGCCCTGGACCTTAGCTGCCGCCTGCGGCAACCGCGGCGCCGACGTTCGCCCACATTTCAACTGGAATGTCGAAGGACCGATCGGCGGGCGGCATGGGATATCGACAGCCCTAGCATGATGCGTTGGACGCTGATCAAGGTTAGACGCCTTAGCTCTTTTTCTTCTCCTCCAGAGATGGGGCCTTTGGTGTTATGTCCATTGGCGCGGGGCGTAACAAGGAGAGCGCGACCTTACGTATGTCGAAGGCATTCATGATCACTGTCGCCGCGACCAGCAGCGCAGCGCTGAAGATCGCAATGCCAAGACAGACACGCGCTGGGACTGAATACGAGTCGAAATGGGGTCGTTCGCATACCCCTGCCCTCTTGGCAAAACTCAAAAACTCAAATGAACGCATGCGCGAAGAGATAGGGCGAAGTGTCCCCAATTGCGAATTCGTCTTGCGTCCAGTAGTGTTCTGAGGAACCTATTGAACGGACTAGGTTCTTCCGGCGGCCTGCCGCTATGTCCGCTTTCGCACCGCTGTGAAGGGCATAGCAGACATCAAAAAGCGCACTGATGCACAGCGCCCCGATTCCTAGAGCAGGCCGTTCGGCGGCAACTTCCCTGCTGAGTCCTGAAACTCTGGGGCGCTCCGACTTTTCGGAACTTGCCTTTTCAGACGCCGAATATTCGTTTCCCTCAGGACAGCTTCAGATCGCGCCCCCCCGAACGACCCACAGCAAAGACATCCCAAGCATGAACACCGCGACTGGTAGCGCGATAGCGATGTATGAGGTCCTTTACAAGTTCATCACGGCCGAAAACTCGCCTGGATCGAATTGCGGCTCTGGCTTGCCATCCGCGCGCGGAAAGGCGTCCAAGTGGAGGCGTCGTGCTGTAGCTTGTCCCGGGTGATGTCTTCATCGCCGCCCTTTTGCGGCGGCTGAGCGGCGCGCGGGAATTGACGCGCCCGCCTTGGTCTTGATCGAGGACAAATCCCGCCGGTGGCGGGTTTGAGGCGGGCGGCATCGCCGGCAACATCTGCCACGTCATGACCCCGACAAAGAGAACCCAAAGGACGGAAGCGACTACTCACAAGCGGATGGGCTTGCTGTTGCGGCCTCTTTGACTTAGCGGTGGCTGCCGACCGATGAGGGACTCGTTGGCCTCGCAACTTTCCGTTGCTCTCGCCGATAATGTGCTGCGACACCAGACCTGCTTTTTCTGCGGTTGATGCGGCCAACGGCTGCTTTACTTCTTGCACTCGCCTCAACTTTGGACCTTCTGTCCCAAGGCTCCCACGGTCCGGCGCTAACACCGGGAGCTGCTAACGCCTCACTCTGATGAATGCACGTGAAGCTGCCACTGGTCGGGTGTCGTCTCGGTCTTCGCAAGCGTAGCCGTGGCAGGGACGATCTGCACGATCTTGAACCCTCGCAGCTTGAGTTCCGCGAGAAGGGTGGGAAGCGCTTCGACGGCCCGCTCATGGATGTCGTGAAGAACTAAGATACCTCGACCTTTGGCCTCTATCCCAGAGATCGCGCGGTTTGCGACTTCTGCGCCGCTTATCCTTTTCCAGTCATCCGCGGTAATGTCAGCGCTCCAAGTCATGAGACCGCGAGACGCCAACGCGGCCTCGGTAGTCATGGAAGTCAAAAAGCCGGGAACTCGAAAAAACGGAGCGACCTCATCTCGGCCGCCAAGGGCGGAGGCAACGGCATCGATGCCTTTATCAATCTCTGCGCCGGCTTCCACTTGGCTCATTTTGTTAAAGGTGAAGGGATGACGAAAGCTGTGCGTGCCCACCGTATGGCCCTCAGCACTGACCTTCTTGGCTTCAGCGGGGAACGTTTGCGCCATTTCACCAACCAAAAAGAACGTTGCTTTGACGCACTCAGCCGCAAGAATCGCGAGCACGCGATCCGTATAGCGGGGGGAGGGCCCGTCATCAAAGGTCAGAACTATTTCATGATCCGCGAGGGGCAGCGTTTCAGCATATTGCATCGAGCCAACGCGGGTGTGCTCCTTGGGGTCCACGACGATCGTTCTGCTCGTGCCAAGCGCATCGGACTTTTTAGGACACTCCGTTGCATAGGCCACCGGTCCGATCATCACCCATATAAGGGTCATGCCTGCTAGTACACCACTTCTGACGAGATCCATTCGCTCCTAACCCATCCCTCTTGATGGAGACGCTTCGCCAGCGCGAATACTGTTGCTTTCGCCCCTGTGCCTAACTCCCCGACTTCCCAGATGCTTCGCCGCATGGAGATCACGTCGATTATCTCGTAGACGCCCGGTACGTCAGCTTCACAACGAACGTCGTGCCGGACGTCTGGTGCGCATGCGCCAACGGGTCGTCTTACCCGCGCCGCACAGTCCTTCAAGTTCCATCAATCAATTAACAGCAATCCAGTGATAATCAGCATCGCGACTGCCGTACCGCCGTGTACGCCGAACGCGACGGTCCTGCTACCGCCTTGGCGCAACACGATCGCGGCGTCAGCGATAGGAATGAGGGTGGCGGCTAGCATGAACCAGCCAAGGACGTGTGCAGACCGTAACCTATAAGGATCGCGGCAAACAATCCCGATGCAATGTCACGAATGCGTTTAGCGGATAGATACGCTCGCAAATGCGGTTCGGCGCCAGCCGGTACGCCATAAGCCGCGGCTGCTGTTGATGGGGCCAACAGAAAGCGGCAGCCGTGTGCGCAGATGGCGTGATTCTGCTCAACCAAAAAGGTTATATGTCGATCTCGGTTCATGAAGATGAATGGAGCTCGATGAAATGTTTCGCATTTATGGCACAGGTAACCCTTGCGCGCCGGTCTCGCCGAGCGCACTCTTGCGGAGCGTTTTCACAAGAACTTACGGAGGGTGCGACCATGCCACGGGTCAAGCAAGCTTCGAAGCAGAAACGCACAACCAAAGCCGCCACCGTGAAGGTGCTAAGTGCCGCCGGACTGGGTCTTTCGCTGGCGAGTAGTGCATCCGCATCCACGATGCCCGCTGCCGCTATCCCGCAATCTTACAATACCTCGCCAAATCAGCGCTTCTTTCTTGGCGAAGAGGAAATGGCCGACGTCAGTCTGGCCACGTTCCATCTCTTCGATAGAGAAAACTTTGGCAGCGGCGTGCAGCTCGCGCGCGGGTGTGGTGGTTGCGGGTGCGGCCATGGTGGCGGGGGGTGCGGCGGCGCCCGAGGTTGTGGTGGTGGTGGCTTTGTTGGCGGCCGAGGTTGTGGTGGTGGCGGGTTTGTTGGCGGCCGAGGTTGCGGTGGTGGTGGGATTGTTGGCATCCGAGGTTGCGGTGGTGGCGGGTTCGTTGGCATCCGAGGTTGCGGTGGCTTCCGAGGTTGCCGTGGCTTCCGTGGTTGCGGTTGCGGCGGCTGCGGGTTCGACATCTGGTTCGATGACGATATCGGGTTCGATGGCTGGGGGTATGGCGGCTGGGGGCTCGGTGGTTGCGCGGGTTGCTGCGCATCCTGGGGGGCGTGCCGCTTGTGCTGAGTCCCACCAACCACTCTGCCTAAGCTGCGATCAGCTCTCGCTGGTCACGGGCTTAAGGTCGCCTTCGGGTCACTCGCGACTGAGCCGGGCAGTGCTCGCTACCAATCAACGTTCGCTTCGGTCCCAATATTTTTTGCACAGCCTGGGCCACTTCCGGACTCATGCACCGCGGCAAACAACACCTTTAGTGGATCGTATCGTCAGCGCTGGGGACGAGGGTTGGTGGGACCGCGAGGCCGAAGGCTCTCCCCGATTCGAGGTTGATGGGAAGATTGTAGTTAGGGCGGCTTGCGCGTCGACGATGGCCGCGAGCGTCATCGATCTGTGAATCCTCTCCGCAAGCGCTGGGCCCTTCAACGACTTTTCCGCATCGGAGGTTAGCCCTGCTTTGCGCAGACCCTCGATGAACCGCTCCCGATCGGCCGCTCGCGCGAACCGGCGTCTCGCCTCGGCCGCCGCAGCCGCAATTGCCGAGGGGTTGGACTCAATCGGCGACACGTGCCCCGAGTGTCCACCGCACTAGCCTCACCTTGCGACCATCGGGCTATCGTCGCCGTGGCAGGCCGCATCGCCGATACTTGCCCGGAGCGCGACTAAGCGGCCCGCACCGCTTCTGCCGAGATATCGTCGTCGCGCTTCTTGTTAATGAGATTCAACAGCCTAGCCGCCGCTCGAGCGTCGCATAGCGCGCGATGGTGTTCTTCGAGCTCGATGTCGTAGATCGCGCACAGCTTCCCGAGGCCGTACGATTTGTGTCCGGGATATCGACGACGCATTCCCACACAAGTGCAGAGCTTCGGAAAACGGAAACGCCGTTCGAGCCGTTCGTACTCGTACGACAGGAAGCCGTAGTCGAAGTTCACGTTGTGGGCGACGAAGATGCCGTCGGCCATGAATGCCATGAAACTGTCGGCTACTTCGTGGAACACCGGCGCATCCCGAACCATCTGGTTGGTGATGCCGGTCAGTTCGACGATCTTCGCGGGGATCGGCCGCTGCGGATTGACGAGCGAGTGCCACTCATCGACCACGTGATGGTTACGGACCTTGACCGCTCCAATTTCGGTGATGCGATCACCAGACGACCAGGCTCCCGTGGTCTCAATGTCGACGACCACGTAGTCCTGCTCCGGGTCGAACCGGTAGTCCACGCGGCCGATCTCGGCCGGGATGCCGGCGTTCTCCAGCTGGCGCAGGCGGGTAAGTTGGTTGCGGCGTATGGCGTCGCCTTCCGCCTTGACCTCGACGAAAGACACCTTGCCCTCGCGCACTTGCATCAGATCAGGGAAGCCGTCCCGCATGCCGCGGAAGTCTTCGCACATGGCCTGAACAATCTCGGCCAAGCCGTCCGCGCCGGTGCCTTCGAGCAAGGCACGCAGTGCGCCCATCTGCACGTGGTCCCAAGCGAAGACTCCATTGGGTCGGCCCCATCTAGCGGCGACGGTGCGCAAGACGATCGGAAGCCCATTACCGGATCTGACCTCCGCGAGCTTGCCGTCGATCTGCGAGGCGAACCGCCGATGGAAGGTCCGGTCGCGCAGGCAATGCGGGACCCAGTCGAAACCGCTGTGTAGCTGGCCTGACTCGAAAAGCTCATCCCAGAACAACAGCCCGAACAGCGTATGCCAAAGCGCGTTCTCCGCGAAGTAGACCTGCCCGCCCTGGCGCCGCAGCACGCCAGCGACCCCTGCCTCGGGATTACCGCGATGCGTGTCGTCGACGACGATCGTCCGACCCGATCTTAGCAACTCGGTGCACAGACCTGTCCGCCGTCCGCCGAACTTGCGCGCGTAGAAATCCGTCGCGAAGAGATGCTCGTCGTCGCTTTCGGGATCGTCGATCATGTCCCGCAGCAAATTCTCAGCCGCTTCCTTGTCGCCCTTCGCGTACAGCAACCGGACGAGGCGCTCGCGGCAATCGGCCGAGCCGCCAAAACGATAAAGCCGTTCGGCCAGATCCTCGTCGCCTTGCTTCTCGAAGAACTGCCCGACCTGGCACGCGGCGCGGGCTGCAAGGTCGGCGGCGTATTCGGTCGTCCGCGGGGGTCCGTCCAGGATCGCTGCAGCCTCCCGTTCGTAGATGTCGGCGGAACGGACCTCGATGCGGTCCAGCACTTGGCTGTAGTGAAAGCACGCATGAGCTTCGTCGGCGTCGGCAAAGCGAGCGCTGAACGACGTCTCCCTGTTCGTGCGCAGGATGCCGAGATCGCGCAGAGCGAAGTTCTTGAGGTCGTCGGCAGTTTTTCCGAAATAGAGGTACAACAAGAATTCGATCGGCCGCGTGTTATCGAGCGCTATGAAGCCGCCGGCCCCGCAATGTTTTGCCGCAAGATCGAACGGAATCGCGGCGACGAAGAAGTCGGCCAGCACCGGTTTCGACCATGAGGTGCGGACGTCGCGGCCGAACCCCGCTGCACGGGCACCGTCGAGAAGTGCGGTCTTCGGCAGGCAAAGTACGAAGGCGGAATAGTCCTCGGCACGCAGGCCGCGCGCATGGCCACAATCGATCAAGTCACGAGCCGCGATTTCGAGGTCGGTTATCTCGGGGTACTTGAAGAGCGTGCGATTGAAGATCGCCCCTCGTCGGTTGACCATCCGAATGAGGAGACATTGCGCATCCTTCGAAAGGCCGCGAAAGCGCGCGGTGAACGAACGATGCTCGTCGGTGAGGATCTCGCCATACGTCTTCTCCACGAACTGGAGCTTTTCGACGAAGTGGTCGAGATAGTAATAGACCGGCAAGGTGGTAGGCTTCATTGACGCGCGCCGGTTCCCATCGATGCTGGTCGATGAATCTGTTCTCTGACCAGCCAAATACGGTTTTATCGTTCCTATTTTGTTCCAACAACTCTATTTGTCAAGGCGGAGCAACGGGACGACTTACCTGGCAGCCGAGAGCTTCGCTTGGCTGCACCTGACGCGGCGGGGCCTATCCGACGTCAAGATCGTGGACGACTGCTTTCAGTCCGTTGGACGTGACTTCGAGGATCGCAAGCGTGATCGGTAGCTTGAAGCGTCGGCGCCCGGCACTGCCGGGATTCACGTAGAGCAAGCCGTCGACGGTACCGATCTTCGGCATATGGGAGTGGCCGGAAACAATGACATCGATGCCCTGAGCTACGGGGTCGATCTGCAGACTGTTGAGATCGTGCAGAACGTAGAACAACCGTCCGGCAAGCCGCACTAACTCGGTTTCGGCAAATTCGGTTGCCCACTCGCCGGTGTCCACGTTTCCTCTGATCGCCGTGACGGGGGCAATTCTCCGCAGCGCGATGATGATCTCCGGATCACCGATGTCGCCGCCGTGAATGATGTGGTCGACTTGGGCCAGCAAGCGAAGAGCCTCCGGCCTAAGCAGGCCGTGCGTATCCGAGATGATGCCGATCGTGAAGTTCATCGCGGCGTCCGGTCGAAGCATGGTCGCCTCCTGACTTGGACGAGTTGCCGGTGCCGCCGCGGGTGTCCGCGGCGGCGTTGGTGCTGGAGTCTCAGGCCGATCAGGCCGCCTTGGATTCGATCTGCTTGACATTGCCCGAGGTCGCACCGCTGATATCGATGCGGCGCGGCTTCATCGCCTCGGGAATCTCCCGCTGCAGGTCGATGATCAGCAGACCGTTCTCGAACCGGGCGCCCTTGACCTCGACGTGATCAGCTAGGGTGAACTGCCGCTTGAAGTTGCGGGCCGAGATGCCGCGATGCAGGAAGGTCTTCTCCTCCTTCTCGGCCTTGTGGCCTTCCAGCGTCAGCACGTTCTGCTCGACCGTGAGCGCGACCTCGTCCTGGGAGAAGCCGGCGAGCGCAACCGAGATCTGGAAGCGATTCTCGTCGAGACGTTCGATGTTATAGGGGGGATAGGTCTCTTCGGCGGTCCGCTGGACCTCGTCGAGAACGTCGAAAAGGCGGTCGAAACCGATGGTCGACCTCCACAGGGGAGTCCAATCATACCTCATAGCCAAATCCTCCTCAGAGCAAGATGGTACGAGCCGGCACCGGACACCTGACCGGCGCCCGCCTTGCAGGGCCCCTAAGGCACCCCGACCGCGTCTGCGGCGACAAAAAAATTTGGAAGCCGCGAAAAAGTTTCAAGGGGCGACGTGAATTTTTCGCAAGTAAATTGGTAAACGATTTGCCGGTGGCTCAGGACGACAGCTCGACGCTCAAAAGGTCGTCGGGTTCGAGCTTGATCTCGTCTGGCGCAGCGACGGCCACTCACCGCCACATCGTGGGCGCCTCTTGGAGCGCCCTTCGGCCTACCTGCATCAAGCTGTCGGGCGCCGTTTCGCCCTGCCTGGCTGCCTCGAGGATCTTCGCGGCCACGTGCGTCCGAGTGCCGGTTTCGAACCGCGACACGGTTTGACAGACATCGTCGAGGACCGCGCGCAGCAGCGCGGTGATCTGGGTGTCGAACATGGAAGAACGCCCCTAACTCAGTGGACGAGAAGGATAACCGAGCCCGGGCGTCCGCGGATTCAAGAAGGTTAAGACGCAGGGCGAAATCCGGCAGGGTCGGCGGAAAGTTCGTCGCTATTCCTTGGCCCGGCGCAACGCGGCCTGCAGCTTCTCGCGCTCCCTTTCCCAGCGCGCGTACTCGGCATCGGATCGCTTGTCGAGGGCGGCGCGCTCGGCTTCGATCTCGGCCACCCTCGCCTCGTGCTCCCGTCTCGCCTTCTCGAGCGCCGCCTGGGCCTTGGCGACCGCCTTCTCGCGCCGTGCCCGCTCCCTCTCGCGAGCGGCTTCCGCCCTGCGGCGCTCGGCCTCTTGCCGGCGTTGCTCCTTCTCGAATGCGATCGCGGCCTTGCGGGCCGCCTTGTCGTCGAGCTTGCCCGGCCGCTTCGCGGGTTTGCCGTGACGCCATCTGGGCCGGTTGGCGCCGCCTTCACGGGCAAGATCGGTTGGCAGCTCGGCATGCTCGGGGAAGGGGCCGCTGGAGCCGACGGGACGCCACAGCACGACGGCCGGGCTCTCCATTGTGGCTGAGACGATGTCCGGATCGTCCGTCTCGTGCGCGACGCCTTGATGGAAGAGGTTGCTTTGCGCGCCCGCGGCCTCGAGCGCCGCCTTCATGGAAGGCGCTGCGATCGCAAGATCGTAGAAGCCCAGCGAGGTCTGAAACGTCTTGAGCTTCCTAGCCACGAAGCACGTGCAGGTTCGCAGCTCCCTACCGCCGACGGGCGATCCAGACTCCGAGCAGAAACGCGACAAAGAGCGACTGCAACGGAGCCTTCACGGTCAGCTTGCGCAACTGGTCGGCCCAGCGCAGCGCGGCGTCCGGCGGAGGCGAGTGGGTGCGTCGACGGCTTCCTTCCACTTCGGTCTTGGCGTCCGGCCTTGCTCCGGAAGCCTGCTCGATGTCGCCATCCTCGTTCGTTAGCCCGGAGGCTTCTGTCATTGCCGAGGCTTCCCTCATGTCCATGCGAATCCTCCTATTCGTCTTTTAGCGGAGCAACCGGGCGCCGGACTGACTGGTTCCTACGCTGTCGCTCCGGAGGGCCTGAACTAAGCCGACCTCCGCTGCAACCTGGCCGCCGACTTCTTCGCCGCCGCCTCTTTCGGCTTCTTGCCCTCGATCGGCATCAGCACTTCCTTCTGGCCGGCCGCCGCCTTGCGCGACTTCTTGGCGGGCTTACCCGCCTGCCGGCACGCGCTCCCGACCGACGCTCTGCCGCAGCGCCTCCTTCAGATCCACCACGTTTTCGCCTTTGGGCCGCTCCTTCGGGCGGATGATCCAGAAGCTCGCTCGCAGTTCAAATTTAAGCCGTTCGCGAGCTCGTTCTTGCGTTCGGCGGAACCTTCCCGCCCGACGCAGGTTCGCCACAAGTTCCCGGCGACACACTTGAAGTCCCCAACCAGCCTTTCGTTCACCTAGGGTTCGCTGATGCCACCGTCCGATCCAGCTAGAAGTTCTCACGATCGCCGCCAACGAAGGCTGTTGATCGTGTTGGCTCTGGGGTTCGTCGCCTTCGGCGCTGCAGCGGCTGCCCTGTTCTACCTCCTGCAGCCCGAGACCCTCCGGATCGCCGTCGGCCCCTCGGGTAGCGAAGACCACCAGGTGGTCCAGACGATGGCCGAGGCTTTCGAGGAGGAAAGCAGGACCGTCAGGCTCTCGCCCGTCACGACCGGCGGAGCGGCCGAATCCCTGGCTTTGCTAGGCGCCGGCAAAGCCGACCTGGCGGTCGGCCGCGGCGACCTTGCCATGCCGGCCGACGCGCAGACACTGGCCGTCCTGCGGAAGAACTACGTGGTCCTATGGTCGCCCTCCGGGCGCAAGGATTCCAGGAAAAAGGCAGCGAGTAAGATCGGAGAGATCGCCGATCTGGCCGGTCATAAGGTCGGCATCATCGGAAGGACGGGCGCCAACGTCGCACTCCTGCGGACAATTCTAGAGGGCTCAGGCGTGCAGCCCGACAAGGTTGCCACGGCTCAATTCGGGACCGATGAGATCGAGAAGCTCGCTAAAGACGTCACCCTCGACGCGTACCTCGCCGTCGGTCCGCTCGACAGCAAGATCACGACCGACGCCATCGCCACGACGTCCCGAGCGCGCGGAGCGCCGAAGTTTCTCCCGATCGAAGCGTCCGAGGCCATCGCCCTGAGGCACCCTCGGTACGAAGCCGAAGAGATCCCCGGCAGCGTCTTCAACGCGAACCCGGCCTGGCCTGAGGACAAGGTCGACACCATCAGCGTCAACCATCTCATCCTTGCCAGAAAAGAATTGTCCGAAGCCAAAGCCGCGGCCTTCTACCGGCAGCTTTTCGCGGTACGCGACACCATAAGCCAACGTGTCGCCGGCGCCGCGCACATCACAAAACCAGAAACCGAGAAGGAGGCGGAGCCCTCCGTGCACCGTGGCGCGGCTGCGGTCATCAACGGGACCGAGCGGACGTTTCTGGACAAGTACAGCGACTATTTCTGGTTCGCGTTGCTTCTTCTTTCCGGCATCGGTTCGGCCGCCGCCTGGCTGCGTCGCTATCTCAATAGGGACGAACGGGACGACAACACCAGCCAGCGCAACCGCATCCTTGCCGTGGTCTCTGAGGTTCGCGGTGCCGGGTCCGAACAGGACCTCATGAGGTCGCAGCGCGAAGTCGACGCGATCATCGCCGAAGCGATCAAGTGCTACGACGATGGAGCGCTCGAACAAGAGGACTTGGCCGCATTCGGCTTAGTCCTTGAACTGTTCGATCATGCCGTCGCCCAAAGGCGGGCGGCGCTGCAGAGCGGTCCGGCCGACGAATCTCGCACGCCGGGTCCAACTCTTGCCTCCAGACGATAGCGCCCGCCGCACTACAATCCCCGCGATATCCTGGTTCAAACCCAGGCCGAGTCTCTCACCGCCGGTCCTGTTCATCCCTTCTGCAGCACCGCCGACAACGCTGGACCATCGTTCAGGATCGAAAAAACCTCCCGCGACGACAGATGGGCAGCCGCCTGCTCGAAGCTATCGCTCGCATCGACCTTGGCGCGGCCAACCACCAGGTTGGCGTCGATCGTGTCGGGCCGGGCGGCGCGAGGAGGTGACTGCTGCGCGAGGTGGAAGGCCAGGAGCGCGGCGTCTTCGCGCAGCTCCACCAAGGCCGGTCTTATGCCTACATCGATCGACCCGCTCAATTCGTTCGCTCGACGCAAGACGAGAGGCGGTTCTCTTTCCTCCGGCGTGGCAAACAATTTGCCGGAGGCGGGTGCGGCAGTCAGCGCCCCTATGGGAACGGCGAACAGGAGCCCCACGATGACCGGCGACATCCAGAGCAGAAGGGGCAGCGAAACGGCGTAGGCGCTTGCAGCCATCACGACGCCGCACGCGGTCGGAACGCCGTATTTCCGATAGAGCTCGCGGCGCTCCACCGTGCCGTCGTCGCGCCTCTGCGTCTGCCAGCCCGCATCGCGGCCGGCCAGAATCTCGACGACGGCGATCGACTGAAAGATCATCATCACGGGCGCCATCAACGCGGATACGACGATCTCCGCGAATACCCCGGCCGAAGCACGCAACGCGCCGCCGAATTGCCCACGCGCCGATCGCCGCATCCACACGAGGACAAGGCTGAGCAGCTTCGGCAACAGCAACAGGCCCATGGTGGCGACGAACACCCAGATGGCGAGCACGGGATCCTGGGCCGGCCAGGTCGGAAACAACGAGAAGCCTTTGGGGAAATACTCCGGACGCACGAAGCGCGCTTGCAGCGATATCAGCATTCCCAGCAGCAGGAACAGCAGCCATAGCGGCGCCGTCAGATAGGCCCCGATGCCCACCATGAAATGCAGGCGCGACACCCAATGGAGACCTCGCGCTGGGACCACGGCCAGATGCTGAAGATTGCCCTGACACCAACGCCGGTCGCGCGCGGCGAAATCGAGCAGCGAAGGCGGCACCTCTTCGTAGCTTCCACTGAGCGTCGGCAGCATGTAGATGCCCCACCCGGCCCGCCGCATCAGCGCGGCCTCGACGAAATCATGGCTGAGGATGTGCCCGCCGAACGGCTTCCGTCCTCGGAGCTGCGGCAGCGCGGCCGCTTCTGCGAACGCCTTCACTCTGATGATCGCGTTGTGTCCCCAGTAGTTGCCTTCCGAGCCGTGCCACCAGGCGACCCCGGCGGCGATCAGCGGACCGTAAAGGCGGCCCGCGAATTGCTGGACGCGGCTGAACAGGCTTCGCGCGTTGACGATCATAGGAAGCGTCTGGACCAGCCCGGCGGTCGGATTGGTCTCGATGGCATGGACCAATCGGACGACGGTCTGCCCGCTCATGAGACTGTCGGCGTCGAGCACAATTATGAAGTCGTAGCCGGCGCCGAAACGGTTGATCCACTCGGAGATGTTGCCGGCCTTGCGCGCTGTGTTGTCGGCGCGGTGACGATAGTACAGCCGCGGCGTTCCGACGGCCTGTCGCAATGCAAGCAACGCCTTCTCCTCGGCGATCCAGATGTCGGGATCAGTGCTGTCGCTCAGAACGAACCAGTCGAACAGATTTCCTCGCGAGGTTGCCTCCAAGGACTCGATGATCGCACGCAGCCGGGCCGTCAATCGGTGCGGGTCCTCGTTGTAGGTGGGAAGCAGCATGGCTGTGCGGCTTGCGATGACAGGCAATTCCGCACCAGGCGCGAAGGCGTCCCCGTCCGAACGTTGCGCCAGCAGCACGAAGAATCCCGCGACGGCGGACGCGAACGAAAAGGCGACCCAAGCGAGCAGGACAAGGAAGAGCGCCAGCACCATGGCTTCGAGGACGGTGACGCCGCCGACCTCCAGCACGCGATACATCTCATATCCCCCCGCCCCCGTGAGCGCCGCCGTGCAAAAGAGGATGAGACCGCGTCGCCAAGCCATCGTGGTGGCGACCGGCGCAGGGACGCGGTCCGGCACCCGGTCTTTGCCGAGATCGCCAGGCGCCATGGGAAGGGGAGACTCGCGCGGCAGCAGACGTTCCGTCGCGATATCGCCGGCAACCGGCCGCGGGGCCGTGCTCAGGGTGCCCATCGGTAGACCCAGACTTCCGACAAAGGCTTGTCGCCTTCGGCCAGAAACGCGCGTAGCTCGATCGGCTCGCCCTTGACCTGACACTGGAAGCTCAGCCGCCAGCCCCCGGTGTAGGGGTTGGGCTGCGTGACGATGTTCTTCACTTCCGACTTGTCAGCCGTCACCACACCTTTTACGCCCGCAGGGTCGATGCCTTTCAAGTTGTCGCCGACCAGATCGAGAACGAAGAGGCGGGCGTCTTCGCCCCTCGCGCCGATGCCGGTGCGCGTGAAGCGGGCGAGCGAATGCGGTTTGGGATTGTCCGGTCCCCAATGCAGCCGATAGGTGTAGTTGTGTTCATCCTTGGCTTGCAGCGGGTTCTTAGGCCGCCAGAATGCGGCAATGTTGTCGTGGACCTCCTCCTTGGTCGGGATCTCGAACAGCATGACCCCGCCCTCGCCCCAGTCCCCGATCGGCTCCATCCAGAGACTGGGACGTTTTTCGAAGCTGGATTCGATGTCCTGATAAGCAAAGAAGTTTCTCTCCCGCTGCATCAACCCAAACCCGCGGGGATTGATATCTTGAAAGGTGCTGATCTGGAGGTCTCGGGGATTGCTGAGCGGCCGCCAGAGGCTTTCGCCCTTCCCGTTGAAGATCGCAAGGCCGTCGGAATCGTGGACGGACGGACGGAAATCGTCGATGTCGTTGCGGTCGTTCGGACCGTAGAAGAACATGCTGGTCATCGGCGCGAGCCCGACCCGCGGCACTTCGACACGCGGATAGACCGACATTTCGACGTCGAACACCGTCGTGTCCCCCGGCCGAACGGTGAATCGGTAGCTCGCCGCACAGCTTTTGCTGTCGAGCAAAGCATGGATAACCAGCGCAGTCGCACCAGGGGCAGGCCGCTCCAGCCAGAAGGCCTTGAAGAGCGGAAATTCCTCGCCCTTGGCTTCGCCCGTATCGATCGAAAGACCCCGAGCGGAAAGCCCATACGTCTGTCCCTTGGCGACGGCGCGGAAGTAACTCGCGCCCAGAAAGACGCAGACCTCGTCGTAGTAATCGGCCCGGTTCATCGGCGCGTGAATTCGGAAGCCGGCGAACCCCAGATCGGCGTCCTCGAACCCTGGAACTTTGTCGCCGAAGGAGAAGTCCGCCTTGCGATACTTGATCTCGGTGGCCTTTCCGTCCGCGACCTCGAAGATGTTCACCCGGCTCTTGTAGAAGAACCCTCGATGGAAGAACTGCGCTTCGAACGGGAGATTCTTGCCGCGCCAGAGCGCGCGCTCGGGCAGGAAGCGGATCGAACGGTACTGATCGTAGTCAAGATCCTTCAAGCCGCTCGGCAGCTTCTCGTCGGGCGCCTCGTACGATTTGCTCGCCAGCATACGGGCGAGGTCCCTCACGTTGGATGGCTCGAATGCGCTCTCCGACGGACCAATGGCGGCGAATCCGCTCCGCGAGGCGAGCAGCAACGCCGGCAGCACTGCCGACCCTCGAACAAGCTGGCGTCGATTCACGGATCCTCCTACTCGCTACTGCTACCGCGGCCAAGCAACGACCGCCGCGCCCGCGAGTTCCACCGCCGGCCATCACTGGCCAGACAAGAAGTGAGCACCGGCCCAATCACAAGGAAAAGCAGCCGAAATTCAGAGATCCGGCCCTGACCTAAGATCCGTGAGGGCATCGCGGAACGTCTTGGCTTCGGGGAGTCTTGGCTTCGGGGAGCCTTGTCTGGTCGGAGGATGAAATGGCGCGAGTCTGGAATACACCGATCCTCGCTATCGCTACCGCCTATTTTGCCATCGATGCGCTGTTCTCGGCCGTCACGGGACCGATCACCGCGTGGCTGAGCAAGAAGAGGTTGCTGGAACGTGCTCGTCGCTGGGTCATGTCCTTGGGGCCCTATCAATCCTTCGCGCTGTTTGCGGTACCCTTGATCATTTTGGAGCCCGCAAAGCCCCTGAGCGCCTATCTGCTCGGTACCGGCCATTTTCTGCCCGGAGCCATCGTCTTCATCGGCGCGGAAGTCCTGAAGCTGACCGTTGTCGAAAGACTTTTTCAGCTGAACAAGGAAAAGCTCCTGTCGATCCCTCTCTTTTCGTGGGGCCACGGGTACTGGCGACGTATGATGGATTTTCTGGAGTCTACCTCGGCATGGCGGACCTCTCGCCGAGCCCTCTGCGAGGCTTTGGAGCGGATCCGAACTCTGAAGTCGCGACTGCGATCCCAACTCCGCTCTGCCGAAGGGAAAATCAGGGGAGCAAGGGTGCCCTCGCCGCGCCGAGATGCTCGGCAGCGGCCCGCACGCAGGCTCCATGCTTTCGACGACAATAGGTGAATCCCGAGGCATCGATCGACTGTCTCACCTTGTAGCCTTGCGGCGCTCAGTCGGGCGCACACCTGCGGTACTGTCACAGTCGTCGTGTCGTCTGCGAGGATCGAGGCCGATCAGAACATTCATTTCGTCGATGAAGGCAGACGATCCGCCCGTTGATCGTCGTGGTCGCAGGCGCCCCGTTGTCTTGTCCGCAGTTCAAAGCGGCTTGGGCAATCGCGCAGCAGCTGCTGCGATGAAGGGTTGATCTCTTTGACGCAAAACTCGACATACTCGCTCGTCAAAGCAATCTGTTGGCGCGTTCATAAGATCCGCCTTATCGGACGAACGGAAGTTTGATTGGAGCTTCAGTCAGCTGCGAGCCCAAGGCGTCGGCTAGAGAGGATCTCTCGCTGGGGTTTGAGATGACACTCACGCCACGAACATACGAACGCCATGCCAGGGCTTATCGACTGCCAAAACCAGACCAGGCACGGTGCTGTCCCTGGAAAATCCCTGGTTGGTTGCTCCAAGGCAAAGGCCGAAGCCTCGTGTCAGACACAAGATCATCGGGGTTCCGAGCATATATTTGTCAGGTCCCTGAGCCGCGGAAACCGACTGTCCTTGTCCGAAAGAACAGCACTCGCGAGTGGTAGCGGCCACTCGATCCCGAGGTCGGGATCGCTCCAGAGAATGCCCCTGTCGCAGTCGGGTGCATAATAATCGGTGACCTTGTAAAGGACCTCCGTATTCTCTTCGAGCGTCATGAAGCCATGCGCAAAGCCTGCAGGCACCAGAAGTTGGCTCCATGTCTCCGCTGAAATCACAGCGCTCACATGCTGGCCATAGGTCGGTGAGTTGGCGCGGATATCGACGGCAACATCAAAGATGACGCCGCGTACCACGCGCACAAGCTTTGCTTGCGCGCGCGGCGGGATCTGAAAATGTAGCCCGCGCACGGTGCCTGTCGCAGCCGAAAACGAGTGGTTGTCCTGCACGAAGTCAAGATCAAGGCCATGTTCCTGCAAGGCGCGCCTATTCCAGGTCTCGGAAAAGAAGCCTCGATGATCACTGAGTTTCGGCGTCCGGATGAGCTTCACCTCCGGGATGGCAAGGGACTGGATTTCGACTGTCATGGGAATTCCTTTCAATGGCATTGAATACGACCGCGGTGTTCTCCATGAACCGTGTAAGCGCGGGCGATTACCAACTGATGGCAAGCTGGCGGACCGATAGGAACGGGGGGAAGCGGCTTTGAGGCGATAGCCGAACACAGTTAGGCTGCAGGCGCCCAAGCTCATGTCGGAAGCTGCTCAATCAAATCTTGTTCGCGATCACTGCCAACAGCATTGCGAGATTTGCGAGCGGCGTCTGCCGGTAAACTCCGGATCGCCAAAAGTTCCACAAGCGTCGCGGAAGGTTTTCCGCTAGGCGCATCTCAATGAATCTCTCGAGAACACTCACGTTCTCCTCGGTGATGCGGTGTGATAGGTGGTGCTGCAGTACCCTGATATTGAGGGAATTCCAAACCCGCCACTGCCCCGCAAAAATCTTCTTCGCGCGATGAACGGCGGCTTGAAGACCCAAATTCGACCCAACCAAATTGTCCCGATGCTGACGATACCTCACGGAAGGTGTCTGATCATAGAAGACCGTCCCGCCCGCTGCAGAGACTGTAAGATAAGTCATCCAGTCACGGGCGACAACGATCTCGTCTGGCACATGCCGGAGTAGGTCGCCGGCAAGCCGATTGAAAACCATAGTGTTTCCCCCGCCGACATTTTGGACAAGCGCGTTTCGAAAGCTCGGAGGACGTTTGAATGCGGTCGAATAGCCAAGATGGTGCCCTGCTTCATCAATCAGTTCAGTTCGCGAACAGTAGAGCGCGGGCTGGTCGCGCGGCACAGTGCGCAGCATGCTGATCGCCCGGTCGAGCTTTTCGGCATACCAAATGTCATCCTGATCGCTGAAGGCGAAATAGTCCGCTTCAATTTTGCCGTCGCACAACAGGCTTAAGAAGTTGGCTGCAGCTCCCGTGCGAGGGCCACAGCGCAGGGTCACTTCCTGCGACACGCCTCCCGCGAAGTCTTGAATGATTTCGCGGGTTTGATCGCTGGATCCGTCATCCGAGACATGGACGGACCAGTTGGGGTGCGTCTGCAGGGCGTATGATTGGAGCTGTTCGGACAGGAACCGCGCGCCATTCCTGACGGCAAGCAGGATCGCGACGTGGGAGTGATACGTGTTTGGATCGCTTACAACAGCGGAAGCCAGGCGGCCATCTCTCATAAACGTGGCCCGCTTGCGCTTGCGATCATCTGTCTAGATTCGTCTCTCAGTGGAGTTGCCGCCAACGCCGGACATAATTGCCTCGGAACGCAGCCACCTGTCTTCACCGAACGCCCGTCGCGACGCAATCGCCGACGCACGCGAGGCGTCCCTCTCACACCCAACATTCGCAGCACTATCGAAGGCGGGACAACAGCGAGATCAACTCGCCCTGTCGCTTGGTCGCGGTCCGCACAAACACGGCCTTGAGGTGATTGCGAGCTGTCCCCGGGGCAATGTTCATTTCCCGGGCGAGCTCCTTTAGCGATTTTCCCATGACGAGGAGTCGTGCGAGATGTGCTTGAGCGCGCGTCAAGCCGAAGATCTCCATGAGGGACACTTGAGAAATGACGGGCACCTCATTGAGGTCCGTCAAGAGAAGAAGAGCGCCGGTGTCGCAAGCTGAGCTTCGGCAGTTCCAATCTTGCCAGATGGCTTCGATAACGATCGGTCGACGGATAGAACGATGGATCACGACCTGCGAAGAGAATATTTTTTGCGAGTCGGACGCCAGTCGGACCCGATTCAGCAACTCCTCCAATTTGAGGCGCGATTGCTGATCGGTGACATAAAGACGGCGCGCCCGTACGAAGAGCTCGCCGTCAAAGAGCTTCGAAGCCTTGGCGCTCACAGCCAGCACAGAGCCGTTTCGATCCATCCAAATGGCTGGACAGTTGATAACGTCGAGCACGCTGATGATGCTCGAATGCTCCTCTGAATCCACGGAGGACTGACAGACCGCCGCTCTTCCTGCGCACAAATCAAGCATTTCAACTCTACGCGTCGTTGGCCATGAGCAAACCTCCAAGCTTGCCTACAACCTGACGCTACGTGCGATTCAAGCGATTTCCGACAATGAGCGGAGCCTTGTCCGAATCTGCGGCCTAACGAGAAGGAAGTTTGCCATTGGCAATGGTCCCAATGCGGAACAACGGCGCGAGTGCCACGTTTGACCACTCGTTCCGTTTTCCGCCTCGCCATGTCCCGAGAGAATTTTGCACTAAAGCGCGATGAGATTAGATGAATCATCGTCGGGCTTTAGGTTGTTGTTTGAGCATAACCTCCGCGCAAACGCGGTCCGCTGATGTCGCGAGGGAAAACCACTCGATACTTTGCGCTAACGCGGCCCTTCGGGGCCGGATCGTGCTATACCTGAGACAAGATGGCTTCAAGAACGAATGCCGGATCTTGGTTGCGTGCAATCCCGACTTACTGCCGCGCGTGCTGCTTTTATCAGCCTCGGACTAATCCGCGATGCGAACGGCTTTGGCTGCGGCGCAGCGATCACCCGCCTGAAGGCCGGCACGGCTTTGTTGGCACGGGCCTTTCCAGATCGGCTAAGACAGCAAACCGACGTTTGTCACACTTTGTCTTGACCGTTTTCTTGGCCGTTGTTTTGGCCGTTATCTTGGCCGTTTCCTGGCGCATGAAGCGAACGACATCCTGCGGCGCGAGCTGGCGACGCAGTGCCGCTCGCAGGGCGCCGAGACCGAATGCACGCAGGTCCTCGTTGAAGTCGCCCATCCGCGGAGACAGGGCAAGTGCCTCAATCCCCGCCGCTGCGGCGCGTTCGGTCAATGCCGCGAGCGCCATGTCGCCCGCGGCATCGGCGTCGTGGGCGATGTAGAGCCGGCGCAGCGTCAGTGGCAGCAGAAGGGCGGCAAGGTGGTTGGCGGAGAGTGCGGCAGTCATCGGCATGGCAGGCAGTGCGCTGCGCAGCGACAGCATCGTCTCGATGCCTTCGCCGACAGCGAGGATGTCGTCGGCCGTGCCAAAGCGGACGCCATGGCCGAGGAGACCGCCGAGGGCCCGCCGCGGCGTGTCGACCGGCGCCTTGCCAAAGCCGTCCGGCGCAAGCCAAGTGCGATGCGCGCCGGTGATGACGCCGGAAAGATCTGTGACGGCGGCAATCATCGCCGGCCACGTCTCAATCGTCGAACCGTCATCCGGACGATAGTAGCAGCGCGGATGAAAGCGCAACGCACCCGCATCGTGAACAGCGTTGATGCCGCGATTGCGCAGGTAGGCCTCAACGAGCGTCCGGCGGATCGGCCGCGACATGGCGATCAGCCGCTGTGCTGCTTCCCGCGATCCCTCAGGGACCGGTGTTTGCGCAGGTTTTGGGCTGCGGCGCGGTTCTGCGCGCGGCAGGCTCAGAAAACGCCGCGCCTCCTTGGCGACATCGCGAAAGTCGATGAATCCGCAGCTCTCGCGGATCACATCGAGGAGGTCGCCATATTCGGCCGAGGCGGCATCGGTCCAATGCCCGGCGGCACCGGGACCGGATTCGGGCCCGCTAAGCCGGACGAACATCGACCGGCCGGGAGTATTGCGGACGTCGCCCACCATCCAGTAGCGACCTTGGCGCCGCCCGTTGGATAGGTACTGCTGGCATACTGCCTCAGCCTCGCGGGCGAGGCGGCGCGCCAGCTCGGAAGCGTCGCGGGGCATCACGCAACCCTCCGCAGCGCGCCGGGATTATGTTGCACAGAGGCTGTCGATCGTCTGCGGGACAGTCCCCAATCGCAAATGCGCAACATGATCCGCCGCGCAACGTATTCAGTCCATTTGCCGGCCGGCCTGCCAACCGTGTTCTTCATGGCGAAAACAATCACTCCGTCTAAGGCGGAGCCCAACCATTCGACGATCCGACTGGCGCGCGAAAGCTTCTCGCAACGCTCATCGGTGCGCAGCGTGGTATGGGTCGCAAAAGGGATGCCCTCGGCGAGCCGGATCGGCGTGCCCTGGCGGGCGAGCTCAAATGGGGTTGGCGTCGAGAACCGCCGAAGCACTTGGCTTTCCTCCGGGCGACGCGTATGAGTGGGAAGAAGGCTCGCGATTTTCGAGAGCATGGGCAACATGGCAGTCGGCGACCCACCGTTGGCGCGGATGGCCGGCCCATACTTGCGAAGGAATAGAACTGTTGCCGCCTCGTAGGCGTCATAGGCGGTTTTCCGATCCCAGGAGCCGGCAGCGCCGGTGGCGCCGAACGAATATTCCAGGGCGCTACGAAAAATTTTCGCACAGATGAGAAGGCCGCGCTCAAGATTGGGGAGCAGAAGCCGCACGGCATGAAGGACGGAAGAGGCTGATGCGAGCGATGAGTTGGCGGTACCATCCGCCTTACGATCTGATGGCTTGAACATGTTGGAAGACCTGAGGAGAGCGAATGCGGGTTGAGCCGCCGGCGCTCTCTCTTGATCCGACAGGCTCAAACCTGCCTTCGCCTGCTCTGCCTCTTCATCACTGCAAGCTGCACCAGCGCCGGCGGACAAGGCCAGGCGCGCATTGGCGCAGTCCGGAAGAGCTTATGAAGAAGTGCGAGGGACGGGAGCCCCGTCCCTCGTCGTCGCCTCACTCTGCGGCAACGATTTTCGGTAAGTCGTCCTCGCTCCGCGAAGCGTCTCCATCACCGCAATCGATGAGCAATTGTGGCAGAACATGAGAACAGGCCAAGCGTGTGTCCGTCCCAAGTAGCAAACCCCGGCATCGCTGCCGGGGTTTCGCATTTCGTGGCGGCGCGACGCGGCTGGATCAGAAGTCCATGCCACTGGCGCAGGCGACCTGATTCTCCAGCTCTTCGATATCATTCTTTTCCATCTTCACGTCCCGGCGCTGTGCCGAGTCTTTTCCGCTCGGCTTGCCTTCCCGCACTTTGCGGGACCCCGCCTCCGCCGCGAAGAGCGAAGGAGGCAAGGGCGCGACTGGGAACGGATGAATCTCGCGGGACAAAGCGCTCGTTCATCTCAACATCCACATCGGGACCGGTTTTTCTGAAGAGGCTCGACGGAAAGCGGCGGACGCATTCGCCGACCGGCTCACGGAATTGCTCTCCCGTTCCTCGCGGCGATTCCTGTGGCTATCTCTGTCGAAGTAACCGAGCTGGATGTGAAGGTACGGGTCAACAGGAGCAACGTTCGCGAAATATTGGAGCGCCACACCGAGGCGGCTCACTAGCGGCGGCCTAGTCTAGATGCCGCGGGCTCCGAAGAAACCGGCCTGAGCCTTTCAGCTTCCGTCAGCCGGTGAAGACAACGGTTTTCTTGCCATTGAGCATCACGCGATCCTCGAGGTGATGACGAACGGCGCGAGCGAGCACACGCCGTTCGATGTCGCGCCTTTGCGGACGAGATCGTCAGGTGCGTCGCGATGCGAGATCCGTTCGATGTCCTGCTCAATGATCGGTGCATCGTCGAGATCGGAGGTGACGTAATGCGCCATCGCACCGATTAGCTTGACGCCTCGCTCATGCGCCTGGTGGTAAGGCTTGGCGCCCTTGAACCCCGAAAACCCGTCAGACAATATCTGCATGTAACGCGCAAGCACGACAAGGTCCGTCTTGGTTTTCTGTACGAGCTCCCAAATCTGCGCCTCCTGCTCCATCTTCGTCTGTTTCGTGACCGGCAAACGGTGGAACGGCAGATGGTGGAACGGCAGATCGCCGAGATCGGTCGAAGCCAGATGCTCGCGGCCATGATTCGAAACGATCGCAGCTATCTCGATCGGGAGCTCACCGATGCGCCAGCGATAGAGCAGATTGGCCAGACAATCATCGAACTTGGAGACCAGCAGCATCACCCGCGCCCTTGCGGAACGCTCCCGCGAGCTGGCCATGGCATTTCTCGTGCTCTCGTTGTTGCGGATGATGCGCAGTTTGACATGGAGCCGCAACTACCGTTTGACGGCATTTGCGGTGGCAACGATCATGTAAGCGGAAGGTTATCCCGGCAGCATCCGCTGCATCACCCGATCACGGTAGACGAAGATATGCGCGAGCGCGGCGGCGACGTGAATGCCGATAGTGACGAGGAGCGCCCATTCCATCGCCTGGTGCAGGCCATCGATTGTCCGGCCTGCTGCTGCATTGTCGGACGCCAGCATCGGCAGCGGCATGAGATAGAAGAACGAGAGGGACCAGCCGCGGAAGGAGGCGAATAGCCAGCCGGAGATCGTTGTCGCAAGCACCAGTACATAAAGCAACCAGTGTACCGCTTCCGAACTCAAGCGCTGCCACGGCGGCAGTGAGCTTTCCGGCGCCACGGGGTGCGCAAGACGCCAGATCAGGCGGAGGGCTGTGAGAACGAGGACCGATATTCCGATCGAGACATGAAATGTCATCGCGGCGCCCGGCGTCGTGCCGCGGTGAATATCGGGCATCAGCCAGCCGATCGGATATTGCATGGCAAGGAAGGCAACGATGAGCCAGTGGAAGACTTTGGCTGGCGTGCCGTAATGCAGGCGGGATGTGATGGCCACGCTGGCAAACTCCGATCAGGGTTGAAAGTTTCTAGCGGCGGAATGCAAGAACGCGTTGACGGGCCCGCTCACCATCTCATTGGCATGGGGAACGCACAGCCGATGATGGTCTTGATCACGAAACGGTCAGATGCCGGTGTCAGGCCATAGCGACGCCGAACAGCAATAAGCGAAGTTTTTTCATGACCACGATTGCCTACGCCGCCCCGATCAATATCCCCACCCCGAGCACGATGGCGCCGCCGAGCACGATCTGGAACACGGCCTGAAGGAACGGCGTGTCCATATAGCGCGCGCGGATGAAGGCGATCGCCCACAATTCGAAGAACACGACGACGCAAGCAATCGCGGTGGCAATCCAGAACGCGTTCTGCCAGCTGTCGGGCACCAGATAGGGCATGGTGTGGCCGAGCCCGCCGAGCGCCGTCATCAAGCCGCAAGTGATGCCGCGCAGCCAGGGCGAGCCGCGGCCCGTGAGCGAGCCGTCGTCGGACAGCGCTTCTGCAAAGCCCATGCTGATGCCGGCGCCGATCGATGCGGCGAGTCCCACCAGAAACGTCTGCCAGTTCTGGTGCGTGGCGAAGGCGGCGGCGAACAGCGGCGCCAGCGTCGAGACCGAGCCGTCCATCAGACCGGCGAGGCCTGGCTGCACATACTGCAGCACGAACATGCGGCGGCGCGTGCGATCTTCTTCGGCGCGCACATCGGGACTGAGGATCTGGTCGGTCAGCCGCGTTGCGGTCTTCTCGTGGGCCTTCTCTGCTTCGGCAAGATCGCCCAGGAGGCGGCGCACGCCGACATCCTGGGCCTGTTCGGTCGCCTTGATGTAGAACCGCTCGGCTTGCAGCTCCATGGTCTCGACCTCTTTCCGGATCGTGTCGAGCGATAAGTTCTTGGTCAGCCAGATTGGTCGCCGGCGCAGGAAGCCCTTGACGTCCTCGCGTCGGATCGGCGGCAAATGCGGTCCGAAGCGCAGCTCATACATCTCCAACAGCATGTGGCGATGGCCGCGCTCCTCTTCGGCCATCTCCTCGAACAGCTTTGCCGAGTCCGGATAACGGTCTTTCAAATCCTCGGCGAAGGCCATGTAGATGCGGCTGTCCTCCTCCTCGGAAGCGATGGCAACCGCGAGCACCTCGCGTTCGGTTAGATCGGCGAAATTCTTCACGGAGGGACCTGTCTAACTTTAGAACGATTCTAAATCTGCTATAAGGCGCAATTCGTTCAGGGTCAATTCAGGCGAGAGCCCCGAAGTTTCGCGCAAATGAGACTTGCGGGAACCGTCTGTGGTTCTTCCCGTTCGACTTCATGCTGTGTGGATCAGGCGAGGACAATCGTGGACAA
The DNA here is from genome assembly GCF_059803515.1 of Bradyrhizobium sp. UFLA05-125. Taxonomy (NCBI): domain Bacteria; kingdom Pseudomonadati; phylum Pseudomonadota; class Alphaproteobacteria; order Hyphomicrobiales; family Nitrobacteraceae; genus Bradyrhizobium; species Bradyrhizobium sp. UFLA05-125. The sequence goes on along the minus strand of NZ_JBANBJ010000082.1, from coordinate 2,975 downwards.
GGTCAAATACCGGTTGAACGATCCGCGGTTGGCGCCGAGGCGCACCAAGCTGGAAATTCCAGGCTGGGCCGGTCAGCGCGATCCGCGTGCCGATGGCTCGCGCGAGCAAGTGTGGCACTGCGTGCCGTTCTCGGAGGGCGCGCAATACGGCATCGAGCTGTTTTATCCCTATGATTTCGAACTGCACGTGACGACCCGCGATGGCCGGCTGGTCTTGGATGCCGACTGGGGCGAACCGCCGGAAGGCGGTGCAGCATGGCCGCCGTTTCGGAGTTTTGGCGACAACTTCTACACCTATCAGATCCTGCTCGATCTGAAGGTCGAGAGAGGAATGGCGATTCGCACCGAGCCGCATCCGCGGTTCTATACCGATCGCACCGATACCGTGCCTGTTGCCGTTCCCGCGCTCATCCGCAATTGGTGGCCGATGATGTTCTTTTGCGTTTTCAAGGCGCCGGCCGAAGGTCGTACCCACATCTTCAGGCCGAAAGAGCCGTTCGCGCAGGTGATCGTCCTTCCCGAAGAAGCGACGTTCGAGCTCGAGCCCATGGGCGAGGAGGAGTCGGCCGAGCGAGAGCTACAGGCGCGGCGGATCTATAACAGCCGCCCAAAGCTGGCGGCGGGCACCGAGTGGACCTCGTCGACAGACACCGTGTTCGACGGCACCTACCGGCATTTGCACCGCGCGGCGAAGGAAAAGGCCCGCAACAGCTACGGCTAATCACAAAAGCGAACAGGACCCGAAGGTCCTGTTCGCCGGCTCGGCTGACGCGCGGGGTTCAATAGTCCCGACGATAATAGAAGCTGTGATGGTGGTGATGATGGTGATGGTGGTAGTACCGCCGATACCGCGGCACCACCATGACCGGCGCATCATCATAGTAGCGATAGCGGCGATAGAAGCTGTGATGATGATGGTGGTGATGGTGATGATGATAGAACTGAGCGAGTTGAACGTTCTCGCTTGCCGTCACCGGGGGAGACTCATCGATGGCTTGCAGCAGGACCCCGGCGTTCGGAATCGGCTCCAGCAGGTCGGCATATGAATTTGCCTGCAAGACGTCGGCCGAGGCAGGCGTAGCGGAGCCGAGTGTCCCGAGCGCGGCAACCGCTCCCAATAATCCAACAATCTTCTTGTCCATGAGTCCTCTCCAGTGGTCGCCGGGCGCAATGCCGGTATCTCGGAACGTCAGATATTGCCAAACGTTCCCTGAACCCGGCATTAACGCTTCCTCGAGGCGATCAAGACAACTCGCATGAAGAATTGACCTGTCTCGGTATCGTCGAATTGCCGGGCGTCAAGGATATTGCACCCGGCATAAAACAGAAGAGTCGAGACCGGCGAGACAATACCCGGACTCTCGGAGGAGGATAAAACCGGGATCATGGAGCGAGCGAACTTAACCGTTGCCACCGGCGGCGGTCCTCTTGTCGTAGTTCAGAAGAAAGATCGTAGTGAAGAGCTGTGGACGGCCTTTCAATCTCCGCCGATCGCGACTCGGCAGCCGAACTCAGCGGCCGAAGCAGTGAACCAAGACCAGAAGCTGCCGGCCACGCTGCGTGCGACGAGGATCTCGAAAACGGCCCCTTCCGGTCCGTCCTCGGTTCGCCACAACTGTAGGCCGATATGCGCGAAGCTCGTCAGGGCAGTCGCGCCAACTGGGAAAGCGGAAGCGTGAAGGTCAACCATTGAGCCCTTCGCGAGAACCTCCCGGACTCGCGCGCCAGAGATGCGCAGCGCCGCGCGGGCGTGGCTTTGGTCGATTACGGCTGCATCCACTGAAAGCGAAGCAAGAAGATCAGGGAAATCTTGTCGATGTCGCGCCACTAGCAACCATTGACCCGGCCCTGCCCAGATCAATCCATGAGTGCTCGACCACACCGCGGAAGGCGTTCGTGGCAGCGCGAGACCGATCAGCCCCTTGGTCGCGCGCGCCAGGTCGGCTGGACCAGGCGCAGCGATCAAGGTCGCAAAGCCCATGTTGGCCAATGCCAATGCGGTCACGCCAGGCTTTTCGGTTGCACCGATCTGGCCGGCCTCGGCAATGCCGGACCAGGCGTCATGAGGGCGCCAGGTGGATGTCGCTGGCTCAGCCATGGAGACGGTCTCCTTCGGGATCGAGAAAGACGGGTGAGCAAATCTCAACCTCAATATCGCCGCTGCGAACCGGATCGACGGCGCGGATGCGCTCGCCGACGCGAGCCGGGCCGTTCTTGAGGAAGCCAAGACCGATCCAATGCTTCAGGTTCGGCGAATAGGCGACGGAGGTCATGTAGCCCTCATCGTTCTCCGTGTTCGCCGAACGTCCGATGCCGATGAAGTGCGCCCCGGCCCGCAGCCCCTGGCTGGAATCGACCGGGCGGAAGCCGACCAGGCTCGGGCGATCGGCCTCTACGAGTGCCTCCCGCTTTGCCATAAGCCGGCCGATAAAGTCCTTCTTGGACGACATCATCTTTCCGAGGCCCAGATCGCGCGCCGTGGTTTGACCATTGAGCTCGTTGCCGGCAACATGACCCTTCTCGATGCGCATGACGCCAAGCGCTTCGGTCCCGTACGGCGTTACCCCGCGCGGCTCGCCCGCCGCCATCAGCGCGCGCATCATCGCGTCACCGTAATCGGCCGGGACCGCGAGCTCATAGGCCAGCTCGCCCGAGAATGAGATCCGGAAGAGCCGCGCTGGCACGCCGCCGCCAACCGTAACCACACGGGCTGCGAGATAGGGGAAGGCCTCGTTCGAGATGTCGTACTCCGGATCGACCACACCGCGCAGGACTTCGCGCGATTTCAGTCCAGCGATCGCCACCTGTGCCCATTGCTCGGAGACCGAGATCATCCGCACGTCGAGCTCCGGCCAGAGCACCTGATGACAGAATTCGAGATGCTGCATCACCTTTCCCGCATTGGCGGTCGTGGTTGTCATCAGGAAGTGATTCTCCCCGAGGCGGGAGGTGGTGCCGTCGTCCATGACGAAGCC
>NZ_JBANBJ010000081.1:0-39995 GCF_059803515.1 Bradyrhizobium sp. UFLA05-125 | reverse complement strand
TGCGTAGTACCGCAGCACATGGAATCCGGATCATGCCGAACACAATCAGCCGAGATGGCGACAGGCTCCGCATCGACTGGCCCAATTCTCGCGCGGTCCGGCTTCTGGCGGCGCTGCCGTTGCTCGCGGGCAGCGGTTACCTCTTTTACTACGTCGGCTTTGCAATCAGAGAAGCTATGATCGGTCGTCGAGATTGGCACGATGATTTGACGGCAATGCTGGTATTCGCGGGGGTCGGGCTGGTGATCGGCGGTCTCGGACTCGTCGTGGCTCTCTTCAGATATTGGGTCAGCATCGACGAAACGCAACGGCAAGTAACGATCGTGCGACAGATCGGCCCCCTGGCCTTTCGCAGAGGCCAGCCGCTCGCGAGGTTCGACAAGATCAGTGTTGCCGAGAATTACATCGAGTACCAAAACAAGGTTTACGACAAAAGCTATGTTTACACCTATGACATAGCCCTGTGTGGCTCCAAGAATGTGCGCCCCATCGAATTGGGGTCTTTTTCCGAGCCGAAGCCAGCTGAGCAATTCGCACGCGACGTCGGGTTTGCGCTTAACCTGCCGGTCGTCAATGTGATTGGCCAACCTCCGGATGACCCGGATCTCGTTGACGCTCCCGAAGTCCACCGGTGAATGAGAGCCGCGGTCCCCGGCGCCGTTGAAATCTTCTAAACGACGGACGCGACAAGGATCAGCATCGAGCCTTCTGATGCGACGACCGTGCGGTACGTCCGCTTCCGAGCCCCGTTCAGACGAGCACACAAAGTTCGGCGCTCCGTCAACAACGAGGCGCCAAGGGGCTTGGCTCGAGCTTCTGGTGGTCGGCTATCGCAATGACACAGGCGGGAGCCGCTCACAACGCTCCGGCAACCCTCCCGGGGCGAATCGTCGCGATCGGCTGGATGATCGCGTCCGTCATCGCCATAGCGGTGTTCACCGCCGGTATCACCTCCACTCTCACGCGCAGAGAGCTCCAAGGCGCGGTCCACAGCTTCAACGACTTGCGATCCGTGCGCGTCGGCGCCGTCGCAGACTCTGCGACAAGCGACTACCTCACTCGCCAGCAGCTTTCCTTCCGGGCATTTCCAGACGTCCAAGCCGGCCTGTCCGCATTGAGTAGCGGATCGATCGATGCCTTCGTGCATGACAAGCCGCTGATCGCCTGGATGGTTCGAAAGGACTTCCCAGCATCCGTCCGGGTCGTCGACACCAGCTTCAACAGCGAAAGCTATGCGATCGTGCTGCCGAAAGGCAGCGCGTTGCGGCCGATGCTCGATCTGGCCGTGCTTGATCAAATCGAAAGCGAGTGGTGGCAGCAGACGCTGTTCCAGGCCCTTGGCAATGCACGATCCCGCTAGTGCATCGCCCGTCCCGCTGATGCTGCTAGTCGAAGGATACCATGCCCGCTTCGCCGTCGTCAGGCACGCGCACCCTTCCCAGTGTAACCGCGAGCAATATGTAGGCAGCGCAAGTCCACAGTGACTGCCAGTTTGCCGACCCTTCGTTGAAGCCTACGTAGATCGCCGCTGCCAGGAAAATGCAGGCAAATATCGATTCCGCCACAGGGCGAATGCCTTTCTTGGGGGGATTGAGCAGTGCAACAGCCGCAAAAGGCACCGCCGCCATGGTGAGAGGCGCAAAAGGAAAATCAATGAAGCGCGGGTCAAGTACAAGGCCGAGTGCGGTCATGGTGCCGATCACGATCGTTACGATCAGGGCCAATCCGTACATGATCGGCGGCATTTCAGTCCGGTAGCTCCTCGGACCCAGCAATTCCAGAAAACTGGGCGATGCGCGACCCGACATAAGGACGTTGGCGCCACACACCGGCGACGCAGTTGCCGCCACCAGAAGCGAGCCCCACAAAAGCCAGCCACCCGCTCCGTAACTTTCATAGAACATTCTTTGCGCGGCCACCCCAAACAGGATTCCGGCAGTGGTCGCCGAAATTCCAACCGCAAGCCATGAGACGAGCCCGCGCTCCCTGGGCTTGCGACGCAAGGTCAGCCATGCCGCGCCGAATATCAGGGTCGCCAGCGCCATTCCGCCGCACATTTGCAGCTTCCAGAGCGGAAAATTGCTGATCGGGATGCCGGGCGGATATTTCGGCGTGCGCTGCACGGAATCGAACAGGCCCCAGGATCCGCCGACCGTCCCCTCGATCTCCTGCTTCCACGATTCATCGTAGGCCTCGAACAGATTGACGCGGAAATTTTCGCGCCGGGCAAGGTCGAGAATCTCGGAGACCACACGGGCCTGATTGACGCGCGACGGCAGCGCCGATTCACGCATCCGCCCCTCGCTCGGCCAACCTATTTCTCCGATGAGGATTTCCTTGCCCGGAAAAGCCGACGCTATCTGACGGCGGATCGTATCGACGTGAGCGGCAGCAAATTCAGCTCGGATCGGAACATTTTCCCAGTATGGCAGGATATGAACCGTGACGAAATCGACTGCATCGTAAAGTTCGCGATTGCTCAGCCAGAACTCCCAGACGTCGGCATAGGTGACGGGGACGCTAACCTGTGCCTTGACCGAGCGGATCGTGGCGACGAGGTCGGAAACCGTTATGTCATGACGCAACAAAGTCTCGTTACCGACCACGATCGCGATGATGGTCCCTGGATATTCCTTGGCGAGACGTATCGCCGTTGCTATCTGCGTCAAATTCTTCTGCCGGTCCCGATCAAGAAAAATGCCCTGAATGACCTTCAGGCCGGCCTTGGCCGCAAGTTCGGGAATTTGATCGAGACCAAGATCGGTCGCATAGGTCCGGATGCAGTCGGATATCTTCGCAAGCTGGGCAAGATCTTCCGCGATCTGTTCCCGCGACACCTGCGTCGCCGACGAAAGTGAGGTCTGACTGCTGCGGAACGGGGAATATGATATGCATTGCACCTTGTCGTTCGGATCGATCGGCGCGCGGGGCAAGCTGACTGGTATGCCCAGCCACCACCACACCGCGGCGATGGCGCTCAGGGATATCAGGAGAAGCGTCAGCGGCGTGCGGCGATCGAGCTCGTGGTCACACGCTAGGTGTGATGTCTTCTCGTTCGCTGCGATCCGCCGGGCCCGTCGCATCGCTTCAAACGTGCGACTGCAAGAGCGACTGCAGAGAAAGGAGGGAAATCAAGAGGTTGTTCTCTTTCATCGGTTGCTCCCGAGTTGATTTCAAAAATGCTTGGAATAACTGCAAGCCCGGTGGCCCAAGTCAAGATCTAAGCCGCGCCGAAGGCGCTGACGGAGCTCGAGGTATCCGAACAACCGTTGTGGTCGGCTGAGCGAGCAGCGAACGCCGATCTTTTATCGTACACGATCGACCGGCCGCGGAAACGAGCCGTACTCACAACGCCTCCAGAGCATCGCGCGACGGCAAAACCGGCAGCCAGGTCGGGATACGGCGCTTGGCGAGCCAATACGGCCGCCAGAGCGACAGCCAGGTGTCGCGATCGAGCGGCGCCGTGCCCCATTTGCGTTGCGCCATGTCGATCTTCGACAGGTCATGCGTGTGCAGCCACCGGCGCGCCGCCCACCACAGCTCGCGTGACACATCTTTGTTACCAACGCCCTTGAGCTCGACGATGTTGGGAAGCGGATCGCGATAACGGCAGGCGACCTGCAACGTCGCGACACGCTCGCCATTCCGCCTGACGCTCCAGAGCCGCGAGCGATTGTGGGCGAGGTTGTGGCCATAGGTGCGAAGGCAGTTCCTCATGGCGACAGCCTCTTCGGAGATCGAGGAGATCGAGTTCAAGGGAACGAAATCGTATCCTGCCACGTGACCCGACTCGAGCCACATGTCGCCGATCGGCTGAGGACCGAGGTTCGCATGCAACGCGATTTTCGTCCGCCAGTCATTTGCGGCAGCAAGCGCACGGACCAATGTGCATGTTCGGCATCCACGGCCGATCGATCAGCGCGTGTCCGAACGTTGCCGGCTCGACGGAAAACCACGACCACAGACTGACGAGCCGCAACCGCGCGGGCTTGATGCGCCGCGGCTCGCCGATGCATTCACGCGCAATCCACACCGCCGCCGCCTCATGCGCGAGCTCGGCGACGTCCGTGACGGCCTGGAGCCACATCGGCGCGAGCTTGGGTGAACGCGGAATGTGGTTCGCGATTTGCCGACGAAACAGCTCACCGTCGGGGAGCCCTCTGATCGCATGCACGAATGCCTCCGGTGGCAGCCTTCGCAGCCACATCGGCACGCCGGCCGCTGCTGCAACGTCCGCCAAGGCGACGCCATCGATCGCGCGCGCGCGCGCGTGCGCAGGATCGAGCCCGGCGCGCGGGATGGTCAGCGCAAAGAGCAGCGCAGGAAAGCTCGCTGCGAGGTCCGCAACGCGCGGATGGCGCGCGGCCATGGCGCGCACTGCTTCCTGAAAGCGGGGATGGTATCTCCGGAGTCGACGTTCGAGCATGTTCGAACGCCCGGCCCCCCGGGTGGGACCAGGATAAGGGACGAGGTCATGACGATGGTTTCCGCGAGCGCAGACGCAAGGCGTCAGCAGGCAGATTCGACGAGTTGGGTGTTTTGAGATCTCACCGGGACTAAAATCCCGGAGCTTGCGCTAATTATCGCGCAGCGAACCCGGGAAGCGCGCAATCGTAAACATGGTCGCCTCCTGCAATGAAGTTGCGGTGCGTCCCTGTACCTTGTTCTGTGTCCAGATGCAACTCCAGCGCGATTACCGAAGGGCGCCAACGAACTACTCGTCCACCTCCAGCCCCTCCCCATGCACGTACCACTCGGCCCGTGACGCCCACTGCACATGCCGGTCCGGCGTTGTGCCGAGTGGCTCGTCGAATGCGCCGGCGTGGATGATCGCTTCGCGTCCGCTGCGGGTGAGATGCGGCATGGGGCTGCCGCAGATCTTGCAGAAGGCGGTCGCAAAGCTTCGCGCCGTCGGCAGGTCGTAACGCGCGACGGATGCTTCGCCGCGCAGCCATCGCAGGCTGGAGGCCTTTACGATGACTTCGCAGGAATGCGCTGACCCGGTTGCCTTGCGGCAGCGCGAGCAGTGGCAGTTCAGGAAGCGATCGAACGGGCCCTCGATCTCGAAGGCCACTTCGCCGCAGAGGCAGCTTCCCCTAAACGCGGCCATTATGGTCTCCTCATTCTCATCCTAGCCGGCTTTGGCCGCCAATCCTTGCAGTGCATAGAGCCAGCCCAGCAGCGTTGCGACCGACAGCAGTGTGGTGATCGAGACCGTGGATGCGACCAGCGAATGGTCCACCTTGTAGGCGCCGGCCAGGATATACGCCGTTTTCGCCGTCGGTACGGCGGCGCAGATGACGGCGGCGATCGTGTAGAACGGATTGAGGTTAGAGGCCACGCACAGCCCGTACACCAGCAGCGGCATGAGCACGAGCTTGACAGCCGCGAGCACGAGCGAGGCCTTGAGGTTCGCGCGCACGCCTTCGATCGAGAGGCCGAGCCCGATGGCGAAAAGGGCACATGGCGTGAGCGCGGCCGCAAAAATGTTCAGGTAGGCTTTGAGCGGAGCAGGAATCGGCAGGCCCGTGATCGCCCAGGCAAGACCGATAACCGTCGAGAGCACCATCGGGTTGAGCAGGATCTGCTTCACGAGCGTAGAGGGGGCTGCCGCGCCCGGCGCGCCGCGGCCGCTGCTCTCCAGGAGGATGACGGTCACCGGGAACATCACCGCCGCGACGAACACGGTCGCGATGGCCGCGGGCAGCACGGCCGGCTGTCCGTAGATCGAATGCAGCACCGGCAGCGCCACGAAACCGGTATTGGTCATCGCTGCGGTCATGCCCTGCATCGTGCTGGAGGCGAGGTCGCGGCCGAAGGCCATGCGTACGACGAGAAAGACCAGCGCGAAGCACAGCATCGATCCGCCGCCGAAGGCGAACAGGAAGCGCCATTCCAGGAGATTGCTCGCCGGCTCCTGCGCGATGGTGACGACCAGGAGCGCCGGCATCGCCACGTTGTAGGCGAAATGCACGAGACCATCGGCCAGCGACCGCGAGATGTAGCCGAGCCAACCGGCGAGCCAGCCGGTGACGATGATGGCAAATACGGGAAGGACGAGGCCGGCGACTTGCATCCTGGTTCCCCCTGGCTGATGCGCTGATCAGGCCCGTGATATCACCTCGGGGCATGCGACCCGGGGTTGTCTGGGCTATACTAGATCAGATTCCGGATCAACTTCCAGGAAACCGCATGTGGGGTCCGCTCAGCCGGCGTGATGCGCTCCTGCAAACCGTGGGGCTTGCGGCCGCGAGCATGGCCACCACCATTCCCATGTCCGGCCGGGCGGCATCGTCGCTGGCGCCGCCGCGCTGCCGGGAGGTCGACGGTGCATTGTCGGCCAGCGTCAGCGCGCAAAAGATACCCGGCGTGGTGGCGATGGCCGCGAACGAACAGTCGGTGCTCTATGAGGGCGCCTTCGGCCTGCGCAACGGCGATGCGGCCTCGCGCATGTCGACTGATACGATCTTCCGCATCGCCTCGATGGTCAAGTTGCTGACATCGGTCGCGGCGCTGCAACTCGTGGAGCAGGGCAGGCTGCATCTCGACGAGCCGGCCGCCAATATCGATCCGGCGCTGGCTGCGGTTCAGGTGCTCGCCGGTTTCGATGCGAAGGGTGCCCCGCAACTGCATCCTCCGGAGAGGCCGCTGACGTTGCGCCATCTGTTGTCGCACACCTCCGGCTTCAGCTATTTGCTCTGGGATCCGAAGGTCGCCCGCTATCTCAAGGTCGCGCGCGGCAAGCCGAAGCTGCCGCGCATGCCGCTGATGTTCGAGCCTGGCGCAAGATGGGCCTATGGCGGCAGTCTCGACCGCGTCGGGCGCATGGTGGAGATCGCTAGTGGCGAGCCGCTCGAGCGCTATTTCCGCGACCACATCACGGGTCCGCTCGGCATGAACGACACCGTCGTCGCGCTCGATGACAAGCAGCGCGCGAGAGAGGCCAGCCTGTTCGTGCGGGATGCCCGGGGCAAGCTTCTGGTGCAGCCGCTGGAAAAGCCGGATGGCAGCAAGGTGTTTCTGGGCGGAGGCGGCATCTATTCCACCGCGTCCGACTACCTGGTCTTGCTCCAGGCCCTGCTGGGCGGAGGAAGCCTGCGCGGCAACCGCATCCTGCAGCCTGCGACGGTTGCGTTGATGTCCGAAAACCAGATCGGTAATCTCGAGGCCGGCATCCTCAAGACGACCAATCCGGCGCTCTCGAACGACGTGGACTTCTTTCCAGGCGCCCATCTGCGATGGGGGCTGGGCAATATGATCAACCTCGATCCCGTCCCGGATGGCCGGAGCGCCGGCAGCTTGACCTGGGCCGGCCTGTTCAACACCTACTACTGGATCGACCCGGCGAAGCGCCTCGCGGGCGTCATCATGATGCAGATACTGCCCTTCGCGGACCGCGAAGCGCTGAACGCCTATCGCCAGTTCGAGCACGGGATCTACCGCGCGTTGCGGCAGTCCTGATCTTTTACGGCGCAAGCGCTTGCGGCATGATCTGCAAGTGCGATCGCACTCTGCGCTCACCTCGAGGTCAATCATGTCTTCCAGAATCCCACCTGCGCCTGCCGACGCAGCCTCACGCCGGGCGGTCAAGCCGACTGTCGTCTATCCCGCCGGTTCAATGCCAAGGCCGGATATGGCCGCCCTGGAATCTGCGCGGCGGACGATGGTCAAGACACAGGAGATCGTGGTGCCGCCGCGCGACGCCCGCGCGTTTCGCGTCTCGCGTGGCCAGTTCTTCCGCATCGTCAGCATCGAGGGCCCGCAAGTCGGCGACCTCAATCTCTGGAACGCCCACGACCTCTCCGAGCGCTTCTTCAGCGGCAAGACGCGCGCGCTGCATGCGACGCATGTCGGCGCCGGCGACCGGCTGTGGAGCACCATGCCGCATCTGAGGCCGATGGCGACCATCAGCCATGACACGCTCGGCTGGTACGGTTTCGACACGGATGGCGCCGGCATCCACGACGTCATCGGCACGCGCTGCGATCCCTACACGAACCTGCTGGGCGGCACGTCCTACGATTTCTGCTGCCACTCCAACCTGTCGCGCGCGCTGGCCGCCGAATTGAAGACGGACGCCCGTGCCGTCGAGCATCACGTCCACGACGTGCTCAATGTTTTCATGTGCACCGGCTTCACCGGGGATACGCACCAGTATTTCATGAAGGCCAGTCCGGTCCGTCCCGGTGACTTCATCGAGCTCTTCGCGGAGATCGATCTGCTCGGCGCGCTGTCGGCCTGCCCGGGCGGCGATTGCAGCGCGACGCATTCCAGCGACGTCGCGGCCTGCCATCCACTCAAGATCGAGATTTTCGAGCCGGACCGGACGACACTGGGCACCTGGAAGTGGCCGTTGCCGAATACCTACCATCGCGGCCACGGGAGTGATCGCTGATCGCCGGGAACCAAACCCGCTGTCCGCGCGTCATTGACGGGTTCCCGTGGCTCCTGCCGGTGGCAGGAGCCGGCGACAACCAGAAGGGGGAAATCATGAAAGCGCTCTTCGTCACTGCTTTGGTCACCGCGATCGTTGCCGGCGTTGGACTTGCCCGTGCCGCTGACGGATGTGGCCCCGGTTGCCACGCCACCATCTCTGGGGCGTGCGTCGTCGATGGATGGGGAAGCGGCGCGCGCGTCTGGAACGAATGCCCCGCGGGGGCGCACCCCCGGCGACCCTGTCCATCCGGCTACTTCTGGAGCCGGCGAATGCGTGCCTGCTTCGCCAGCGATTAAGCCGGTCTCACTTCGAAACGAAGCTCGGCGTTCCCGAGGGCCAGCACCGATGGCGGGAGGTCGTCATGTCCGCGGTGGCGAAGAAATGAGGACCGCGACCGATCGCGGGCCAACGCTGTACGAGTTGGAGACGTACGGCGGTGCGTCCGCCTCCTCGGCGATATCGTTCGGAGTGTCCAGCGACGTGTCCACCACGCGCTTCCAGGGCGATGACGCCGGGAGATTGAAGCTTAGCGCGTCCCAATACGCATTGAACATCACGAAAATGTCGACTCCGCTCGTCGACGCGCCCCTTAGGTGGAACGCCAGCGAGTGCGAGCCGCCGCCGAGATCGGGATCGCCGTCGGTGCCGTGCCACGTGCAGTCGGTGCCCCACCCGGTGCTCCTTGCGATCACCGGATGGGCCTTGCGGAAGCCGATCATCGTGCGGAAGAAGCGCAACACGTCGGCGTTGGTTTCAGCGAGGTCCCAGTCGAGCCATGTAGTTTCGTTGTCCTGGTCGTAGACGTTTGGATTGCCGTTCTGGCTGTGCATGAACTCGTCACCCGCAACGAACATCGGCACGCCGTTCGACAGCATCAGCAGGCAGCAGAAGTTCTTGACCTGCCGCTTCCTCAGCGCCACGACCTCGGCGGGCACGTTATTGTTGCCTTCGTGACCGCAGCCCCAGCTGCGCTGGTCGTCGTTGGTGTAGCTCACGAGATCGCAGAGATTGAGCCCGTCATGGCAATCGACGAAGTTGATGCTCTGCGTGCGCCGGTCGGCGTCAGTCAGCGTGTCCGGAAACAGGTCCGTGCTGCCGTAGAGGCGGGTCATGAGATCGGCGACCAGGCCGCCATCGCCCTTGACGAAGCCGCGAACGGTGCTGCGGAAATGATCGTTCCATTGGCACCAGGACCTGCCCGGAAACGCACGGCCCATCTGATAGCCGCCGCCCGCGTCCCACGGTTCCGCGATCAGCCTGACATCCGCGAGATCATGATCGCCGGAGATTTCCACGACGATCGGCGGATCGTCGGAATTGAGCGAGCCGTCTTCGTTGCGGGCGAAGATCGAGGCGAGGTCGAAGCGGAAGCCGTCGACGCCGATCGACGTCGCCCAGTATCTGAGGCTGTCGACGACCATCAGCCGCGGCGCGGGATGCGCCGTGCGCAGGTCGTTGCCGCATCCGCTGAAATTGACGTAGCTGGAGAAGTCGGTTGGCGACAGCGCGTAGTAGGTGGTGTTGTCGATGCCGCGGAAGCAATAGGTCGGGCCGCCGTCGCCCATCTCCGCGGTGTGATTGTAGACGACGTCGAGCAGCACCTCGATGCCGGCCCTGTGCAGCTCGTCGACCATCAGGCGGAATTCACGAAGCGCACCCTCCGGCGTGCCAGCCACGCTGTAAGGCGCGTGCGGCGAGAAGAAGTTGAGCGTCATGTAGCCCCAGTAATTGTTCGTCCCAGGCTCGAACTGGTGCACGGGCATCAGCTCGACGGCGGTGATGCCGAGCTCCCTCAGATGCGGGATTTTTGCGACGACGCCGGCAAAGGTGCCGCGCTGCTCCTCAGCGACATTCGAATTGGCCCGCCGCGTGAAGCCGCGCACATGCATCTCGTAGATGATCAGCTCGTGGTCATGGCGCGGCGCCGACGGCCGCTCCGGGGGCGGGCTGGTCGCGCCATCAGCGAGCAGGCCGAGCGGCGCCTTGCCCTCATTCGATCCGGCCGCCATCGCCGCATCGCGGCTGAAAGCGGGCGGGAAGAGCACGCCTTTCGCATAGGGATCGAGCAGCACCTTGTCGCGGTCGAAGCGCTGCCCGTTGCCAGGGTCGAAAGGCCCGTCGACCCGATATGCGTAATATTTTGCGTCCGCGATCACATCAGATGACACCCGCATGTGCCAGACGCGGCCGGTCTTGTTGGCAGGAAACGAGAAGGGGAGGGCGCGAAGAGGTGTCGCGAACACACCATCACGATAGAGCAGGAGTGTGACCGCAGTCGCATGCTTGGAATAGAGCGCGAAGTTGCAGCTTTGGTTCGCCTCGTTGCGGGCGCAGCCGAGCGGCCAGGGCAAGCCCTCGCTGCTTTCCGGATCCGCCATGACGATCTCCGATACGGCCGCCGACGGCGGGCTCCATGCTCACATCAAGATGGCGTCTTGCGGCGATAAGAGCCCACCGGGATGACAATGTCGAGACCGAGCGATAACAGCGTGCTGCTCGCGTCTGGTTCGATCGCGCGAAACGTTGCCTTGGTGGCACGGCCAGCCGTTTCGTGTCATATTCCAGCGGCAGGTGCGCGTCGGCAGTTGCAGGGCCAATCAATCAACAAGCGCTGGAGGAGCGTTGGGGGATGTCGAAGCGGACGACGGCCGCGGTCTGGGTGCGGAGCATCGCTGAATTGCTTGCCGCCGAGGGGCTGGATGTCGCGAGCCTGTTTGCGGCCGCCGGCATCGATCCGCAGGAGCTGGAAGGCCCGAGCGCGCGGCTCGCCACCGAGAAGATCAGCCATCTCTGGGAGCTCGCGGTCGAGCGTTCGAAAAATCCCGCTTTGTCGCTCGCGCAATATCAGATGGCGCGGCCGGCGGCGTTCGATGTGGTCGGTTACACCATGATGTCGTGCGCAGATCTGCGCGGTGCCTTCGAGCGGTTGAACCGGTACCTCCTCATCCTCAGCGACGCGTTGACCATGAGCATGACTGAGGAGGATGATTGCTATCGCATTGATTTCGTGCTGTTCGGCGGCAACCGGCCAATCCCGCGTCAGCGCATCGAGTTCATCTTCGTCACGGTGATCGGCTTCTGCCGCTGGATCGCGCGCAGTGACGTCAATCCGCGCGCCATCGCGCTCACCTATCCCTCGCCCGCGGATGTCTCGCCCTATCACGCCGCCTTTCGCTGCCCGGTCACGTTCAACGCCGAGCGCAACAGCGTGATGTTCGCGCGCAGCGACATGGACCTGGCGCTGCCGACCTTCAATCCGCAACTCGGCGAGCTGCACGAGCGTTATGCCGGCGAATATCTGCGTCACTTCGATCACGCGCTGACGAGCTTTCGGGTGCGCGAGGCGATCGTGCGACGGCTTCCCGACGGCGAGCCGAGGCGGGACGAGGTCGCCGTCGAGCTCTGCATGAGCGAGCGCACCCTCCAGCGGCGGCTGGAAGAGGAAGCGACCTCGTTCGTGCAGCTTCTGGACGATACGCGACGTGAACTGGCGGACCAGTATCTTGGCCGGCTGCATCTGTCGCTCGGGCAGGCTGCCTATCTGCTCGGCTTTGCCGACCAGAGCAGCTTTTTCCGGGCCTGTCGGCGCTGGTTCAAGGCTTCACCCGGCGAATATCGCAACCGCCTGCTGCACGGGGTACCGGCGACGTAGAGCAAATCGGTGAAGTGTGCAGCGGTTCTCCCTCGCGCCAAAGGCGGAGCGCGTTTGTGCGGAGATCATGCTCAGACAACGGCTTGAAGCGCGACCCGCGCTTTGGTGACGCGGGTGCGATGGAACCCGAATGCTTAAATCTTTGCTAAGCGGTTCGGGATAGTTTGGCATTTGAGCATTCTGCCAATTTTTGCGAGCACCAAGATGTTTTCCCGCATCAGTTTCAAGCTTGTCCTGATCGTCGCCATCAGCCTCCTCGGCATGATCGTGCTGGCGCCGATCGCGCTCAACACCATGCGTGCGCAGATGGTCGCCGACCGCCAGGCCAAGACACAGCAGATGGTCGATGTCGGCTATGGCATTCTGTCGCACTACCAGAAGCTCGAGAGCGAAGGGAAGCTGACGCGCGAGCAGGCCCAGGCCGCCGCTCAGGCCGAGATCAAGAGCCTGCGCTACGACAAGGTCGAGTATTTCTGGATCAACGACATGACCCCGAAGATGGTCATGCATCCGATCAAGCCCGAGCTCGACGGCAAGGATCTCTCCGGCATGAAGGATCCTGCGGGCAATGCGTTGTTCATGGGTTTCGTCAACGTCGTGAAGGGGCAGGGCGCAGGCTTCTACAGCTATCTCTGGCCCAAACCCGGCTTCGAGCAGCCGGTGGCGAAAATCTCCTATGTGAAGGGCTTTGCGCCATGGGGCTGGATCATCGGCACCGGAATCTATCTCGACGACGTCGACGCCGTGTTCCGCCAGACCGCGATGACGTTCGCATGGGTGTGTCTTGCCGTCTTCGCCCTGGTTCTCCTCGCCTCCTTCCTGATCGGTCGCAGCGTCACCAGGCCGCTCGCGAACATCACCGCGCTCACGGAGCGGCTCGCCTCCGGCGACAGCGCGTTCGACGTGCCCTATACGAGCCGCCGTGGTGAGGTCGGTGGATTGGCCAAGGCGCTTGCCGTGTTCAAGGACAATGCCGCGGCGGTGCACCAGATGCATGCCGAGCAGCAGGAGCTGAAGCAGAAGACGGACGCCGAGAAGCGGAAAGTGATGGTCGACCTTGCCGGCAAGTTCGAGGCCAGTGTCCAGGCCGTGGTCCGCGACGTCTTCACCGAGGCGCAACAGATGCAGCAGGCCGCGCAAGGCATGTCGGAAACCGCCGACAAGGCGAGCGCGCGCGCGAGCGTCGTCGCCGACGCCTGCAAGCAGGCTTCGAGCAACGTGCAGACGGTGGCCTCCGCCGCCGGCGAACTGTCGGCGTCGATCACTGAGATCAGCCAGCGTGTCGCACAAGCGGCACAGGTCGCCGACAAGGCTGCGACCGACGGCCAGCGCACCAACGAGACCGTGCAGGGGCTGGCTCAGGCAGCCCACAAGATCGGCGAGGTCATCGACCTCATCCACCAGATCGCCTCGCAGACGAACCTGCTCGCGCTCAACGCCACCATCGAGGCGGCGCGCGCCGGCGAAGCCGGCAGGGGCTTTGCAGTGGTCGCAAGCGAGGTGAAGTCGCTGGCAAGCCAGACCGCGAAGGCAACTGACGAGATCGGTGCGCAGATTTCGGCGATCCAGGCCGAGACCGATCAGGTGGTCGGTAACATCCAGAGCATCCGCGCCACCATCATGGAGGTCAACGAGATCTCCTCCTCGATCGCGGCGGCCGTGGAAGAGCAGGGCGCCGCGACGCAAGCCATCGCCGGCAGCGTGCAGGACGCGGCCTCCGGCACCAACCAGGTCTCGCAAAACATCTCCGGCGTGACGGAGGCAACCTCCGAGACCGGTCATGCCGCAGGCCAGGTGCTGCAATCGAGCGGCCGGCTGACGCAGAAGCTGCAGGCGCTGCAGCACGAGGTGACGGCCTTCGTTGCCGGCGTAAGGGCGGCGTAGGACTCCACCCCTCACCGTCACCCGAAAGCTTCACAAGCACTCAGGATGAGGGCTTAAGCGGGCTCTCTCCCTTCGTCATTCCGGGGCGCGCGTCAGCGCGAGCCCGGAATCCATTGCGCGGCCGTCTCTGCGGCCCGATGGATTCTCAGATGCGCAATTGCGCATCATAGCTCGCGACTTCGTCGCGCCCCGGAATGACAAGAAAAACCTCACAAGTCGTCAGGATGACGGTGTGAGATGCACGTAGAGGTGAGGAGAGAGCGATTTATTCCGCGTCGCGGCACCGGCGCCGCCCCACCCTTGACTCCACCCCCGCTTGTCGTTGACGTCCCCCGATGCCCGCTGCAAACAGGCGGTGCACGGAGACCCGCTCAATGTCGTTCCGAAAGCTCCTGATCGCCAATCGCGGCGAGATCGCCATCCGCATCGCGCGGGCCGCTGCGGATGCCGGCATGGCGACGGTGGCGATCTTTCCTGCCGATGATGCGCTGTCGCTGCATGGCCGTGTCGCCGACGAGGCGATCGAAATTCCCGGCCGCGGCGCGCGGGCCTATCTCGACATCGAAAGCGTGGTGAAGACGGCGAAGGCGGCAGGCTGCGACGCGGTGCATCCCGGCTATGGCTTCCTCAGCGAGAACGCGGACTTCGCCAAGGCCTGCGCGACTGATGGCATCGCCTTCGTAGGGCCGAAGGTGACCGCGCTCGAGCTGTTCGGCGACAAGGTTGCGGCGCGCCAGTTGGCCAAGCGCTGCGGCGTGCCGATCATCGCCGGCACCAGCGGGCCATCCTCGCTCGGCGAGATCCAGGCGTTCTTCGACTCGCTCGGCAAGTCCGCCGCGATCGTGATCAAGGCGGTGGCCGGTGGCGGTGGCCGCGGCATGCGTGTCGTGGAGAAGGCGGCGGATCTGGCGGAAGCCTATGCGCGCTGCCAGTCGGAGGCGAAAGCGGCCTTCGGCGTTGACGGCGTCTATGCCGAGCGCCTGATCCGCAAGGCGCGCCACATCGAGGTGCAGATCATCGGCGACCATCATGGCGCGATCAGCCATCTCTGGGAGCGCGAATGCACCGTCCAGCGCCGGCACCAGAAGTTGATCGAGGTGGCGCCCAGCCCCTCGCTCAGCGACGGCTTGCGCGGCCGCATCATCGAGGCGGCGAAGCAACTCGCCACGCATGCGGCCTACGACAATCTCGGCACCTTCGAGTTCCTGGTCGATGGCGCCACTGAAGACAGCTTCGCCTTCATCGAGGCCAATCCGCGGCTTCAGGTCGAGCACACCGTGACGGAGCAGGTGCTCGGCGTCGATCTCGTCCGCGCCCAGCTCGCGGTCGCCTCGGGCGCCTCGCTCGCTTCGCTGGGGCTCGACCAGGCTTCGATCCCGAAGCCGCGCGGTCATGCCATGCAGCTCCGCGTCAACATGGAGACGCTGGACGAGACTGGCGCGACGCACCCGACCGGCGGCGTGCTCGCCGTGTTCGAGCCGCCATCTGGTCCCGGCGTGCGCGTCGACAGCTTTGGCTATGCCGGCTACAAGACCAGCGCCGCTTTCGACTCGCTGCTTGCCAAGGTTATCGTCCATACGCCAGGCGAGGCCTGGCACGACGTGGTCGCAAAGGCCTCGCGAGCCTTACGCGAGTTCCGCATCGATGGCGTCGTCACCAACATCCCCTTCCTGCAGGCGGTGCTCGCCCATCCCGACTTCAAAACCAATCGCATCGCGACCGACTTCATCGATCGCAACATCGCCAAGCTCGTGGAGGCCGCCGACGGCGCGGCGCGGCCGCTGTTCTTCGCCGCGACTGACAAGTCGGGCGATCACGCGGCGCAAAACCACGTGGCGCAGGAGGTGCCGGAGGGAACGGTGATGGTCGCGGCACCTCTACAGGGCACCGTGGTCGCGATCCAGGTCGGGGAGGGCGAGATCGTGCGGCCCGGCCAGCAGCTCGCCGTGATCGAATCCATGAAGATGGAGCACCTGGTGATGGCCGAGCAGGGCGGCCGGGTGACAAAACTCGTCGCCGGTGACGGCGTCACGCTGCTGCATGGCGAGCCGATCCTTTATCTCGAGCCGCTCGATGTCGCGGCCGACAGCGCGGCCAAGGAAGCCGAGATCGATCTCGATCACGTCCGTCCCGATCTCGCCGAGATGTTTTCGCGCCAGGCCAACACGCGCGACGAAGATCGCCCGGCGTCCGTCGAGCGCCGCCGCAACACCAACCAGCGCACGGCGCGCGAGAACGTTGCGCAGCTCGTCGACGACGGCTCCTTCATGGAATATGGCAGCCTCGCGATCGCCGCGCAGCGCCGCCGCCGCAAGCTCGACGATCTCATCAAGAACACGCCGGCGGATGGTCTCATCACCGGTGTCGCCACTGTGAATGCGGACAAGTTCGGATCGGACGGCGCGCGCTGCATGGTGGTCGCCTATGACTACACCGTGCTTGCGGGCACGCAGGGCCATATGAACCACAAGAAGATCGACCGCATGCTGACGCTCGCCGAGCAATGGCGCATGCCGTTGGTGTTTTATGCCGAAGGCGGCGGCGGCCGGCCCGGCGACACTGATCGTCTCGGCATGACCGGTCTCGACGGCCCGTCGTTCCTGCAATTCGCAAAGCTCTCCGGCCTGGTGCCGGTGGTCGGTATCGTCTCGGGCTATTGCTTTGCCGGCAATGCGGCGATGCTCGGCTGCTGCGACGTCATCATCGCGACCAAGAATGCTTCGATCGGCATGGGCGGTCCGGCCATGATCGAAGGCGGCGGTCTTGGCGTCTATCATCCCGCCGAGGTTGGTCCGGTCTCGTTCCAGTCCCCGAACGGCGTCATCGATATCCTCGTCGAAGACGAGGAGGAGGCGACGCGGGTTGCGCAGAAATATCTGTCCTATTTCCAGGGTGCAGTGAGCGAGTGGCAGGCGGCCGATCAGCGCCTCCTGCGCCGCGCGATCCCCGAGAACCGGTTGCGCGTCTACGACATCCGCAGCGTGATCGATCTCATCGCAGACACGGGCTCCGTTCTCGAGCTCCGCCGCGACTACGGCGTCGGCATGATCACCGCCTTCATCCGTATCGAAGGCAAGCCGTTCGGCCTGATCGCCAACAATCCCCGCCATCTCGGCGGCGCAATCGATGCGGATGCCGGCGACAAGGCGGCGCGCTTCCTCCAGCTCTGCGACGCCTTCGACTTACCCGTCGTGTCGCTCTGCGACACGCCCGGTTTCATGGTCGGTCCGGAGGCCGAGAAAACCGCGATCGTGCGCCACGTGTCGCGCATGTTCGTCACCGGCGCGAGTCTCACCGTGCCGCTGTTCGGTATCGTGCTGCGCAAGGGATATGGCCTCGGCGCACAGTCGATGATCGGCGGTGGCTTCCATGCCTCCTTCTTCACCGCGGCCTGGCCGACCGGCGAATTCGGCGGCATGGGCCTCGAAGGCTATGTGCGGCTCGGCTTCCGCAAGGAGATGGAGGCGATCGCCGACCCGGTCGAGCGCGAGACCTATTATCGCAACAAGGTCGCCGAGCTCTACACCAACGGCAAGGCGGTTTCGATCGCTTCGGTGTTCGAGATCGACAACGTCATCGATCCCGCCGAGACGCGGCGCTGGATCATGGCGGGCCTGCGCTCCGTGCCGAAGCCGGCCGAGCGCACGACCAAGAAGCGCCCCTGCATCGACGCATGGTGAGCTGGCGTAGCAACGGCAGCGTGCCGGTTCCTGGTTGACATCCCCGCCTCAGCGACGGTCATGTCAGGATCGGACGATCGAATCAGAGGACGTGTTTTGTCATGACGGAAGCTGCCTATGTCGCGGTGGATTGGGGCACGACGAGCTTCCGGCTTTGGCTGATCGACCGTGACGGCCAGATTCTGGCTGAGCGCCGCAGCAGCGAAGGCATGATGGCGGCGGCCAAGACCGGTTTTGCCGCCGTGCTGCAATCGCATCTGGATGCGGTCGGTGCGGGAAGCGAGCTTCCAGTGCTGATCTGTGGCATGGCCGGCGCCCGTCAGGGCTGGGTCGAAGCCGGCTATGTCGATACCCCGGCGCCGCTCGCTGCGATCCTCGCGCGCGCGGTACCGGTCACCGGGCAGTCGCGCGACATCCGCATTCTCCCCGGAATTGCGCAGCGTGACGCCGGTGCGCCGGATGTGATGCGGGGCGAGGAGACCCAGCTGCTCGGCGTGCTGGGTCTCGACGTAGCCGGCGAGGCGCTGGTCTGCATGCCCGGCACGCATTCGAAATGGGTCAGTGTCAGCGGTGGAACAGTCGCGCGTTTTGCCACCTTCATGACGGGTGAGCTCTTCAGTGTCGTCTCGCGCGAGACGATCCTCTCGCACGCGGTCACTGGAGCCGAGGACGCGGAAGACCGTGAGGCGTTCAGGGCAGCGGTTGCGGCTGGGTTCAGGACCCCGGCATCCGCAGCCAACCTCCTGTTCCAGGTGCGGTCGCGGCAGCTCCTGTTCGGCGGTACGCCGGCCGCCGCGCGCGAAACCATCTCGGGCACTCTGATCGGGATCGAACTCGCGGCGGGGCTTGCGCATGGCCGGCCGCAGAACCCCATCAGACTGGTTGCATCGGGGCGGCTTCAGATGCTGTATCGGCTGGCGTTTGAAACACTCGCGCTGGCGGTCGAGCCGATCGACGCCGACGAGGCGGTACGCCGCGGCCTTGCGATGGCGGCGCGAACCATCTGGACGAGATAGAAGGATTTTTTGCATGACCGTGCCATTCCCGACGATGAAGCGTCCGCTGGTCGCCATCCTGCGCGGCGTGAAGCCCGACGAGACCGACGGTATCGTCAACGTGCTGATCGAGGCCGGCATGACCGCGATCGAGATTCCCCTGAACTCGCCCGATCCGTTCCGCTCGATCGAGATTGCGGTCAAGCGTGCGCCCGCGGGCGTTCTCGTCGGCGCCGGTACGGTGCTCACGACCGCCGATGTCGACCGGCTGAATGAGGCCGGCGGCAAGCTGCTGGTCGCCCCGAATGTCGACACGCAGGTGATTGCGCGCGCGCACGAGCACGGCATGGTGACCATGCCCGGCGTGTTCTCGCCGACGGAAGCGTTGCTTGCGGCACGCGCCGGCGCATCGAGCCTGAAATTCTTTCCGGCCAGCGTGCTGGGCGCCGCGGGCATTGCCGCGATCCGCGCCGTGTTGCCGGCAAACGCAATGATCGCTGCCGTCGGCGGGGTCTCCGAGCAGAATTTTGCCGAGTACGTCAAAAGCGGCGTTCGCGCCTTTGGCCTCGGCAGCAGCCTCTACAAGCCGGGCATGACCGCGGCCGATGTCGCTGCGCGCGCCAGGGCGACGATTGCGGCCTACGATCTCGCGATTCAGAGCGCATGAGGGCGGAGGGTCAGCTTCGTCTTGCCGAGGGCCACACCAGCCGTTCATGCCGGCGCGCAAAGCGCTGCCAGTGCAGCACCGCACCGACCAGGAGCGCAGGCACGAAGCCGAGTATGATCAGGAAGTTCGGTAGCGGCAGCGGCGAAATGAACTCGATGGCGATGTCCGAGATCAGCCACAGCGCGGCGAATAGCACGGCAAAGTCGGTGCGCGGAAAGCGCAGGTAGTAGAAGATCGCGGTGATGATCACCGCTGGCCCGATCGCGACGCCGATCATGACCGCGGTCAGCTCTTTCGGCGTCAGCGCGTCCAGCACCATCGACGCCAACAGCCATATGGCGGCGAACATGGCGATGATGTCGATCGGGTGCCGCACTGCGGTTCCTCTGGTGGAATCCGCGTTATCGTTGTGGCGCTTATGCCGGCCGTCAAGCCCCAATGCGCCTATTCTTCTTCGTTTCGAGGCGTCGGCCGCAGCATGAAATGGCCGAAGGCGGATGCGATCGGCTTGTCCGGGTCGTCCTGCCAGGCTTTTGCCTCGAACGCGACGATGCGCCGGCCCTGCTTGACGATCGAGACGTTGGCAAAGCTGTCGCGTGCGCGGCCGGAGCGCAAATAGTTGATCGTCAGCCCGATCGGCTTTGGCGGCGCGGCAATGCCGAGCTCGCGTGTCACGCCGACGATGGCGGTGGTCTCCAGGAACGCGCCGGTCATGCCGCCATGGATCGCGGGCAGGATCGGGTTGCCGATGATCTTTGGCGAGAACGGCATCATCAGCGTGTCGTCATCCTGGATGCGGATGCCGAGACAGCGCGCAAACGGGCTGTTGGCGAAGGGACCAGCCGGATCCTCCGGCGCATCCAGCGTCGGGATGCTGCGCTGGTCCGTCGCGCGATCGGCCAGCATGTTGGTGTGGTTGGCGCCGATCATGAAGCAGGCGGTGGCGGTTGCGACAGGGTCGTCCTCCGACTCCTGGTAGGCCGTCGAGCGCACAAAGGCGATCGAGCGCGTGGTGCGATAGCAGATCGAATGCGCTCTGATGTCGAGGCCGGGCGTGGCCGGCTTCTGGTAGTCGATGCGCAGATCCAGCGTTGCGATCGCGTGTGTGCCGTCGAGCGCGAGCTGCACCGCCATGCCGCAGCTCTCGTCCAGCATCGCGGTGACGACGCCGCCATGCAGCACGCCGGTCTCGGTGTCACCGACGAAGACGGGGCGGTAGGGCAGGCTCGACCAGGCTTCACCAGGTGCTGCGCGGTCGAGCCTGAGACCGCTGATATAACCATAGTCGGAGCGGCGGCCCTTGATGGCCTCGGCGAGCGCGTCGAACGACAGCGTTGTAGTTTGTAGATTGGACATGGTCACCTTTTAGACCGTTGTTGTGGCATGCGCAAAATCTCGCGGTCCATTCTGGGCTCGACATGTGGGGGCGAAGCAACGATGCTGCGGGACCATCTGTTTGAGAATGACGAGGAACCCCATGGCAAACCCCGACGCACCGGCGACCAATCCAGGGGGCGTGACGATCTCGACAGGAAGCGCAGAGCGGGCGCCCTTCATCTATTTCGACGGCGTGTCCTGCTTTGGCCATCACAACGGCGCGATCCAGATCGAGCTCGCCGCGAACCTCCTGATGCCGGTCGGCCCGGGCGTGCGGGTCGACGTAATCCAGACCGGACACATCCGCTGTAGCCCCGCCGCCGCCATCGCCCTGCGAGAAGCCATCGACAAGGCGCTCGCCATGATGCAGCAGGGCCAGCAGCAGCCGGCGGAGACAATTCCGGCCATGAAGAATTGATACTTCGTAGGGTGGGTTAGCCTCGTGGCTGCGCGAAGCGCAGTCCGCTCGGCGTAACCCACCACTTTTGTGTCCGCGATGGTGGATTACGCCTTCGGCTAATCCACCCTACGGGCCGAGCAAGCGGCCGCTCACCCCTTCGTCACGTGCACCTTCGGCTTCTTGCCGGCATTCCACTTGCCGTCGATGGCTCGCTCGATCTGGGCCGAGAGTTGCAGGAGCAGGCCGTCATTGGCCTGCTTGGCGATGGCCTGGATGCCGAGCGGCAGGCCGTGCTCGTTCTCGGCGAGCGGCAGCGAGATTGCCGGCATGCCGCAGAGGTTCGCCAGCGGCGTGAAGGCAAAATTGCGCCAGAGATTGCCGAACCAGTCCAGCACATCCGGATTGTCGGAGGTCGTGAGATACTCTCTTGTGCCAACCTTCGGCGTCGGCAGCGCCGTGACCGGCGTCAGGATGACATCCCACTGCTCGAAGAACGTGCCGAAGCCGCGCGATGTGGTGTTGAACACCGCCTGCATCTTCGCCCGCTCGGCAAAGCTCGTGTGGCGGCCCGCCTCCCAGATCCGGATGTTCATCGGCTCGATCAGATCCTCCGGCGGCCGCTCCAGCCCGCGCGCGGCGAGCATGTTGGAGATCACGACGGCGAAGTTGGAGATGTAGCAGGTGGTCTGCGCGTCGAAGGCGGCACGGAAATCGAGCTCGGGCAGGGCAAAGTCGACGTGATGGCCGAGGCCTTCGAGGAAGCGGCCGACCTTCTCCAGCTCGGCCGCGATGTGCGGCGTTGCGCGATAGTCGCCCCATCGATGCGACAGCGCGATGCGGAGCTTGCCGGGATCGCGCTTGATCATCTCGGTGTAAGGCTGCGCCGTGGTCCAGAACGGCATGAACTCGCCGGGCGCAGGCCCGCGGGCATGATCGACGAAGACGGCGGTATCGCGCACGCTGCGCGACTGGCAGCCCTGGATCGAGACGAGGCCGGAGAGATCGGACATATGCGGCGCGAGCGAGAACACGCCGCGCGACACTTTCAGCCCGATATTGCCGTTGACCCCTGCGGGAATGCGGATCGAGCCGCCGCCGTCGGTCGCATGAGCAATCGGCACGATGCCGGCCGCCACGGATGCGGCGCTGCCAGCCGACGAGCCGCAGGTGGTGTAGTCGGTATTCCAGGGGTTGCGCGTGACGTAGACGGCCGGGTTGTCGGCGGAGCTGCATACGCCGAACTCCGGCGTCGTGGTTCGTCCGATCAGGTTCAATCCGGCATGGCGGAATTTCGAGGTCAGGAAGGTGTCGGCGCCTGCGCGATTGCCGCGCATCAGCAGCGAACCCATTTCCTGCAAGCGCCCTTTCATCGTGGGCCCGAGATCCTTCATCAGGAAGGGCAGGCCGGCGAACGGGCCGGTGAGGTTGACGCCGTCCTTGGCGGGATCCGCGATCACGTCGTCGAACAGCTCGACCACGCCCGACAGCGCGGAATCGACCTTCGCCACCGCCGCTGCGGCCTGGCGCGCCAAATCGGCAGGCGTGAGCTCGCCCTTTTTGACGCACGTAGCCAGCGCCACGCCGTCATGCTGCGCCCACTCGTTCCAGCTCATCGGCAAAGTCATAGCGATTCAATCCTCTCGTCCGGCGGCGACCATAGTTTCGCGAGAGGGCGTGTCAATCGACGGGACCCGCATGGCTGCGCCGCCGAATCCGGAGATTTTGCCGGTCGCTCTGCCGGCGCGCTCGCGAGGCTAAATCCTGAGATTGAAGTCCTTCGACGAGTCGCGCCGTAAGCGTTGCCGATGGCGGACATTGCGATCTCCCGTAGCCCGGATGGAGCGAAGCACAATCCGGGATTGGAGCCGCGAGAGATGGCCCCCGGATTTCGCTTCGCTCCATCCGGGCTACAAGTGCTCTCGCGATGCAAAATGGCTTAGTTTGTAGAACTTCGGAATCTTGATAGTCTGGTGTGTGGTGCGCTGCAGAGCCGGGGCCTATGCAGCCGAGGCCGGGGATGGCCTCCGTATCCCGGCTCTGCGCAGCAGCGCTCACGCGCTGCGGCGCGTCCGGGACACGAGAGTTGTCCATTCCGGCCATGACCGAACGAATGTGGCGAGATCGCATCAAGGCAACAAAAAAATCCCCTGTCGACGGTTCCGTGTCGTACCTTGATGAATCAAGTCGGGTTGGTCCATAAGCGGCGTCCCGCGGGCCGTCGGTTCGGTTCGCGTCGCGTGCTTGGATTAAAGGAAACTGGCGTGGCAAACATCAACCAGAAGATTGCGCAGGAGCTCGGGGCCCGGGAGGAGCAGGTTCAGGCGGCGGTGGAGCTGCTCGACGGCGGCGCCACGGTTCCCTTCATCGCCCGCTACCGCAAGGAGGCCACCGGCGCGCTCGACGACGCGCAGCTCCGCACGCTGGAAGAGCGCCTCGTCTATTTGCGCGAGCTCGAAGACCGCCGCAAGGCGATCCTCGAATCGATCCGTGAGCAGGGCAAGCTCGACGCGGCGCTGGAGGCCACCATCATGGCCGCCGACAGCAAGGCGCGCCTGGAAGATATCTACCTGCCGTTCAAGCCCAAGCGTCGCACCAAGGCGGAGATCGCCAAGGAGGCCGGCCTCGAGCCGCTCGCCAACCAGCTGATGGCGGAGCCCGCGAATGATCCGAAGGTGGTGGCGGAAACGTTCGTCAATGCCGAGAAGGGCGTCGCGGATGCCGTCGCCGCACTCGACGGCGCACGCGCCATTCTGGTCGAGCGCTTCGACGAGGACGCCGACCTGATCGGAAGCTTGCGCGAGGAGGTGTGGAGCAATGCGCGCATGGCCTCCAAGGTGCGCGAGGGCAAGAAGACCGAGGGCGAGAAGTTCGCCGACTATTTCGAGTTCTCCGAGCCGCTGACAAAACTCCCGTCGCATCGCATCCTCGCGATGTTCCGCGGCGAGAAGGAAGAGATCCTCGACCTGCAGATCCAGGCCGAGGCCGAGGCGCCGCCGGCGGGCGTGCCGAGCGCCTATGAACTGAAGATCATGAAGCGGTTCGGCATCGCGGACCTCAAGCGCGCGGGCGACCGCTGGCTGATCGACACCGTGCGCTGGGCCTGGCGCACCAAGATCCAGGTGCATCTCAACATCGATCTGCGGATGCGGCTGTGGAACGCGGCCGAGACCGAGGCCGTGCGCGTGTTCGCCTCCAATCTGCGCGATCTGCTGCTGGCCGCGCCCGCCGGCACCCGCGTCACCATGGGGCTCGATCCCGGCTACCGCACCGGCGTCAAGGTCGCCGTGATCGACGCGACCGGCAAGGTCGTCGACACCACCGCGATCTATCCGCACGAGCCGCAGCGGCAGTGGAACGAGTCGCTCGCGACGCTCGGCAGGCTCGCGCTGAAACATCGCGTCGAGCTGATCGCGATCGGCAACGGCACCGCCTCGCGCGAGACCGACAAGCTCGCAACCGAGCTCGTCAAGGGGCTCGCCGAGCTGAAGATGACCAAGATCGTGGTGTCGGAAGCAGGCGCCTCGGTCTATTCGGCCTCGGCCTTCGCATCGCAGGAACTGCCGGGCCTGGACGTGACCCTGCGCGGTGCGGTCTCGATCGCCCGGCGCCTGCAGGATCCGCTCGCCGAACTCGTCAAGATCGAGCCCAAGGCGATCGGTGTCGGCCAGTACCAGCACGATCTCGGCCAGGCCAAGCTTGCCAAGTCGCTCGATGCCGTGGTCGAGGACTGCGTGAACGCCGTCGGTGTCGACGTCAACACCGCCTCAGCGCCGCTGCTCGCGCGTGTGTCGGGCGTCGGTGCGGGCCTTGCCGCAAGCATTGTGCAGCATCGCGACGCCAACGGCCCGTTCAAGTCGCGCAAGGCGCTCAAGGAGGTGCCGCGGCTCGGGCCGAAGGCGTTCGAGCAGTGCGCGGGCTTCCTGCGCATCCTCGGTGGCGAGGATCCGCTCGATGCCTCCGGCGTGCATCCGGAAGCCTATCCGGTGGTGCGCCGGATTCTTGCGGCCACCAAGAGCGACATCAAGGCGCTGATCGGCAGCAGCGAGGTCGTGCGTACGCTGAAGCCCAAGGATTTCGTCGACGAGACGTTCGGTCTGCCGACCGTCACCGACATCCTGCGCGAGCTCGAGAAGCCGGGCCGCGACCCGCGCCCGGCGTTCAAGGCCGCCGTGTTCAAGGAAGGCGTCGAGGAGATCAAGGACCTCAAGAAGGGCATGATCCTCGAGGGCACCGTAACCAACGTGGCCGCCTTCGGCGCCTTCGTCGATATCGGCGTGCACCAGGACGGCCTCGTGCACATCTCGGCAATGTCCAAGAACTTCATCAAGGATCCCCGCGAGGTGGTGAAGCCGGGCGACATCGTCAAGGTGAAGGTGCTGGACTTCGAGGTCGCCCGCAAGCGCATCTCGCTGACGCTGCGCCTCGACGACGAGGTCGGAGCCACGAAGGACGCGCCCGGCATGCAGCGCGATAATCCGCGCAACGCTGGCCGCATGACCTCGTCGGCGCCGCGCAAGCAGGAGTCCTCCGGTGGCGGCGCGCTCGCCGAAGCGCTGCGCCGCGCCGCAGAAAAGAGCGGTCGCGGCAAACCTGTGTAAGGCGCCCCGCTCAAACTAACTTCCGCGTCAGAATCTGGCGCATTTGTAAGTTGAAGGAGCCCCTCTATTCTCATCTCCTGAGCCTCCTCGGGCGGCGAGGCATGTCGCCGCACTGCAAGGAGGTTTTCCGATGAGCAACAGGCTTCTCACAGGCCTCGTCGCAGCGGCAGTCGCCGCGACGCTGGCGGTTGCGTCGCCCGTCCTGGCCCAACGCGGCGGTGGTGGCGGCGGGCATGGCGGCGGCTTTGGCGGCGGTGGCGGCATGGGCGGTGGCATGCGTGCCGGTGGAATGGGCGGCGGTATGGGTGGCGCTCATTTCGGCGGTATGGGCGGTGCTCGATTTGGTGGCGCGAGCTTTGGTGGCGCGCGCTTCGCCGGCGCTCCGATTGCAGGCCGCGCGGCCTTCGCACCGCGCTTTGCAGGCAACCCAATGGCCGCCCGCGCAGCTTTCGTCGGGCCGCGCTTCGCCGGCGCCGGCTTCCGCGGCAGGCCTTTCATCGGCCGACACGCCTTCTTCTTCCGGCATCATCGTCGCTTCGCCTTCTTCGGCGCGCCGTTCATCTACGCCGGCTTTTACGGTGGCTGCTGGCGCCAGAGCTGGACGCCCTGGGGCTGGCAATGGGTCAATGTGTGCGGGGACGATTGGTACTAGCATTGCGTGACCGCACCGTTGTCGCGATCGCCGCTGGACAGTTCCGCCCTGCCCCGGAACGGGATAGTCTGGTGGCGATCGTCGCAAGAAGTTGAGCCAAGAACTTGAGCCATGAACTTGAGCCATGGGTTGAGGCATGAGCGGAGGTCACCGCCGCATACTCGTCGTCGAGGACGACCTGGAGACCGCAGGCCAGCTCGCTGAAGAACTGACGACGAGCGGCTACGAGGTCGATCTTGCCGCGACAGGGCGCGAGGCGCTCAGCCGCGGCAGCGAGCGCGACTATGCGGTGATCACCATCGACCGCATGCTCCCCGACATCGACGGCATCACGGTCATGCGCCAGATGCGCGACGACGGCATCGCTTCACCCTTTCTGATCATCTCCGCGCTCGGCGAGGTCGACGATCGCGTGCGGGGCTTGCGTGCCGGCGGAGATGACTATCTCGTCAAGCCGTTCTCTTTCGTCGAGCTGCTCGCGCGCCTGGAGGCGCTCGGCCGCCGCAGCGAGACGATCGCAAAGGAGACGATCCTGCGCGTCGGCGATCTCGCCGTCGATTTGATATCGCGAGCTGCCTCCCGCCGCGGCAAGAAGATCCCGCTGCTGCCGCGCGAATTCCAGCTGCTCGAATATCTCGTCCGCAACGAGGGCCGCGTCGTCTCCCGCGCGATGCTGCTCCAGCACGTCTGGGACCTGCATTTCGATCCCTCCACCAACATCATCGACGTCTATGTCGGCCGCGTCCGCCGCAAGGTCGACGACAGTCAGGCCTATCCGCTGATCCACACCATTCGCGGCATCGGATATTGCCTCCGTGCTCCTGGCTAACACGCTCAAGTCGTCGACGTTTCGCCTGGCGCTGATCGCGATCGCGATCTTCGGCCTGATCGTCGCGGCGATCATCGCCTATGTCTATTATGGAACGCTCGCCTATGTGGAGAGCCGCGTCGGCGACGTCGGCGATCACGACGGCTTCACCGGGATGATCGAGCTCGCCATGATTGCGGTCGCCCTGCTGCTGCTGGTGCTCGCCGCGGTGGCCGCCGTGCTGGTGACGCGGCGCACGGTCGGCCGCATCGAACAGATCAACGCCACCAGCCGGGCCATCATGCTCTCGGGCCTCGATCAGCGCATCCCCTTGCGCGGCAGCCATGACGAATGGGATCGCGTCGCGGAAAACCTCAACCAGATGCTCGACCGCATCGAAACCCTGATGGGCGAGGTCAAGCAGGTCAGCGATAACGTCGCGCACGATCTGCGCACGCCGCTGACGCGCATGCGCGGCCGGCTCGAGAAGGCCTATCACGCCCCGCGCAACAGCGAAGCCGACGCGGCACTGATCGGCGATACCATTGCCGATCTCGATGCCGTGCTCGGCATGTTCGCCTCCATCACGCGGATCTCCGAGATCGAGACCCGCGCGCGCAAGGGCGCGTTTCGCGAGCTGAACCTCGTGGAGATCGCCGGCGAGGTGGTCGAGCTCTACGATGCCGCCGCCGAGCAGGTTGCGACTCGTCTCAATTTGACCGGCGACCGCGAAGTCAGGGTCACCGGCGACCGCGACCTGCTGTTCGATGCCATCGCCAACCTCGTCGACAACGCGATCAAACACGGTCGCGCGAATGGGCAGGTGAGCGTGGTCTGCAAGTCCGGCGAAGGTGGCGCGCTGATTTCGATCACTGATGACGGGCCCGGCATCCCGAAAGATCAACAGGACCATGTATTCAAGCGCTTTTACCGACTCGAGCAGAGCCGCTACACGCCGGGCAACGGCCTGGGCCTGAGCCTCGTCGCCGCGATCGCACGTCTCCACGGCGCTGAGATCGCGCTGCGTGACAACGCGCCGGGGCTGACGATCCAACTCCGCTTTCCGCTATCCGCACTGTAGGCGCACAAATTTGAGAGGCGATGGCCCCGCTGTTCCCAGGAAGCAGAAGTGCGGTGAAATGCACCTTGCGCGGGTCAGCGGTGCCCTGTTCAATAGCGCTGGCTTGAACGAGGTTGCGATGCGCATGCTTCGTTGGATAATCCTGCTGGTCACGACGATCCTGGCGGTCGCCCCGGCCGCGGCTCAACGCTATGATTCCAATTATCCCGTTTGTCTCCAGAAGTGGGGGGCGGCCGGTTCCATCTCCATCTACTGCGGTTACACGTCTTTGGATCAGTGCAGGGCGACGGCGTCGGGACTCTCGGCTACGTGCTACGCCAACCCATATTGGCAGCAGGCAGATCAGGCGTCACCGGGCCACGTCCATCGACGACAAGGCCGCGTCTACTAGGGCACGCTTTGTGCGACGCGCTACAAATTGATCACGCCGCGCCGCGCGGCATGGGCGACCGCATCGGTGCGGCCGGTGGCATCCAGCTTGTCGAGCAGCGAGCCGACATGGAACTTGACGGTGTGCACGGAGATGCTGAGCTGGCGCGCGATCATCTTGTTCGAGGCGCCTTCGGCCATCAGCCCGAGCACGTCGAGCTCGCGCGGCGTCAGCTCGATATCGGCCGGCGAGGGTTGCCGGTCGCGTACGACCACCGCGGCCGGATCTCCGGGCGCGACGAGCCGCAAACCGGCGACGCTGCCGAGCAGCGACGCCAGCCGGTCGGCTACGGCTGGATCGCCGATTTCCAGCGCGATCGCGATGTCCTGCGTCGTGTCCTCGCTCACGCCTCCGGCCTCTCGCCGATCGTGACCTTGAAGCTCACCGGCTCGCCGCCACGGCGCACCGCGACGTCGACGACCGAGCCTACGCTTTCGGGTCCGAGGGAGCGCGACAGCGCGCGGACGCCAGCGAGCTTCTCGTCATTGACGGCCACGATGACGTCGCCCTGCCGGATGCCGGCCGCGGCAGATGGCCCGGATTTGTCGACATTCATCACCATCGCGCCGACGCCATCATCGAGCCGCACCGGTTGCAGGCCGAGCCCGAGATAGCCGCGTGCGATCCGGCCGCGCGTTTCGAGCTGCGCCGCGACACGCTCGATGGTCGCGGAAGGGATCACCAGCACGCGCCGAGGTCCCTGCACCGCCATGCCGAACGGCTCGCCTTGCGCATTCAGCGCGAGCCCGCCCTCGTGGCTGTGGCGCAGCCGCACGTCGAGCTCGATGCGCGCCTCGATGTCGCCACCGCGCAGGCTGCGCCAGCCAGGGCCCGCGAGCGACACCATGCCGAGAGATGCCGTGGGTGCGCCACGGTCGGCTGCGACGACGACGGCGAGCGACCCGAGCGCAGGGGCGCCGGACATCAGCTTGACCGGTGGGATGTCGGCATTGACGCGCAGCAGCGCGATGTCGGTGGTGTGGTCGCGGCCGACCATCGTGGCCGTCCGCGTGCTTCCGTCGGCGAGCCTGATCTCGACCTCGCCCTCGTCGGCCAGCGCCTCGTCGGCCGTGATGATGAGGCCCGCCTTCCAGGCAAAGCCGGAGGCGCGCAACCGATGCGAGTGAACGGAGACGAGCGAAGGCGCGGTGCGTGTAACCACATCCGAAAGCGCTGACGAGAGCGCGGCAAGGGGGGTAGGGTCGATCATAGGAAGCTCCTGTCGGTTGTCCCAAATCTGGGATGCCGCGGGCGCTCTGAAAACTGGCCGGATGGTCAGGAGGCTCCGTAATGTCCCGGCCGACGAACATGTGATTGGGAGGAGGTCACGGGAACGTGTAGCAATCGGCCGGCCATTGCGCCTCAGGCTCCCACGCATTTTCGAGAAGACCCCGGATGACCATCGACCTGACCCGCCGCACGCTGCTTCACCTCGCCGGCGCCACGACGCTCGCGGCGGCTGCCGCAGCCGCGGCGCGCGCCGAAGGCAATCCGGGCAGCGTCGGTCCGACCTATGCCAGCCGCACGCCGATGCGCGTTGGCATGGTGACGCTGCGGGTCAAAAATCTCGATACCGTTGCCGACTACTATCGCGACGTGCTGGGGCTCACGGTGATGGTGCGTTCGGCGAGTTCAGCGCAACTCGGTGCCGGCGGCATAACACTGCTCGTGCTGGAAGCGCATCCCGATGCTGCGGTCGAGCCACGCAGCGCGGCCGGTCTCTATCACACCGCCTTCCTGATGCCGACGCGCAAGGATCTCGCGCGCTGGCTGGTGCATGCCGCCTCGAATCGTGTGCCGTTGACGGGCTTTGCCGATCATCTCGTCAGTGAGTCCGTCTATCTCGACGATCCCGAAGGCAACGGCATCGAGGTTTATGCCGACCGCGATCCTTCGCAATGGCAGTGGAGCGAAGGCTCGGTGAAGATGGCAACCGACGAGCTGAACGTTCCGGACCTGCTGTCGCTCACCAACACGCGCGTGAGCGACTATGCCAAGGCGCCCGAGGGCCTGCGCGTCGGGCACATGCACTTGCGCGTCGGCGACCTCGCGCAGGCCGAAGGCTTTTATCACGGCACGGTCGGCCTCGATCCGACCCGCCGCCGCAACGGCGCCGCGTTCCTCTCCTCCGGCCGCTATCATCATCACCTCGGCATGAACGTCTGGCAGAGCCAGGGCGCCGGCCGCCGCGACGATACGACAACCGGGCTCGCCTGGTTCTCGCTGGTGACGGAGAAGCAGGACATTCTCGCCGCGCAGGAGGAGCGTCTGGGCAGGGCGGGCGCGCAGGTCACGGCGCTTGCGAATGGCGTCGAAGCCCTCGATCCCTGGGGCACGCGGGTGCGGCTGCTCAGGGTGTGACCTTGCCGCGTCCGAGCGCGAATTGGCCGACCGGGCTCTCGACATGAACTTCGAGCTCGGTGATTTTCGCAAACAGATCGATGTCGTTGGTGCCGATGGCGCAGCCGCCAAGCCCCATGTCGGTCGCCGCCAGATAGAATGTCTGGATCATGGTGCCAACATCCTTCAGGATCAGCGAATATGCGATTGAGCTGTATTTCCAGGACATCCGCCCAAAGCGCGCGGCGATCGTGATCAGGACCTGCGGTGGACCGGGCGCGTCCATGGCAAACGCGGCCGCCGTCGAGAGCGCCTGGACCTGCTGCGCCGAAGCGCCGATCGCTATCAGTGCGTGAGCGCCTGCATCGTAGTGGTAGAATCCGCGTGCAAGGCCCTCGCAGTTCGCGACCGCCAGATACAATTCCAGCTCGTAGGCGCTCCCCGCCGATGGATAAGGCCTTGTGCTGTAGGTGACTTCGGGAATGCCGTCAAAATTCGCGCCGCTCTTCCATTCCGATAGCACGCGAGCCGTGGTGTCGAGAAACCGTGCGAGCTCGGCAAGCGCGATCGGATGCCGGTCGTCGAAATCTCGGATTGAATGGCGATCACGCAGCAGCTTCGTGAAGGGCGAGATCGGCTCCGGCATGGAGAATTTGCGAAGGTCGATCTTCTCGCCGGGCCAACGCGGACGTATCGCCGGCAGCGGTGGAACGAGGCCCGCATAGGTGAATGTGCCGCCAACTGGACTGGCATGCCGACCCTCCGTGCTCCGCGTGTGAAACACGAGATCGTGGAAATCCCAGAGAACGAGACTGCCATCGCCTTCATTCTCCCGAAGGCCGTCGCCGTCTTTCGCGTTGAGCTTGATCAGCATCCGGCTGTCGAGCAGCAATCCGAGTAGATCGAGGCTCAAGGAGGCCGTCTGGCGGCGAAGCGTGCTGATCCTCCGGGGCCGCGACAGGGCCGCGAGGGTGGCGGCGATCGCGGGATCGCAGATCCGAAACAGCGCGCCGGCGCGCGGCGATTCCAGCACCATCTCGTTGCCGCGCCGGTGCAGATAGGCGAAGCGCGACAACACGAGGGTATCACCGTTCCCAAGTTTTGCGCAGTGCGGCCAGTATTCGGCGACCTGGGGCTCGATGACGACGAGGTCCTGCTCGTCACGCGGAGAGGATAGGCGGTATTCGAGCAGCCCGTGCCGTGCCAGTCGATGCACCAGCGCGTGAACCTGCCTTGCGAGGACGCTTTTGCCGGCAAAGGAGGCGAGCGGCAGCCCGGAGGCGAGATGTCCCGCACGGTCGATCGCCGCCGTGCCGAATTGTCCAAGATTGACCGAATAGCCGCCCAGGGCAGCGGCGATGCTTCCGTCGGCCTGCATGTGAAGGGAAAAACGACCGTTCAATCGGGCGGCGATGACGGGTGCGATCTTCCTGGTCGATCTTTTCCGGGGCGAGCGCACGACAGGCCACCTTCATGTGTGCGGCAGGAACGGAGTGAGTTCGCCTTCCAGTCGCGGGCGATCCAATAATCCGAGCTTCACCGGAACATCGTAAAGCCGGCCGGGCGCGAAGCGGCGATAGAAATGCCGCAAGCCCGGAACGAGCACTCTGACGACGGGGACCTCGACGTCGGGCCGCGTCTGGTCAAGCACGAGGAAATCATGTCCCGCGCCGGTGGCGATCTCGATGCAGGCATTGACCTGGTCGCTCGTGTTATCGTGAAGCTTGAGGCCCGGTGCCGGCCGGACGATCGGATTGTCGCTCGGGATCAGGAAGGGATAATCGTCAAGTCGCAGCGGCGTGACACCGTCAAGTGTCGGCTTCTCGCCAGTTCCGCCGCCCATCAGGCCGATTGACATGAACTGGGTCAGCTCGGTGAGGGAACGCAGCAATGCTATGCGGCGATCGAAATGCGAGCCGGAGCCGAACTCGATATTTTCGTGTCCGTTCTGCATCCAGTGCGTGATCGCCACGTAAGAGGGAATGCCGAGATCGCTGGTGATGTCGAGCACCCAAAGCTTGCGCCCCGCATCGGCAAACTGGGCTCGCAGATCCCGCACATAGGAATCGTCGAATTGCGTAAGGTCGACTTCGGCACGCTGCAGCCGGTTGTACCACCAGATGGCGTAGGCATCGCGTTCGACAAGTTCGAGGAAGCCCTGAACGATGGCTTCGTCGCGGGTGTTGCCCGCCGCGCACCCGTTGGAGTCCGTGTGGAATCCGCCGTAGAAAAAGTACAGCAGGCCCGTCGGAAGATACTTGAAACGCTTGTCGCGCAACGACCAGACCGGCGACCACTCGTTCTTGGTCGAGGGATCGAACGGCTCAGGAACCGGATGTGAATCATCCGGCTGCGGGGCATGCCTGTTTTGAAACTGCGTGTCGCTGAAGAGCTGGACGTCGTTGGGAAGAAGGGCATCACCGGGAGCGAAATCGGTGAAGCGGCGCTTCGTCCTGATTTCGTCTCCCTGGAAAATGCCCGAGTACCGCTCGATCGCCTCCATCAGCGCGCTGGCTTCGCCCTGCTCGGCGGTGGAGCCCTTGCCGAAGCTGCCGCCGTTCAGTCCCGACCTGAGCTCATCGACGCTCAAGGCTGGCGCAGAGAAATTGTGGTGAGCAAAAAAATTGGTGTTCATCGGCAGATCGGCCTCGATCCGCTCGAGCCGCGAGACCACGCCGGTCAACGGACTTACGTGTTTGCGGAAGCGCGCCACGGTGGCGCGAGACGTCACGGTGCGATATCCGCCGCTGGTCATGATGAGCTTCCGGCCCTCGGCAATCTCGACAGGCGCCTCCGCCCGGCGCGGACTCTGCAGCTTCTTGCTGCCGCAGGTCGGACATTGCGGGCGACGCGCGACATAGTGCTTAGCGATGACCGCACCAGTCAGGTCGAAGCTTGCAATGTGATCGCGCAGGTCGGTGCGAAAACCCGAGGCAATTGCTTTCGCAGTCTCGATGGCAGCGAAGTGGATGGCGGTCTGTCCAACGGTGTCATGGGCCAGGGGCGATACGGCGACCGGCTGCGCCAGTCCGCGGTCGAGAAATCCCTTGATTTCCCGATTGCGTATCATGCGATCGAACAGACAGGTCCAGCAGGCGCTCTCGCCCGGTTTGAAGATGGGGCCTACCAGCGGAAACACGCCGGACGGCTGCACCAGCAGCCAGGGCGTCCCATTGGCCACGCGCTCGCCGTTCAGCTCAGCGAGCCGCCGGTCAAGATAGTCGTTCACCAGCGTGATCACGAGCCTGGGCGAACGCTTGGCGATTTGAACGCCGAGTTTGCTCAAGGCCGCGCTCAGTTCCTTGGCGCCTTTGACATCGATCGATTCCACCCTCACCGGGCAGGCGCGCAGGTTCTGTTCTGCTGTCTCGGGAGGCAGGCCAAGGCTCGCCCAATAGCCAGCGACGGCGCCTGTGAATGCGGCCGATCCTGCCGTAGTGGCATAGCGGCGTTCGACCAGCCGCCCGATCGCTTCCTCGATCTTGTTCGTCGGAAAGCTTTTTGAAAGCTGGCGAATGATTTCCGAAACCGCCCGTCCGTTGCTTCCGATCGCTGCGGCCAGCGCACAATAGAGCTCGCCGTGCAGGAAGTACTTGCGATCCTCGGAATAGAGGCAGACCGCATCGGGAGGCAGCGTGTAGGCGGTGTAATTTGGTGCGAACCGCAAGATATCCTTGCGGGCCGGTCTCGCAACGCGGATCTTGCGATTGGCTGTCATCGGGGCGGCACGCGGATGGTGTTGTCCGTCATCTCAGACCGCCCGTGCGCGACGAGCCGTTGGCTCACCCACGGGAAGTCTTCGTTTGATTTGGAACACACCCGCTCGTCCCCGGCAAGCCGTCCAAGGCAGGTTCGGCGAACCTTGCGACGAAAACGAGAAAACGGCCGGGTCGCTTTCGAGCCCGGCCAATAAGAGGCTTGTCGATACACGATCGAACCGCGCGTCGCCTAGCACCAGCGGCAGCGGCCCCACGATGCACAACAGCCCGCGCAGGATACGACGGCGCAACCTACCACGGCACATCCGGCACACCGACAACCGACGCCGCATCGGCAACTTCTGCAGCCGCAGCCTCTGCAGCCTCTGCAGCCGCGGCAACCGCCGCATCCGCGGTAGGCGAGTTGTACGCGGTCGCTGGCATCTTCCTTGTCGAACAGATGGAAGGTGGCCAAGCTGACGTCAGTCATTTCCTCTTCACCGAGCATGATCGCATGCCCCGGTGAAAAGTTCAGTCTCTGCTGAACGTCACCTGTTGGCACCGCGGCTGCTGATGCGCTGCCGGCGAGCGAAAAAGTTAGTCCGGCGGCTCCCAACGCCGGCACGGCGGCCTTGGCTACGCGCTTCTTTTTCGAAGCTTGCTTCACCCGCTGCATGGTCGCATCCTCCGAATGTTGCGGGAAGGATATCCTCGGAAGAAAGTCTACGCCGAGCCGACAGGGCAGGCAAGATTCACGAACACACGAAAATGCAGTGGCGCTCGTTCAGATTGCATTCATCTTCATGAACGAGTTCACCTTCGATCACTTGTCTTGTCTACGCTGCGCGCGGCTGATGCAGTGCCGCAACTGTCTCCCGCCTGAACGGAGAAACTGCCTTGGTCGATCAACCCGGATACTTCGTTTGGTACGAGCTGATGACGACCGACGTCACGGCGGCGGGTGCCTTCTATGGTAAGGTTGTCGGCTGGGGCGCGAAGGACGTCTCGACGGCAGGGTTCGCTTACACGGTGGTGACTGCCGGCGACGGTCCGGTCGGTGGTCTCATGGAACTGCCGGAAGAGGGACGGCGATTGGGGGCGACACCGAGGTGGGTCGGCTACGTTGCCGTCGACGACATGGATGCGAAGGCCGCGCAGATCCGCCGTTGTGGGGGCGCCATTTTGGTATCGCCGACCGACAGCAACATCGGTCGAATTTCAGTGGTCGCCGATCCGCAAGGAGCAACGTTTGCGCTGGTCACCGGACTGACATATGGCCCACGGCACCCCAGCGGATTGGACGAGCCGGGTCGCGTGGGCTGGCACGAGTTGCTGGCTGAAGACCGGAACAAGATCTTTCCGTTTTACGGCGAGCTCCTCGGTTGGCAGAAGGCCCGCGCAGGAACCGATCCTGCAGATCTGTATGAATTGATTTCGGCGGCTGGGCAGACGATCGGCGGCATGCTTACCAAGCTTCCGAGCGTATCGCAGCCGTGTTGGCTCTATTACTTCAATGTCGACGACATCGGGGCGGCCGCCAAGCGCGTTCATGCTGGCGGGGGCCGTGTCCTTCAGGGCCCAAGCGAGCTGCCCGATGGTTGCTGGATCGTGCGATGTGCCGATCCCCAAGGCGCCCTGTTTGCCCTGCAGGGTGCCCGAGGTCAGAAAGACGACGAGCGCCCCTCCGCCTCGGAAGTCGGCTGGTCTGCCACGTGGGGTGGCATGGCTTCAAAGGGCAGGGTGGTGCTCCCCAAGACGAAGCGCTAGAGCATGATCCAGAAAAGTGTGCAGCGGTTTTCCCTCGCGACAAACGCGGAACGCGTTTGCGCGGAGATCATGCGGAAACAACAACCTAAAGCGCGATGATGATTCATCCTGATTTCATCGGGCTTTAGGCCGAAGCGCTTTGCCGAGTGCCGCCGCCGGCACGTTGTGCCCGCTCACCCTTCAGGCAGTCCGGCGTCGACCATGAGTTGCATGACGCGGTCGGCAGCCGCGAGAAAAACCGTGCTCGTGTTTTCGCGGGTCGTCGGCACATTGCGGGCCGTCGAGCCGGGTCTCAGCTCCAGGCCCTTTGCCAGGGCCGCTTTTGCTTCGCCGGTTTGGCCCAAATGCTGATAGGCGGCAGCAAGCAGCATATGTGTGCGTCCGCTGCCGGATGTGATCGCGAGCGATCTTTGCAGCCAGGGCAGGGCATCTTCGTAGCGGCCCATCAGCGTGCAGGCCCAGCCGGCGCCGAGCGGCCGTGTCCATCGCGAGGCGGCGGGCGTATCGAAGCGATAGGCTTGATCGAACGTCGCCAGCGCGTCCTCGAAGCGGCCGAGGTGAAGCTGCGCGAGACCAAGATGGTAGAGGGCCACTCCATTCCAGGGATCGAAGCTGAGCGTTCTCGCACACGCGATCAGGTTTTCGACGAACCGGTTCGTCGTGTTCAGGAAGCGGCAATGGGCATCCAGCACCGGAATGTAGTTGGGCTTTGCCCGCAACGCGGGCTCCAGCAGCGATCTGATGGACTTGATGCCATTCTCGATGGAGGCGTGCCCGGCAGGGCCGTACCAGACCATTTGAATTCCGCGGAGCTGGAGCGTGGCAAGCGCGAGCTTCAGGTCGAGGTTGTCGGGTTCGGCGACGATCGCATTCTCCAGCATCGTCTGGGAAATGGCAAAACGCTCGCGCGAGGTTTGACTGTTCGAGGCGAGGGCTTGCTCGATGACGATTTTGGCTGCGCTGGCCGGTGAGGAGCCGCCGTCCTCTCCGACTTCCTGGAGCGCGTTGCTCGCCACGACGGCGCTGGTTGCCGCCAGCTCGACGGCGGCGGCCCAGGACGCGACGTGGACCGGCACCACCAGCGAATGGACAACGTCTACCAACTGGTCGACGGGGAGCCTGCCGACCGGGACGGCCACCTTCGTCGATACCGGCTCCACGACGGTCTCGAATGCCGGCGGCAGCGTCACGCTCGGTGAAATCCTGTTCACGCCGAACGCGCAAGCCTACACGTTCACCATCGACAATGCCTTCACCCTGAACGGCGCCGGCGTCGTCAACAATTCCACCAATGCACAGACCTTCAACGTCTCGGCCGGCCAGACTCTGACTTTTCAGAACAGTGCTTCGGCCAGCGGCGGCACGGGAGCCGCAACGAACATCTCCAGCGCCAGCGGCATCGTGAATTTCAACGACTCCTCGACCGCGGTCAATGCCAACATCGGCATCGGAAACCAGCTCAATTTCAACAATTCGTCCAGCGCCGGCAGCGCCGTCATCGGCAGCACGGGCACGATCAATTTCAACAATTCGGCCACCGCCAGCACCGCCCAGATATATGTTGTGGGTGGCCAACTCACTTTCAACGATACGTCGACGGCAGCCAGCGCTCAGATCGTCAACTTTGATCATACGACCTTCAACCAGTCGGCGAGCGCGGGCAATGCCTCGATCACCAACTATCACGACGTCATCTTCAACGGTACGTCCACCGCCGGCAACGCGACGATCGTCAATTACGACTCCACCGGCGGGGGCCTGTATTTCAACAACACCAGCACGGCCGGCAGCGCGCAGATCACCAACTCCGGAGGTATCCTGATTTTCAACGATACGTCGACGGCCGGCAGCGCCACCATCACCAACAACGGCAACTTGTCCTTCAACAACACCAGCACTGCCGGCAGCGCCACCGTCACCAACAACTACTACCTGTATTTCAACAACGCCGGCACGGCCGGCAATGCTGCCATCACAAACAACAGCCACCTGTATTTCTTCGGCGCCAGCACGGCCGGCAGCGCCGCCATCACGAACAACAGCTACCTGTATTTCTACAACACCAGCACGGCCGGCAACGCCGCCATCACCAACGATGCCGGCGGCAAGCTCGATTTCTCCGGGAGT
Organism: Bradyrhizobium sp. UFLA05-125; assembly: GCF_059803515.1. Lineage (NCBI taxonomy): Bacteria > Pseudomonadati > Pseudomonadota > Alphaproteobacteria > Hyphomicrobiales > Nitrobacteraceae > Bradyrhizobium > Bradyrhizobium sp. UFLA05-125. Next base: position 1,402 of record NZ_JBANBJ010000081.1, on the reverse strand, counting down.
ACCGGCCCGCTCGGCGCCCACAAGCTCACTGCCGGCTCGATCGCGGGAGCCGGCGAGGTCTATCTGGGCCTGAACGAACTCACCGTCGGCGGTAATAATCTAAGCACAACGGTGAGCGGGGTGATCAGCGCCTGTGGCGCGACCGGCTGGGATTGCACCGCCTGGCTCGGTACCACCACGGGCGGTTCGCTGGTGAAGATCGGCACCGGCATGCTGACGCTGTCGGGCGTCAACACCTATGGCGGCGGCACGACCGTCAATGGCGGCCTGATCAATTTTAACACGGCCAGCAGTTTCGGCTCGGGCACGATCACGCTCAACGGCGGCGGCCTGCAATGGGCGAGCGGGACGTCGACCGATATCTCGTCGCGCCTGACCGCGATCGGCAGCAACGGGGCGACCTTCGACACCAACGGCAACAATGTCAGCTTCGGCACTGGCCTGTCCGGCGCCGGCGGCGTCACCAAGACCGGTGACGGCACGCTGACCTTCCTGGCCGCCAACACCTATGCCGGCGGCACCACCATCAACGGTGGCACGCTGGAGGTCGACGGCTCGATCGCAAGCAGCAGCGGCGTGTTCGTCAATTCCGGCGGCACGCTGACCGGCACCGGCAGCGTCGGCGCCACGCAGGTTAATGCCGGCGGTATCTTCGCGCCCGGCGATGGCACGCCCGGCACATCGATGACGGTGATGGGCAATCTCGCGTTCCAATCGGGCGCGCTCTATCTCGTGCAGGTCAATCCATCGACCGCCTCGTTCACAACCGTCACCGGCACGGCGACGCTCGGCGGCGCCACGGTGAGCGCGGTGTTTGCCAGCGGCAGCCAGATCAGCAAGCAATACAAGATCCTGACCGCGGCCGGTGGCGTCTCGGGCACGTTCGGCTCGCTCGTCGACACCAACCTGCCGACGAACTTCCGCGCCACGCTGAGCTACGATGCCAACGACGCCTATCTCACCCTGATCCTGAACTTCGCCAGTCCCGGTGGTCTCAATGGCAACCAGCAGGCGGTCGCAAATGGGCTGATCAATTTCTTCAACTCCAATGGCATTCCGCTGCTCTACAGCACGCTCTCCGCGGGCGGGCTGACGCAAGCCGCCGGCGAGAGCGCCTCCGGCTCGCAGCAGACCACGTTCCAGGCGATGAGCCAGTTCATGGGCGTGCTCACCGATCCCTTTGCGGGAAGAGGCAGCGGCTCTGGCGGCGCGACGTCGCCGACGGGCTATGCCGAGGAGGACGATCAGGCGAGCGCCTACGCCGCGCGCAGGACCACCGACGCGTTCGCGATGTTCACCAAGGCGCCGTCGGTGCCGTTCGCGCAGCGCTGGAGCGTGTGGGCGGCGGGCTTTGGTGGCTCGCAGTCCACCAGCGGCAACGCGCTCGTCGGCTCGAACGACA
>NZ_JBANBJ010000080.1:0-40393 GCF_059803515.1 Bradyrhizobium sp. UFLA05-125 | reverse complement strand
AGCCGCTGGTCAGAGCACGTCGAAGTGGAAGTGCACGTCTCCACCATCTGCGCTATTGAGACTTCCACCGTCACCGCCGATGCCGGCCACCACGTCCTGGTGCTGGTCTGCCCAGACCTTGTTGATCTGGGTGGCATCCGTATTCGCGTAGACCTTGGAGGTATCGAAACCGCTCTCCGAACTCTGGCTTCCGTTCGACGTGGCGGTCCCGCCATGGGCTTTTGCAAACCATGAGGCGGTCCCGTTCGCGCCGCCAGCGTCCCAGTCCGCCGTTTGCTTGACGTGATCGCCGGTGTTCACGTGCACATCGGCACCTTCCGCCTTGTTGGTCGGGTCGAAGGTGAGCGTCGGCTTGTTGATGATGGCTCCCTTGAAAGTGCCATCACCGCCGTTTCCGACACTTTGACCGCCAGTGTCGATCGATTTGAATCCGATTGAATCTGAAATGTTGACCGCCTTGGGCATCATTTGAGCCTCCCTGCGTTTGTTGACTTACACGCATCATCCATCCCGATCAGATGGACACGCTCAGCAACTCTGATCCCCGCGCGCTCGACGGCGATAGATGTCAAATCGGACACCATCCGGTTTGGTGGGCCTACGCACGAAAGTATGACCTCCGCGATGACATCTTGACGTGGCAGACGTCGGGGGGCGTCCGAGTGCTTGCATACGCGGCGCACCGACGAGGCCGGCCGCGTTGCGATCGGGCGAGCGATGCAAGTCTCGCTAAAGCATGATCCGAAAAAGTGCGAAGCGGTTTTCCCTCGCGACAAACGTGGAACGCGTTTGCGCCGAGATCACGCGCAAGCAACAACCCAAATCGCGATGACGATTCATCCTGACTTCATCGCGCTTCAGGCCATCAAGTGCAGGTCCGACACAAGATGCGTGGCAAGATCACCACTCAGCGCGAGATTGCCATGGCCGCCATCACCGCCCACTCCGGCGATCTGCACCGCGCTCTGGTCGATGTGCACGTCGTTGGTCTGATCCGCCACTGCCGTCGAATGCGGGCCGGCAATTGCGATATTGATGGGAGCATAGATCGCGACGCTGACATCGATCAGGCTCCCCGAGGAGTGGCCGCTCCCGCCATTGCCGGCGCCGTTGCTCCCGGTCGCAATCGCGTCGGAGCCGCCCCACAGGTTATGAGAGACAAGGCTGCCGCCCATCGCGGCGTTTCCATTGCCTCCCTGCCCGCCGATGCCGGCGATCTGAAGGGCGGACTGATCCACATACACGCTGTTGGTCTGGATCGCGTAGGCACTGGAGTTATAGCCAGCGACGGCGATGTTGATCGGGTCGTACAGCACGAAGGACGTATGAACGAGCTCTCCAGAGAAGGAACCGTCTCCGCCATTGCCGGCCTGGCTGCCTCCAGCCTCGGCCAGGTTCCAGGCGCTTCCACCATTGCTTGATGCCCAGGCAGGATCGAGCGTGATGACACTGCCGCCACCGGCGGCGTTGCCGTTTCCGCCGCTCCCGCCAACACCCGCGATCTGGACGACCGACTGATTGATATCGACCGCATTTGACTGACTTGCGTATGCGGTGCCGCCTGGGCCCGCCATCGCAATATTGACCGGATGGTAGATCACGACGGGGGCGTCCACCAACGCGCCGGAGAAATAGCCGTCGCCCCCGTTGCCGGCGCTGCCGACGCTGCCTCCCGACGCGATATTGCCGTTGCCGCCACCTCCCCCGACGCCCGCCATTTGAAAGGCGGATTGATCGACATTCACGTCGTTGGTTTGCTGGGCCAGGGCAACGGAGCCGTATCCAAATGACACCGAAATGTTGATCGGCTCATAGATCAGTATGGAGGCATGAACGATGCCTCCATAAGAATAGCCATCTCCGCCATCACCGGCCGTGCTCCCCCCGCTCTGGATCGAGCCCGATCCGGGCGATGGGTTGTCCGATCCGGATCCGGTTGCGGCCGATGGAGTGGCGTGATGGACGCTATCGGGCTCGAAAGACACAGCGTCGTGCCGGCTCATCATCCCGGTGGGAGAATGCGCCTCCTGGCCCGTAACCCACAGCCGGCCATGGGCGCCGGCTCCGTCGTCTCCGGAAATCGGCATGGAGGAAGGCGCAGAGTCCCTCCATGTGGAAGCCGACCGGTCATAACCATCATCTTCAACGTGATGGTGGTCGCGGTGAAGCGGTACGATCGCGTCCGACGGGTACGGGAAATTCATATCGCCTCTCTCGTCGCAATCGGACGGGCCTCTCCCAATGTCAGAGTGTCAGCCTGGGCAGGTCAAAAGCCGAGTCGTCAATTCGGATGCAGTGATTCGAATGAGGACGTCAGATCGGCTACACCCGTTTGGGAGCGGACGGACGTTGCGGGAGCATGCCGCAGGTGTAGCTCTTCACCTCGCCGCGCCTGCGGCAAGAGGCCGCAATTCACGCGCAGCGCGAATTGCGGGTGAGGGGGACGCTCCGCGAGTCGTATTGTCACGCGATTGCGGAGGCAACCCCTCACCCACCCCTCTCAGCGCGAGCCAGGCTCGTCGCGGCCCCGCAAGAACGGAGAGGGACAGAAGCGAGCTCACTTCATCGGGCACTTGTCGTGGAAGCGGTCCTGGTCGTCCTTGACGATGGTGGCGACCGTCTTGAGCGCAAGCTGGCCGTCGGCGTCTTTCACCACGTCCTGGAGATAGAAGTTCTGGATCGGGATGTGGTTGTTGCCGAACTTGAACGAACCGCGTAGCGACTTGATGTTGGCCTTCTCCATTTCGGCCTTCATCGCGTCCTTCTTGCTGGTGTCGCCCTTCACCGCCACGACGGCGCTATTGATGAGCTGGGCCGCATCATAGGCTTGCGCACCGTAATAGGTCGGGCGCAGGTTGGAGTACTTCTTGCGGTAATCGGCGACGAAGCGCTTGTTCTCGTCGTTGGGCAGGTCGTTGACCCATTCCTGCGCGCCGGGAACACCCAGCGCATTGTCCTTCTGGAGCGGCAGCGAGAGTTCGTCGACGGTGAACGCCGTATAGAGCGGGATCTGGCTCTTCAGGCCCGCCTGCACATATTGGTTGAGGAACTGCACGCCGGCTGCCCCCGGATAGAACACGAAGATCGACTCGGCGCCCGACGCGCGGGCCTTGGACAGTTCGGCGGAGAAATCGAGCTGGCTCGGCCAGACCGTATATTCCTCGCCCTTGATCTCGCCCTTGAAGGTGCTCTTGACGCCCGCGAGCATGTCCTTGCCCGCGGCATAGTTCGGCCCGATCAGGAAGACGCTCTTGACGCCCTTCTGGTTCATGTACTGGCCCATCGCCTGCGGCGTCTGGTCGTTCTGCCAGGAGGTCGAGAAGACGTAAGGCGAGCACAATTCGCCGGCGAGCTGCGACGGGCCGGCATTGGCGGAGATCAGGAAGGTCTTCGAATCCACCGCGGTCTTGAGCGAGGCGAGCAGCACGTTGGACCAGATGTAGCCGACGATGAAATCGACCTTGTCGGATTGCACGAGCTTTTCGGTCTTCTGCTTGCCGACATCGGGCTTCTGCTGGTCGTCCTCATAGATCACCTCGACCGGCTTGCCGTCCATCTTGCGGCCGAGATGATCGAGCGCGAGCTCGAAGGAGTTGCGCATGTCGTTGCCGATCACCGCAGTCGGGCCGCTGAAGGTCGAGACGAAGCCGATCTTGATGGTGTCGCCGGCCGATGCCGGACTTGCCAGCACCAACGCAGCCGCGCCCGCCAGCCAGAATGCCGTCCTCATAACCAGTCCCCTCCTCGTTTTCATTGCCCGAAATGGCGGATGGCCCGCTCCCGGATCGTTCTGTTTAGGACGCAAAATCGTGAGAGCCGTCAATGGCTCAGCGCCTGCCCCTGCACCATAATTCGCCCCCATCCCGGATGGCAAGAAATATAATTCTACTCACTTTGGCGAGGGCCGCGGCGCTTTTTCGCCGTCTCGTCGATACGCCGTCGCTATTCCTCAATTGGTGACGGCTATTGGACCACGACCGGGTCTTCGCTCTTTAATGAGTGGCGCACACCCAGCGAATCGAGGGCAGCTTTCATGACAGCGAAACCCCACCGCGTCGTCATCGTCGGAGCCGGCTTTGGCGGGCTTGAGACGACCTATCGGCTCGCCGGCAGCCCGGTCGAGATCACGCTGATCGACCGCCGCAACCATCATCTGTTTCAGCCGCTGCTCTACCAGGTCGCGACCGCTTCGCTTGCAACGAGCGATATTGCCTGGCCGGTCCGCCACCTCATGCGGGCGCGGCGCGAAGTGACGACGCTGTTTGCGACCGTGAGCGGCGTTGATGTTGAGCGGCGCGCCGTGCTGATCGATGACGGCAGCGAAGTCTCCTATGACACGCTGGTGCTGGCGACGGGCGTCCGCCACGCTTATTTCGGCCACGACGAATGGGAGCGGTGGGCGCCCGGCTTGAAGACGCTGGAGGATGCGACCACGCTGCGCCGTCACATCCTGCTCGCGTTCGAGCGCGCTGAACGCGAGACCGATCCGGAGCGCCGTGCCGCGCGCCTCACCTTCGTCATCATCGGCGCCGGTCCGACCGGTGTCGAACTCGCCGGCACCATCGCCGAGATGGCGCACCACACGCTGCCGGGTGATTTCCGCAACATTGACACGCGCAAGGCGCGCGTCGTGCTGATCGAGGCCGGACCGCGCGTGCTCGCCGGCTTTGCCGACGATCTCTCGGCCTATGCGCAGGCTTCGCTGGAGAAGATCGGGGTCGAGGTCGTGCTGGGCCAGCCCGTCACCGAGGTTGACCGCGACGGCGTGGTCTATGGCGGACAGCGGCTCAACGCGAAAACCCGGATCTGGGCGGCGGGTGTGCGCGCCTCTCCCGCCGCCGAATGGCTGAATGCACCGGCCGACCGCGCCGGCCGCGTCGAGGTTGCGGATGATCTGACCGTGCCCGGCCATCCGGATGTCTTTGCCATTGGCGACACCGTCACGATTCCCGCGTGGGACGGCAAGCCGGTGCCCGGCATCGCGCCGGCGGCCAAGCAGCAGGGACGTTATGTTGCAAACCTCATCAAGGCACGGTTGCGCGGCGAGAAGCTCGGCCCCTTCCGCTACAAGCATGCCGGCAGCCTCGCGCAGATCGGCAAGCGTCTCGCGGTGATCGATTTCGGCCGCGTGAAGCTGCGCGGCGCGATTGCCTGGTGGATCTGGGGCATCGCCCACATCTACTTCCTGATCGGCCTGCGCCACCGCCTCGCCGTCGCGCTGACCTGGCTCTGGATCTACGTTCGCGACCAGCGGGCCGCACGGCTGATCACGCAGGGCAGCAGCAGGGTGGTGGGGTGATCCTTCTCGGGGAGAGGTGAATAGCACCTCAGTCATCAACGATCGCAACCGCGCGGGTCCAGCCTGCTGAGGCGTGCGCGATCTTGACGGGGAAGCACGACACGCTGAATCCGGTCGAAGGAAGGAGCTCCAGATTGTGCAGCTTCTCCAGATGGCAGTAACCGATGTGCCGGCCCGCCTTGTGTCCCTCCCAGATCAACGAAGCATCCCCCGTTTCGGCGTAATTCTGCGCGGCGAAGACGAAGGGAGCGTCCCAGCTCCAGGCATCCGTTCCGGTCAGCCGCACGCCGCGCTCCAACAGGTACATCGTCGCCTCATACCCCAGGCCGCAGCCTGAGCTGACATAGTCAGGCCGGCCGAATTTGGCACCGGCACTCGTGTTGACGACGACAATCTCGAGCGGCTTCAGCGTGTGGCCGATGCGCTTGAGCTCGTCTTCCACGTCCCCTGCGGTTGCCACATGGCCATCCGGCAAGTGCCGGAAATCGAGCTTCACGCCTGGCTGAAAGCACCATTCCAGAGGCACCTCGTCGATGGTCCAGGACCGCTCGCCGCGATTCATCGTCGGGTGGAAGTGCCAGGGCGCATCCAGATGGGTGCCGTTATGGGTCGACAGCGTGACGTGCTCGACCGCCCAGCCCTGGCCGTCCGGCAGATCCTCCGCCTTCAGGCCGGCAAAGAACTGCAACATGCCTGGCAGGCCTTGCTGGTGATCGATGTACTGAATGCTTGGCCGGTTGCCCGGGGGATCCGCCGGCACATCGTTCTGGAGCGGAACCGAAATGTCGATGATTCGTCTCGCCATGTGTCTTGTCGCCATGTGCCTTAACGCCATGTGTTCTAACGCCAAGTGTTTTTACCTATGACGTTACCTGCAAACCGTCGTCAGATGCCTCGACAAAGCGCGGCAATGTCCCGAGAGACATTGCCCCGAACAGCAGACACGCCACCATCAGCCAGAGCGCGGTCTCGTAGTTCTTGTTGAGGTCGAACATGCGTCCCATCACGGCGGGACCGGCAGCTGCACCGACGCTGAACAGCGAATAGGCCAATCCATAGAGGAAGCCGTAGTGGCGCATGCCGAAATAGCGCGCCGTCAGGTAAGCGATGAGATCGATCTCCGCGCCGAAGGCAAAGCCGATCAGCAGCGCGGCTACCGGAGCGCCTTGCGCAGCACCGTAGTTGAGAAGCGCACAGCCTGCTGCCGCAACCAGGAAGACTGTGCACGCCACGTAGGGCGCAAAGATGCGATCGATGGCCCATCCGATCAGCACGCGCCCGGCAATGACGCCGACACCGATTAGCGATGCGACGCCGGCGGCGGTCGACAGCGGCACGCCGGCGTCCCGCAGCAGCGGTACCAGATGAACGACCGTTCCCGATATGGCTGCCGCAACGGCGAGGAACCCAATCGCGATGGTCCAGAAGACGCGAGACCGTAGCGCCTCCCAGCGTCCGGCGCCCGCCGTGACGGTACGCGTCGGCTGCATCGCGCCTTCCAGATCGCGGAAGCCGAAATAGACCAGGGGCCAGGCCGCAGCGGCGAGCGCAGCCAGGACGATGAAGCCCGCGTGCCAGCCGAACGACGCGATCTGCGCGGCGAGCAGCGGCGGCAAGGCCAGTGCAGAGATCCCGCTTCCCGCCAATACGATGCCGAGCGCCAAACCGCGCGATGCGTTGAAGTTGGCGTTGACGATCCGGGTGTAGACGACCGGCGTCGTGCCGCCGCCGAAACATCCGGCGGCAAAGAACAATGCGTAGAAGGCTGAGATGGAATCGTTGAGGCTGCCGAGACCAATCATGCTCAGCGCCAGAAGCGGGATCGAAACAAGCGCGACGATCCGAGCGCCGAACCTGTCGATCAGCGAGCCGACGATCGGTCCGGACACGACGAGGCCTGCGGTGAGGTAGATCAGGGCGCCGGATATCTGCCCGCGATTCCAGTTGAACTCCCGCTGCAACGGCTCAAAGAATACCCCGATGCTGTAGAACAGGAGAGATGACGCGCCGACCCCAATGCCGGCCAGTGCCATGGCCAGGATGAACCAGCCGCGGGTGATTTCATGCCTCCGCAGCCCGATTGAATGATCGATCAAACTCACGACTCCCTCCCTCGTACTGAATTCTCTCTGCGCTCTTTGCTTTCTGGGGCGCAGATGCTGGCTTCGCTAGTCGGGCATCGCCCCGTAGATGTCGCAGTAGGTGCGCTGGAGATGGACCGTGAGCTTGGTCACGGCGGCATTTGCGGATCGCGACAGCACGATGTTTGCAAGCGCCTCATGCTCGGCAACGAACGCCTCCGCAACGATTGCGTTCGAGAGCATCACGTTGCGATACCGCGATGCCTGATCGTAGAGCTGATTTGCGAGGCTAACGGTTCGCGGCCAACTGCAGGCCGCGATCAGGCCGGCATGAAAGGCTTTGTGCACCCGGTCGAGCTCGGGCGTATTCTTCAGGATCCTGGATCGCCCGGCGACACGCTTGAGCTGATGCAGGCAAGAGACGATTTCTCCCTCCCACTTCGCGTCGCCATGCCGCATCGACTGGCGCAGCCCCGCCACCTCGAGCGCAATTCGCGTTGATGTAATGTCGGCAAGATCCGTGTCGCTCATCGGCGCCACGCGGAATCCGCGCTGCCCCACCGCGATCACAAGCCCCCGCGCAGCCAGCCGCGACAGCGCCTCACGGGCCGGCGTCTGGCTGACGCCGTAGTCGGCGGCGATATCCGCGATCTTGAGCTTGGCGCCCGGCCGCAGTTCTCCGTTGACGATGGCGACTTCCAGCGCTGCTTCGGCCCGCTCGGTAAGGGTCGCGCTTTCCTGGTCCATGGACTTTGCGTTCTCTGGTGGCCGACCGACCACGCCGGTGAAAAGCTGGCATTGACAAGTTTGTATATTTTAATCAGTAAAATATATTTTTCAAGGGAGCATTCAATGAAGCTTGCGACGTTCGTTTCGCCCGGGGGAGCGGCCCGACCGGGCGCGATCATTGATACTGCCGGAGGTCAGCGGGTGCTCGACCTCGTCGCGGCGGCGACGCGAACCGGCCGGGCGGATGCTATTGGCAGAAGCTTGCTGCAACTGATCGAGGCGGGAGAAAGAGCTCTTGAGGCAACGCGTCGGGTGGTGGAAGCCTGTGCAGCGGACGAAGACATCTGCTCCCCGCTCGACCGCATCAGGCTCCTGGCTCCGATCCCGGAGCCGCCGCAGATGCGCGACTTCTCCGTCTTTCCCGGACACATCCGCGGAGCTCCAGCGGGTATGGCCCGCATCGCCCAACGGCAGGGGCTAGCAAGCGATGCCCCCACGCAACCATTGCAAGACGTCCCTCAAGTCTACCGGGATCGGCCGATCTACTACATCACCAACCGCTTCAGCGTGTCCGGCCCGGACGCGACGGTGTCATGGCCGGCGTACAGCGAGCTCATGGATTTCGAGCTCGAGTTTGGGATCTTCTTGTCGAAGGGAGGAGGCGACATCCCACGCGCGAAGGCGAGCGAACATATCTTTGGCTACACGATCTACAATGATTTCTCCGCGCGCGACACGCAGTTCGAGGAGATGCGGGGCATGTTGGGTCCCGCAAAGGGCAAGAGCTTCGATGCCGGCAACGTCATCGGCCCGTGGATCGTGACCGCCGACGAAATTCGAGATCCCTACAATCTTGCGATGCGCGCACGCGTCAATGGCGAGATCTGGACCGACAGCACGAGCCGCGGCATGCTGCACTCCTTCGAGGACATGATCGCCTATGTCTCGCGCAGCGAGACGCTGCGGGCGGGCGAGTTCATGGGCTCCGGCACGGTCGGCGGCGGCTGCGGCCTGGAGCTCGATCGCTGGTTGAACCATGGCGACACCGTCGAGCTCGAGGTCGAGGGAATCGGCAGGCTACGTAACCAGGTTCTCCGGAGGGCCGCCGACTTCGCAACCAGCGCACCGCACGCCTGATCACGCAAGGCATCAGTCAGGTGGTGGTGTAGGCCGCTCTTCCCTTCTCCCCTTGCGGGAGAAGGTGGCGCGAAGCGCCGGATGAGGGGTTGTTTCGGCACACTCAACTGTATGAGTTCTGCGCGCGGATAGAACCCCTCACCCGGCTTTGCTTCGCAAAGCTACCCTCTCCCGCAAGGGGAGAGGGTGCAGCAGCGCTTGGGGCCACACTTACTTCACCAACACACACCCACCCTCCGCCAATGGCCGAAATGCCTGGTCCGCCGGGATCGTCGAGACCAGCTTGTAATAGTCGTACGGATATTTCGACTCCTCCGGCTTCTTCACCTCGAACAGATACATCGGGTGCACCACGCGGCCATCCTGGCGGATCGTGGTGTCGCCGAACAGCTTGTCCTTGCCGCTGAACTTCTTCATCTCGGGGACGACGTCCTTCGCATTATCGCTGCCGGTGGCGGCGACCGCATTCAGATAGGCGAGCGTCGAGGCATAGACGCCAGCCTGGTTGCCGCTCGGCATCTTCCCGTTCATGCCGGGGCGCGCGGCAAAGCGTTTCGCAAAGGCGCGGGTATCGTCGTTCATGTCCCAATAGAAGGCTTCCATGAGTTGGAGACCTTGCGCGACCTTCAGGCCCATGCCGTGGACATCATTGATGAAGAGCAGGAAGGCGACGAGCTTCTGCCCGCTTTGCTGGATACCGAACTCGGCCGCCTGCTTCACAGCGTTGATGGTGTCGCCGCCCGCATTGGCAAGGCCGATCACCTGCGCCTTCGAGCTCTGTGCCTGCAACAGGAACGAAGCGAAATCCGAGGTGCCCAGCGGATGCTTGGCCGAGCCGAGCACCTTGCCGCCATGCGCCTCGATGTATTTCTGCGCTTCCGCCTCGATGCCCTTGCCGAGCGCGTAATCGACCGTGAGAAAGTACCAGTCCTTGCCGCCGCCCGAGAGCATCGCGGCCGCCGTGGTGTTGCCGGTGGCCCAGGTGTCGTTGACCCATTGAATGGTGTTGGGCGAGCAGGCCTTGCCGGTGAGGTCGGCGCTTGCGGTCGAGGACGCCAGGAACGTCATGCGGCTGTCGCGCAGCAGCGTGTTGATGGAGAGGCCGACCGCCGAGTTCGGCACGTCGACGATCGCATCGACGCCTTCGACGTCGAGCCATTTGCGCGCGATCGCCGCGCCGACATCGGCCTTGTTCTGGTGGTCGGCATAGACGATCTCGACCTTGATGTTCTTTGCCGCGCCGTTGAAGTCTTCGGCCGCCATGCGCGCGGCCTCGACGGAGCCCATGCCGTTGGTGTCCTGGAAAATGCCGGAGATGTCGTTGAGCACGCCAATGCGCACGACGTTGTCGGATATTTCGGCGCTGGCTGTTCCGGCAATCAGGCTTGCCGCAAGTGCAAGCGTCCACTTCAAGTGATTCATCGTTCCCTCTCCCGTTGGCTTTTCGCTTCGCGCCACCGGTCGTTGCCGATGGCGATCAGAACGTCAGACATACCGCTTCAGACCTGCCGCTCCGGCAAGCGCAGCACGAGCCCGTCGAGCTCGGGCGTGATCTTGATCTGGCAGGACAGCCGGCTGTTAGCCGTGCGCTTGGCGGCGGCGCCGTCGAGCAGCGCGTCCTCGTCATCAGCCATCGCCGGCAGGCGCGCGAGCCAGCCATCGTCGACATAGACATGGCACGTCGCGCACATCGCGTTGCCACCGCACTCGGCCAAAATGCCGTCGAGGCCGTGGCGGGTCGCGGCCTGCATGGCGCTCTCGCCGTCGCTGACGTCGATATGATCGGTGTTGCCGCCGGAATGGATGAAGGTGATCGCTGGCATCAGGGATCCTCAGGCCGGAGTGATGGTGACCGGCAGGCTGTCGAGCCCGCGCAGCGTGTTGTTGAAACGGCGTTTCGGCTCACCAGCGATTTCGATCTTCGCGATACGCCGCGCCAGCGCCGACAGCATCACCTCGCCCTCGAGCCGCGCGACGAGCTGGCCGACGCACATGTGGATGCCCGAGCCGAAGCCGACATGGCCGGAGGTGCGCCGCGTGATGTCGTAGGTATCGGGCATGTCCCAGCGCCGCGGATCGCGATTGGCCGCACCAAGGAACATCAGGACCTTTTCGCCCTCCCCAATGGTGGCGCCGCCAAGCTCGACTTCGCGCGTCGTGGTGCGGAAGAAGGTCTGCACCGGGCTCTCGAACCGCACGGCCTCCTCGAAGGCGTTGCGCGCCAGCGTCGGATCATCGCGCAGCCGCTGCCACTGATCGGGAAAACGCGCCAGGCAATAGACCGCGGCCCCGATGCCGTTGACGGTGGTGTCGAGCCCCGCCGAAAGCAGCGAGCGCACCAGAAGCGGCGCCTCCGTCGCGGTGATCTCGCCCTCGTCGACGCGGGCGTGGATGCAGGCTCCGAAACCGCCAGGCGCGAGGTTCTCGCGCTGGCATTGCTCGGCGATATAGGCTTGGTGCGGCGCCGAGCGCTCGATCGCCTCCTGGCGCAGCTGGTTCGGCGGACCGAAGGCGTTGAACACCAGGCTGGCATAGGGAATGAGATGCTCGCGGCCCTCCGGCCTCAAGCCCAGCGCATCTGGGAAGATCGCGAGCGGATAGGCTTCTGCAAGATCGGCGATGGCATCAAAGCTGCGCTTCTCGAGCAGCGCATCGATCCTCTGTTCTGCGGCTGCGGCGAAGCGGTCGCGCACCTGCTTCATCACCGTCGGCGACAACACCCGCGAAAGCACGGCGCGGGTGCGCGTATGGGCGGGCGGATCGGCTTCGAGGATCAGGCTCGGCGGCCGCCACGGCTTCTCCTTCTCGAAGTCGCTGAGACCGACGCCGCGACTTGAGCAGAAGGTCATGGGATCGTTCAACACCGCATGGACCTCGGCATACCGCGCGACGCCATAGACGTTCCACTTGTCGAGATAGACCACGGGGCCGGCATCTCGCAGCACGTCGTGGGTGGGGAACGGATCGGCGAAGAACGCGATCGCGAAGGGATCGACATCGAGATGCGGGACGGCGGGCGGGCCGCCGATCGACGCGGAGCTGGCTGCACTCATTCACATCCTCCCAATTTTGCGCTTGTCGAGCGCGCGCGCATGTCCTTATTTCTGTGGCGCATGAAGTGAGCCCCGATAAGATGACCGCGCCCTCGACCAGAAGCCGCCAGACGTCCACGGAAGCAGGGCCGACGCTCGACCTCGAGCGTTACGTCCCGGCGTTCATCACTTTCATCGCCAACAAGCTTTCGAACAGCGCGACCGCATTCTATCAGCGCGAGTTCGGCGTCAACGTCACGGAGTGGCGGATCATGTCGCTGCTCGCGATCGAGCCGGGCATCCCGGCCTCGCGCATCTGCCAGGTCATCGGCTTCGACAAGGGGCCGGTGAGCCGGACATTGGCGAGCCTGGACAAGCGCGGGCTTGTGGCGATCCGCAGCGATCCCAATGACGGACGAACGCACTCGATCTCGCTGACCGCTAAGGGCCGCGCCACCCATGACAAGGTCATCGTCGCCGCTTTTGCGCGCGAGCGGCGGTTGCTGTCGTGCCTGTCCAAGGACGAGCAAGAGGTCCTGATCGATCTGTTGCGCCGGCTGCACGAAAATCTCGGCGCGGTCACCGGCGACGCGTAAGGGCGCGCGCCGGGCGGGTGCCCTGTCGCGCTCACCTGGCATGCACCGGCGATTGCCGGCGGCACCATTCCTGCCGAACATGAATCCTCCCGCTCGGGCGCAGCGATTTCCCCGCCGTCATCCGTGCATGCGAAGGACTCGCATAAATTAGTTGCCTAGGCAACAAAAATCTCAAACTACGCGATGCGGCAGGATTGTTGGCCTTTCCTGGAACGGCGTGAAGCCGCGTCACGATTGCCGTCATTCCGGGATGGCGCGCGAGCGCCAGACCCGGAATCTCGAGATTCCGGGTTCGATGCTTTCGCATCGCCCCGGAATGACTGCGAGCGTGAGACGAGAGCTACGGCGCCTTGCAGACGAAGCTCGCGGCATCCTCGATGTCACCCGTGCCGGAGTAGGCCGCATACGTCGGATACGGACAGAGCGGCCGGGTGCGGTTCGCGCTCCACGTCGTCGGAACTTCCTTGTTGGCCGGATTGATGGAGGCAACGATCCGCTCCGGCGCCTTGCCTTGCTCGACCCAGTCGGTCAGCGCGGTCAGGGCATCGAACTTGTCGAGCGTCACGCCGCCGCCGCAATGCGTGCCGCCTGGCATGGTGAAGAGACGAGCGAAATTGTTGGCGTTGCCCTGCGCGTTCCTGTTCAGCCGATCGTACCAGCGGATCGTGTCGTTGACGGAGAACACCGGATCGGCCTGGCCATGATAGATCAGCATCTTGCGCCCGGCCTTTTGCAGGCCGGCGAGCTTGGGATCATCGACGTCGGGCGGCGTCATGAAATCCATCGCCGACTCCGTGAAGGTGCCGTCCTTGGCAAAGATCTTTGGCGCGTCCTTGTCGAAGTCATACGCCTTCAGCGCGTCGATGAGCTTGTCGCTGGCTCCTTCCACCGCGACGGGCGGCGTCGAGAAGATGTAGTTCAGGGATGCGGCGCCCATCGTCGCGATGATCGGAAAATTATTCCAGGGCGCGACAGGGCTCTCGACCTTCCAAGCACGCCAATTGCCGGTGCCGATGCCGCCATCGAGGGGCCAGTCCGAATACAGCGCTTCGCCCTTCGAATTTTTCGGACCGGCAAGGCTGGTCCTGAGCGCATCGACCTTGGCTTCCGGCAGGCAAGCACTGGTCTGGCCCGGCGCGCAAGCGAGCGTCTTGAGGTCGAATGCCTTCTGGCAGGCGGCGAGATTGGAGGTGAGGCCATCCTTGGCGCCGTCAAGCGCATCGCAAGCCTCGGTGATACGCGAGGCGACGAGTTGCGCATCCTCCTTGGTGATCGACTTGCGAAGATCCGGATCGGCCTTCAGGAAGGCCTGCACGTCCCAGGCGTGCTGGACGGCGGCGCGCGGCAGATCGAAGCCGGGATTGCCGACGAGGAAGCCGTCGTAATTTTCCGGCATGCGCGATGCTGCCACCATCGCATGACGTCCGCCGTTCGAGCAGCCTGCCATGTAGGAACGATCCGGCTGGCGGCCGTAATGCAGCGCAATGATCTTCTTCGCAACCGGCGAGAGCGTCATGTCCGCGGCGTAGCCGTAGTCGCGCCGCGCCTGCGGGTCGAGCCCGAAGGCCGCGCCTGCGGCGAGCCCGAGAGGCTTGTTCGCGGGATCGGAACCGGAATGACCACTATCGGATGACAGCACCGCAAAGCCGCGGGCGAGCGGCACTGTGCCGCCCGATGCCCAGCCGTCGGGCTTGTCGCCGAGCGCCGGCACCACGACGCCGTCATTGCCGCCGTTGACCTGGTGCAGGAAACGGCCGTTCCATTCGGCCGGCAGCCGCATCTCGAACTGGATGGCGTAGGATTTTCCATCCGCACCGGTGCGCTGGTTGGCAAGGCCAGTCACTATGCAATGCTTGGGCAGACCGTTGCCGGCCTCCTGAAGCTTGGAGCTAACGATCTCGACGCCCGGGACGGACAACGATGCCGTAGTAACGGGCGAGCAGCTCTCGCCTTCGGCGCGGGCGAGCGCGGTGGATCCAAGAAGGGCAGCCAGCGCGACTGTCGATATCAAGCCAGACCTCACGGCGGCCTCCCTATTTAATTATATTGTATAATTATTACACATATTCTCCATTTTGACAAGTCGCAGGTGTCCCGGACGCGGCGCGGCATGTCCGGGCGATGCGGAGCATCGTCCCGTATGACGCGACGCAGAGCCGGGGCACGCGATCATTCGGTATGGCCTCAGTTCAGCCCGCGCAGCCGATCCATTCGACCGACGCATCGTCGTTCAGCCGCGCCACTGCCTCCGCCCGGCGCGTCAGCACGGCGCGCTGGTTGATGTAGCCCTTGTCGGTGATCTCGCCGCCATCCACCGACGGCGGCTCGACCAGCAACAGCGCGCGGGTGGCGTGGCCGGAGGAATTCGCGCTTTGCGCTTTCAGCTTTGCGAGCCCCTGTGCGATCGCGCTCCTCACCTTGTCGTGGCCGAGCACCTCACTCACAGCGGCGGCGTCTGGCAGCCCTGCATGTGCGCGGCAGGCCGGAATGTTGGGGAACACGAGGAAGCGCACCTCATCGCCGCCGTGGCCGGTCACGACGAGGTCCTGCGCCAGCGGCGCGAGCGCTGCGATTCCGGCGACGCGCAGCGTGCCGACGCTGACCCAGGTGCCGGAGTTGAGCTTGAAGTCTTCGGCCACACGGCCGTCGAAGAACAGGCCGCGCGCGGGGCGCGCGCCGTCGGCGAATTTCACGGCATCGCCGATGAGATAAAAACCCTCCTCGTCGAAGGCCTGCCTCGTCAGCTCCGGCGCCTTCCAGTAGCCGGGCGTCACGTTCGGCCCTCGCACACGAACCTCCAGCTTCTCACCGGAGGTGACGAGCTTCAGCTCGGTGCCCGGGATCGGCACGCCGATATTACCGGAGCGCTCGGCAAGGAAGTGGCAATCGGTCGCGAGCGGCGAGGTTTCCGTCGAGCCCCAGGCCGACACCATCGGCAGCGCGCGACCAACGGTTTTGATCGAGAGCTCCTCGAGCGCATCCCAAAGATTCTGCGGCAGCGCCGCGCCGGCATAGAAGGCGAATTTGACCTCGCCGAAGAAACGACGCCGCAATTCCTCGTCGCTCCGCAGCGCAGCGATCAGCATGTCGAAACCACGGGGCACGTTGAAGTAGACCGTCGGCATCACGCTCTTCAGGTTCGCCAGCGACGTCGCAAAGAGCCCGGGCGCCGGCTTGCCGCCGTCGATATAGAGCGAGCCGCCATTGCGCAGCACGAGATTGAAATTGTGGTTGGCGCCGAAGGTGTGGCTCCAGGGCAGCCAGTCCAGAATCACGAGATCGCCGTTTTGAGCGAGGAAGGTCCAGGTCTGCGCCTTGGCCTGCTGGCTCGAGGTCAGCATGCGCTGGGTGTTGATCACGGCCTTCGGCGTACCGGTCGACCCCGAGGTGAACAGGAATTTTGCGATCGTGTCCGGCGTTACTGCGGCGAAAGCCTTGGCGACGTCGGAAGATTCTGGCGTCGCAGCGAGCGCGTGGAAAGACAGCGCCTCGGCGTCATCGGCGCTGCCGCTCACGATCTCCGCCTGATGCAGCGGCCGGATCGCGGCGAGCGCGGCGGTAAACGGCTTTCTGTCGCTGACATAGATCGCGCCGGGCTGAAGCAGGCTGATCATGCTCTTCAGCTTGTCGAAGTCCCTGGACATCAGCGAATAGGCCGGCGAGATCGCGGCCGAGGGCACGCCGACATGCTGGGCAGCCAGCGCGAGCAGCGCATGATCGACGCTATTGTCGGACAGGATGACGAGCGGACGCTCCGCGCTCAGGCCTTCCGCGAGGATCCACGAGGCCAGCGAACGCACCTGCTGCAAGGCTTGAGCGTAGGTGACGGTGGTCCACGGCGCATCAAGCTTACCGCGCTCCGCCAAGAAGATCCGGTCCGGCGTCTGCCGCGCCCATTGCTCCAGCCAGTCGCCGATGCAGCGCGCAGCCTCACGCAAGGGCTCGGGCGAGCTCAACACGATGCTGCCGTCGGCGCGATGCTCGGCGACCGTCTTGGGCGTTGCGAACAGGCTGGAAGCCTCACCGCGTGCGGCGTCCATGATCATGGGTCGTCCTCCCGGCAGCGACCTCGTCCGGGCCGCGTTGCCGATAATGTTGGGCAGAGCAATTGTTGTCGTCAACAACAATCTTGCCGAAGCCGGGCGAGGCGCTAGACTTGCGTGACGCCGGAGAAAAAACGTGACAGCCAGTGCAGGTCGAAATGAACCGCCAGTCCGCGCGCCGCGCAAGCGGGCCGGCAACGGCGCGGCGCGTCCTGATGACGCGGACGAGATCGGTCTCGATGCGCTGGTCGGCCACGCCGGCTATGCGGTGCGGCGCTTCCAGATCTGGATTTTCCAGGACTTCGTCCGCACGCTCGCCGCCGTCGACATCCGGCCGACGCAATATTCGGTGATGACCGTGATCAGCGCCAATCCGGGCCTCTCCCAGATGGCGGTCGCAAAGCGCCTCGGCATCGAGCGGGCGCGGCTGGTGCATCTCCTCGACAGCCTCGAACAGCGCAAGTTCGTCAAGCGGATCAAATCGAAGACGGACCGCCGCTCCCACGCGCTGCATCTCACTGCACAGGGCGAGCTGTCGCTCCTCAAGTTCAAGCAGCTCGCCGCCGAGCACGAGCGCCATGTCGAGGAGAAGATCGGCAAGACGAACCGGGAGCGGCTGTTGCAGATCCTCGCCGGCTTTACCTGAGCCCCTCCTGCTCAAAAGTTGAGCAGATGCACGCATCCAGGCCTTACCCCCGCACCAGTGCCGGCCGGTGACTATTCTCGTAACCGCCTGATCTTTCGATAATATCAGGAGCAGACGGCCTGCCCGGATTCTGTACACAATGGCACATCGCTTGCTTCATTCTGCCAGAAGTTCGTTGCCGGAGTTTTTGTTGCCATGGGGGCTGACCAGCCAGAGACGATAGCCGCAATCGTGGCCGCGCATCGCGCGGGAACGATGACGCCGGCACAGACGATCGCGCGAACCTATCAGCGCATCCGCGACCATGGCGATGATGCCGTCTTTATCAGCCTGCGCGACGAGAAGGACGCGATTGCGGAGGCCGAGAAGCTTGCCGCGCGGAAGGATGCCATGAGCCTGCCGCTTTACGGCGTGCCGGTCGCGGTGAAGGACAATATCGACGCGCTGGGCTTTCCGACGACGGCGGCCTGCCCGGCCTTCTCCTACACGCCGACACACGACTCCACCGCTGTCGAGCGCCTGCGCGCCGCCGGCGCCATCATCATCGGCAAGACCAATCTCGATCAGTTCGCAACCGGCCTCGTCGGCGTACGCTCGCCCTACGGCATTCCCAAAAATCCGATTCGCGAGGATCTCATTCCCGGCGGATCGAGCTCGGGCTCGGCGACCGCCGTCGGCGCGGGTCTCGTACCGCTCTCGCTCGGTACCGACACTGCGGGAAGCGGGCGCGTGCCGGCGATGCTCAACAATATCGTCGGGCTGAAGCCGAGCCTCGGCATGATCTCGAAGGCAGGGCTCGTGCCTGCGTGCCGCACGCTCGATTGCATCTCGATTTTCGCTCTTACGGCGGACGATGCCGCGCTCGCGCTTTCCGTGATGGCCGGACCGGACCAGGCCGATCCGTTCTCGCGCGACCGGCCGCTTGGCGCGATGACACCGTTTCCGGCCAACGTTCGTCTGGGCGTGCCGCGCAACGGGCAGCTGATCTTCTTCGGCGACAAGAAGTCGGAGGCCGCCTACGGCGAGGCCTTGAAGCGCTGGACGGCGCTCGGCGCGACACTCGTCGAGTTCGACCTCGAGCCGTTCTACGAGACCGCGCGGTTGCTCTATGAGGGACCCTGGGTTGCCGAGCGCTATCTCGTGATCCGCAATCTCCTCGCCTCCGCGCCGGATGCGATCCATCCGGTGACGCGCGAGATCACCGCCGCCGGCGCCCGGCTCACCGCGGCCGAGACCTTCTCCGCGCTCTATCGGCTGCAAGGGCTGCGCAAGATAGCCGAGCGCGCCTTCGCGCATCTGGACGCGATGGTGCTGCCGACGGCCCCGACGATCTATTCGACCGCGCAGGTGCTCGCCAATCCGGTCGAGCTCAACAGCCGGCTCGGCACCTACACCAATTTCGTGAACCTGCTCGATCTCTGCGGCCTGGCACTGCCCGCGTCAATACGCGCAGACGGTGCGCCCTTCGGCATCACGCTGCTCGCGCCCGCCGGCCGCGATGGATTCCTTGCGAGCATCGGCCGCGTATTCCATGCCGACACGAAGCTCAGTGTCGGCGCGAAGGGCATTGTGCAGCCACCGCTCGCTCCGCTGCCGGCCAGCAGCACCGACGAGATTCCGATTGCCGTGGTTGGCGCGCATCTATCCGGCATGGCGCTGAACGGCGAGTTGAGGGCGCTGAACGCACGCCTGATCGAAGCAACGAAGACGGCGCCCGACTACAGGCTCTACGCGCTCGACACGAGCCCGCCAAAGCCCGGAATGCTGCGCGTCGAGGCCGGCAAGGGATCTGCGATCGAGCTGGAGATCTGGTCCTTGTCGGCGTCGGCCTTCGGCGAGTTCGTCAACGCGATTCCGCCGCCACTGTCGATCGGCAGCATCAAGCTCGCCGACGGCCGCAGCGTGAAAGGCTTCATCGTCGAGCCGGAAGCGCTGGCCGCAGCGCGCGACATCACTGCGTTCGGCGGCTGGCGCGCGTATATGGCGGAAGCTGCGACGGCGTAGCTCGCGTAGGGTGGGTTAGCGCAGCGTAACCCACCTCTTGTGTTTCTGCGGGTGCGAACAGTGGTGGGTTACGCCTTCGGCTAACCCACACTACAACGTTACACCGACACCGCGTAGACCTCGTATTCGCCGCGCACTAGTTCGATATGCGCGCGCATGGCGGCGGCAGCGCCCTGCTTGTCGCCGCGCATGATGGCGACGACGACGCGGTCGTGCTCGGCCTGCGACTTGGCGAGCCGGCCGAGATTGCGGAACTGGGCGCGGCGGAACGGCTGCACGCGCACACGTGTCGCAAGCGTGATCTCGGCAATATAGCCGTTCTGCGAGCCGGCATAGATCGCATTGTGGAATCGCTCGTTGATCTCGTGGAACCGCTCCGGATTGCCGGTGTAGCTCAAGACCCGCAGCTCCTCGTGAATGGCTTCCAGGCCGTGGCGCTCGGCCGCCGACATCCGCTCTGCGGCAAGGCCGGCGCACAAGGCTTCCAGCTCCGCCATCGCCTCGAACATGCCGGTCAGCCGCTCGATCGACGGTTGCGCCACCACCGCGCCGCGATGGGCGCGCGCCTCGACGAGGCCGCTGGCCACGAGTTGACGCAGCGCTTCGCGCACCGGCGTGCGCGAAACGTTGAAGCGCCGTGCGATATCGGTCTCATCCAGTGGCGCACCGGGCGGCAACGTGCCGCGAACGATCGCGTCCGCGAGCTGAAGCCGCAGCTCCTCGGCGCGCGTGACCTTCTGCACCGAAGGCAGCGGCCGGTCGACGCGCGGCACCACCGTCTCAGCTGGCATTGCTCCGGGCGGAAGGTCGTCAAGCGTCATGCGATCAGGTCTCTTTCGGCTCGTCGATGATGCTGACATGGGCAGCGACGACGCGCCAGCCCTCGGGGAAGCGGACCCAGGTTTGCATCTGCCGGCCGACCCTGCCCGGCATGGTGTCGCGATAGAACAGCGTGGAGGCGACAGCGGTGTCGCGGCCGTAGCTGGTGATCACGGTTTTCGCGGTGCGGCGGTTCAGACCGACCGGCGAGCGCGCGGCACGAAAGCCGGAGATCGCCTCATAGCCGTAGAGGTTCTCGCCGATGCCGTAGCGCAGCGTGCGCGGGTCGTTGCGGAAGAGCTCGCCGAGCACGGCGACGTCGTTGGTAACCAGCGCTTTTTCGTAGCGCTCGAACGCGGCGGTGACTTCCGCGATCACGTCGGGCAGATCGATCTCCATCTCAAATCCCTCTCGGCGACGGCGCCGACACCACGCCCATCCGTTCCAACGCGTGCGCGACGCGCAACGCGATGTCCTCGCGCCAGGGCGCGGCAATGATCTGCACGCCGATCGGCATCGGCTCGAGCGGCACTGGCACCGCGACCACGGGCAAGCCGACGAAGGAGATCGGCTGGGTGTGGATGCCGATATTGGCGCGCACCGGCAACTCGACGCCGTCGAGCTTGAATGTCACCTGGCCGATCTCTGGCGCGGTGCAGGGCGTTGCCGGCGCGAGCAGCACGTCGACCGACTTGAATATCTCGGCGAGTTGCGCGCGATACCAACGGCGGAATTTTTGCGCGCGGTCGACCAGCGCCGCCGGCACCATGGCGCCTGCGATCAGCCGGTCGCGCACCGCCGGATCAAAATCGTTCGGCCGCTTGCGCAAGCGATCGAGATGCAGCGAAGCGCCCTCGGTCGTGGTGATGACATAGGCAGCCGCACGGGCGCGCGCAGCCTCGGGAATGTCGACCACTTGCGTCGCGCCGAGGGCCCTGGCCACGCGGCCAACAGCTTCGACGGCTTCGGGGAAGACGTTCTTCTGGAAATAACCGCCGGCGATCGCGATCCGCAGACCGGAAACGGACTCGTTGAGCAGCGGCGTTGCCGGCTCGACCGGCCGTGTGGTGCAGGCGGCATCATCGACATCCGGACCCTGCATCACGTCATAAACGAGCGCGAGGTCGGTGATCGAGCGCGCGAACGGACCGAGATGATCGAGGCTCGCAACGAACGGGAAGGAGCGCGCGCGCGAAAGCCGGCCATAGGTCGGCTTCAGGCCAAAGATGCCGCAGAAGGAGGACGGCACGCGGATCGAGCCGTTGGTATCCGAGCCGAGCGCGATCGGCACCAGCGCGCCGCCGACGGCGCTGCCGGAGCCGCCAGAGGAACCGCCGCTCATCCGTGTCGTGTCGTGCGGATTGCGCGAGGGGCCATCATGGACGTTCTCGCCGGTGAAGTCGTAGGCATATTCACCCATGTTGAGCGCGCCGACCAGCACGGCGCCGGCCGCTTCCATCCGCTCGATCAGCGTGGCATCGCGCGCGGCGGGCGCGCGGTCGCGATTGATCTTCGAACCGGCGTGCGTCGGCAGGCCGGCAACGTCGAACAGGTTCTTCACCGCGAACGGGACACCTGCGAGCGGACCGACCTTTTTGCCGGCCGCGATGTCGGCATCGATCGCGCGCGCTTTGGCGCGGGCGCGCTCGGTAGTGACGTCGGTGAAGGAGTTGAGAAGCGTGTCGTGCTGCTTGATCCGGGCGAGCGCGGCTTCGGTCGCATCTAGCGCGGACAGTTTGCCGCCTGTCACCGCCCTGGCGATGTCCGCAGCCGTCACTTCGGGAGCTGTCGTCATGGCAGCATCAGGCGGTGAACACGGGCGCCGGCTCGGTCTCGTCCGGCAGCACGAATTCGTCGACGAGGCGGGCGAGCCGCAGCGACACGTCGAGGTTGGCGCGAATGGCCGGCCGCCAGGCCTCGTCGATAGGCAACGCCAGCGCCTGCGCGACGGCGTCGATATAATCGTCCAGCGGTTCGGCCATCTTTCACCTTGTTCTCTTATGAGTATGGGTCGCAAGCTTCGTGCCAAAGGCCAATGCCGCGCTAAGGTACAAGCAAACTATTGATATTACTTAATTAATCTCCAAGCCATCGCGACTACCAGCAGCCCTATTGCATACAAATAACCTGCCCTGCTCACACAATGGGCGGAAATCTCCGCCCGCGGATTGGGCAGCTACCGGTCTGGGCTGGCGCGCTCGAACTGGCGGAGCAGCTTGTTGCCGCGCTCGACTGCGGAATCGAGTGCTGCCTGGGCGCCCTTCTTGCCGGCAAAGGCCTGCTCCAGCTCATCCTCGATGACGCCGCGGATCAGCACGAAGGAGCCGAGCCGAATGCCCTTCGAGTTCTCCGTCGGCGGATGCAGCGTGATCTCCTCGAAGGAGATCGCACTGCCCGGATTGCGCTCGTAGAAGCCCTGCGCGCGGGTCAGCTCGAACGCGGCGCGGGTAATCGGCAGGTAGCCCGTGTTCTGGTGCCAGGCCGCCTGCACGCCCGGCTGCGACAGATAGGCGAGGAATCTTGCCACGCCCTTGTACTCGTTGCGCGGACGGTCGCGCAGCACCCACAGCGTGGCGCCACCGATGATCGAGTTCTGCGGCGCGCCCTTCACGTCCGGCCAATACGGCATCATGCCGTAGCCGACCTCGAATTTCGAGTTGGCCCTGATGTCGGCGCGCGTGCCGGAGGAGCCGATGAAGATGCCGCATTCGCCATTCTGGAAGCGCGGCTCGGCCGCCTGCCCGCGACCGCTATAGTCGAACACCTTGTCCTTCTGCCACTCGCTGAGCTGTGCGATGTGGTGCACGACGATGGGATTGTTGATCCTCAATTCCGCGTCCAACCCGGCAAAGCCGTTCGCCTTGGTCGCCAGTGGCAGATCGTGAAACGCCGAGAAATTCTCGACGTGAATCCAGGACGGCCAGGACGTGGTGAAGCCGCAGACCGCCCCGTGCTCGCGCAGACGTTTTGCGGCAGCCCCGAGTTCCGGCCAGGTCTTTGGCGGCGTCTCGGGATCAAGGCCCGCGTCACGGAACATGCCCTTGTTGTAGTAGAGGATCGGTGTCGAGGCGTTGAACGGGAAGGACAGCAGATTGCCGGCTGCGTCCGTGTAGTAGCCTGAGACGGCCGGAAGATAGGCGCCGGGCGAGAACGGCTCGTTCTGATCCTGCATCAGGCTGAACACCGGATAGATTGCGCCCTTGGCCGCGGTCATGGTGGCGGTCGCCACTTCGTTGACCTGGACGATCGCCGGCTGGCCGCGTGAGCGGAAGGCGAAGATCGCCGCCGTCACCGTTTCGGTGTAGTTGCCCTTGTAGCTCGGCACGATCCGATAGTCGGATTGCGAGGCGTTGAAATCGGAGACGAGCTTCTCCAGCTGCCGGCCGAGCTCGCCTGACATCGCGTGCCAGAGCTGGATGTCGGTCGCGGCTCGGGCCGGCGAGGCCATAGCGAGCGCCGCTGCGACGGCGACCATCTGCAAAAGACGCAAGGTTCTAATCACCATCGTTCATCCGTCTCGCGCCCCCGTACCTGCTTAAGGCGCGGCATGGCTGGTTTCAATCAGGAACAAGAACCGACCGCGCTGCACAATCGGCGGCCGGAAGGCCAAGGCGCCCACGTCATGCCCGGGCTGTCCGGGGCATCCACGTTCTTTGTACCGCGCCGCAAGACGTGGATGGCCGGGACAAGCCCGGCCATGACGTTGTGGGAGCTTCAGCACGCTCGGGCAGGATAGCGTTCCCCTGACCTTCTGCTAGATTGCATTGAACCTTTTCTACCCGCCATAGACTCCATCACTGAGGGGTTGAGTGTGCCAGTGTTGAGCCGTGCCGAACTCTCGCGGACCGGGATGGTTTTCGTCGTGTTCCTGTTCGCGATGTGCGCGACGGGGACGTTTGCGCGCGAATTTCGTGCCGCCGACACCCAGACCGAGGATTACCCGACCGTCCAGGCGCTGCATTACATGGGCGCTCTGATCGCGGAACGCACCGGCGGCCGGCATGAGGTCAAGGTGTTTCACTCCCGCCAGCTCGGCGAGGAGAAGGAGACGATCGAGCAGACCCGGGCTGGCGCGATCGACCTCAACCGGACCAACGTGGCGCTGATCGGCAACTTCGTCCCGGCGATGAATGTGCTCGCAATGCCGTTCCTGTTCCGCTCCATCGAGCACATGCAAAAAGTGCTGGACGGGCCGATTGGCCGCGAAATCCTCGGCAGCTTCGAGCCTTTCGGTTTCGTCGGCCTTGCCTTCTACGATTCCGGCGCGCGGTCGATCTACAACGGCGTCCGGCCGGTGAAGAGCGTGGCCGACCTCAGGGGCTTGCGGATCCGCGTGCAGCAATCGGAGTTGATGTCGGCGATGATCCGATCGCTCGGCGCCGAGCCGGTCGAATTGCCCTATGGGCAGGTGCTCACGGGGCTCGCGACTCATCTGATCGACGGCGCAGAAAACAACTGGCCGTCCTTCGTCACCACGGACCATTACAAATATGCCGGCTACTACACGCTGACCGAACACACGATGAGCCCGGAGGTGCTGGTGATCTCGCTGAAGGCCTGGCGGAGCCTGTCCGCGGAGGACCAGCAGATTTTTCGCGAAGCCGCGCAGCGCTCCAGCCGCTTCATGCGCGAGAAGTGGCGTGATCTGGAGGAGCAGTCGCAGCGCAAGGCACAAGCTGCCGGCGTCACCATCATCAGGGATATCGACCACAAGCCGTTCGAGGATGCGATGGCCGACATCTACGCCAAGGCCGCGCAGGACCCTGCCGCGGCTGCGCTGATCGAACGTATTCGCAAGGTGGAGTGAGGCCGCTTGGCAGCGCTTGGACACAGCGAGAAGGAAAAGCCGCCCGGCCCGGTCGGACGCTTGCGCGCCCGCATCGTCGGCGTACTGCGCGCCGTTCCGATCCGCTGGCGCATCCTGTCGATCGCGGCGCTGAACTCCGCCGTGGTCATTGTGCTCGTGGCGATGATCTGGAACGGGGCACAAGTGCTGGCCTCGGCCTGGGACGATCTCCGCCAGGTGCGCGAGTCCGACAAGATCCTGGCGCTGCTCGAAAGCGAGACCGGACGCCTGCAAAACCTCATCCACCGCTACATCAACCAGCCGAGCCCCGACCTGTTCGCCGAGATCCTGCTGCTGCGCGAGGCCGTGCTGGGCACGCTGACCAACCGCGCCGCCAAGGACCCGATGCTGTCGGGCTCGGTCGAGGAGCTCGAGCGCACCACCGAGCGCTTCCTCAACGGCTTTGGCGAATTGCGCAGCGTGCAGGCGACCATCGCCAAGACTTATGAGGACCAGGTGCTGGGGCCCGCCAAGGACATGGCCGGGCTCTATTCCATCATCGAAGGCGCGACCGGCCATCGCGACGCGCTGATCTGGCCCTCGCTGGGCAAGTCCCGCGAAGCCTTCACCGCCATGCTGGTCGCGGCCAATTCCTACTATCTCTCGCTGGCGTCGGCCTCCGCCGAGGACGCCCGCCGCAACACCGAGACGATCGAGAAGACCATCCCCGTGATGAGGGATCTCGCCGACAACGACCTCCAGCGGATGGCGCTGGAGCGGCTCGCCACCCGCACCACCGCGCTACGCGAGGGCTTTGCAAACCTCTCCGAGCAGCTCATGAGCCGCACCGATCTTTTGCGCAACACTATCGACGCTAGCCAGGCCGAGGCCATCGGCGCCATCGACGACCTCTCGACCAAGATGCGCCAGCGCGAGCAGCGGGCGCAGGAGACCTTTGACCGAACGCTGTCGGACATTTCGCGGCGGGTGCTGTCGATCGCGGTGATCTTCCTCGGCATCATCCTCACCGTCGGCGTGCTGATCGCTTTGTCGATCCGGCTGCCCCTGCAGCAGATCATGACCGCGATGCGCGCGATCACGATCGGCGATCTCGACCGCGAAGTGCAAGGCATCAAAGCGCGCGACGAGGTCGGCGCCATGGCGCGCGCGGTGGAAGTGTTCCGCGAGAACGCGATCGCCAAGCGCAAGACCGAGGACGAGTTGCGCGCATCGAAGGAGAAGGCCGAGAGCGCGCTCCTGGAGCTCAATACCGCACAGCAGAACCTGATCGACGCCGAGCGGCTGGCCGCGCTCGGCGGCCTCGTTGCCGGCGTCGCCCACGAGGTCAACAACCCCATCGGCATCAGCCTCACGGTTGCTTCCAGCTTTGCCCGGCGCAGCGAGATCTTCGAGGCGCAGCTGAAGGGCGATGGCGGCCTGCGGCGCTCGCAGCTGGAAGAATTCGTGCAGTCCTCGCGCGACGCCTCGCAGCAGCTCGTCGCCAACCTTACGCGCGCCGGCGAGCTGATCCAGTCGTTCAAGCAGGTCGCGGTCGACCGCTCCCATGCCGAGCGCCGGCAGTTCAGCTTGAGCGAGGCCACCGACCAGATCATCGCCAGCCTGCGCCCGGTGCTGAAGCGCTCGCCGATCACGCTCAAAGTCGACGTGCCGGAAGGGCTGCTGCTCGACGGCTATCCCGGCTCCTATGGCCAGATCCTGACCAACCTGTTCCTCAACGCCGCCAACCACGCCTTCGCCGACGGCCGCGCCGGCACCATCTCGATCTCGGCACGGCCGCGCGGGTCTGATGACATCGAGCTCAGCTTTGTCGACGACGGCGCAGGCATGACGCCGGACGTGCAGCGGCAGGCCTTTGACCCTTTCTTTACCACCCGGCGCAATGAGGGCGGCACGGGTCTCGGCCTCCATATCGTCTATAACCTGGTCACCCAGCAGCTCGGCGGGCGGATGATGCTGGAATCCAAGCTGGGACAAGGCACCACTTTTCGCATTATCATGCCCCGGGTCGCCAAGGGCGGCACGCAAAGCACAGAGACTGACGGGACTTCTCAATGGCCGAACAGGACGATGTCCTCCACCTGATCGACGACACCGCCACCACGGCGGAGGATACGACTGCGCGGAAGTGGAAGATCGCCGTCATCGACGACGATCCGGCCGTGCATGACGGCACGCGCTTTGCGCTCTCTGACTACAGCTTGAACGGCCAGGGTCTCGAAATCCTCTCCGCTTATTCGGCGGCCGAAGGCCGCAAGCTGATGCGCGAGCACAACGACATCGCCGCCGTGCTGCTCGACGTCATCATGGAGACGGATGTCGCGGGGCTCGAGCTCGTCGAATTCATCCGCAACGAGGTCCGCAACGAGACCGTCCGCATCATCCTGCGCACGGGACAGCCGGGCCAGGCGCCGGAACGGCGCGTCATCGTCCAGTACGACATCAACGACTACAAGGCCAAGACCGAGCTCACCGCGGACAAGCTGTTCACCTCGCTGACCGCGGCGCTGCGTTCCTATCAGCAGCTCGAGCGCATGGTGCAGACAAGGCGCGGGCTCGAGATCATCATCGACGCCGCCTCCACCCTCTACGACTTCAAGTCGATGCAGCGGCTCGCCGAGGGCGTGCTGACCCAGCTCGCCTCGCTGCTCAATGTCGACTGCGCCGGTATACTGGTGCTGCGCGACAATGGCGGAGCGGCAGGCGCGGAACTGTCTGTGCTGGCCGGCTCCGGCTGCTACAGCCGCTTCATCGGCACCACCACCTCGAAAGCGCTCGACCCCGATCTGCGCGCGCTCGTGGAGGCCGCCTTCCAGCGCCGCAAGAACGAGTTCGCCGACCACCGCAGCGTGATCTATTTGCGCACCGGCAGCGGCCGCGAGGTCGTGGTGCTCTTGCAGGCCGAGCGCGAGCTCTCGGAAACCGACCGCTCGCTGGTCGAGATCTTCTCCAGCCGGCTCTCGATCGCCTTCGACAACGTCATCCTCTATCAGCAGCTCCAGGACGCCAATACCCAGCTCGAGGACCGCGTCGCCCAGCGTACCCGTGCCCTGATGCAGGCCAACCGGCGCCTCTCCGCGCAGTGGCTGCGCTTGCAGCGCGCCAACGGCTTCAAGAACGAGATTCTCGGCACCGTCGCCCATGACTTGAAGAATCCGCTCGGCGTCATCCTCGGCCGCACCGAGATGCTGAAGGAGCTGATCACGACGGGCGCCTCGAGCGGCGGCGTCATCGCCCAGGTCGATCACATTCGCGACGCCACCAAGCGCCTGACCACGATGGTCGATCACCTGATCTCGGACGCGATGGCCGACGCTTTCGACATCACGATCCGCCGCGAGCCGGTCGACGTCGCATCCCTGGTCCAGGAGGTCGCCGAGGCCAACCAGCCGCTCGCCGTCAACAAGCAGCAAACCATCAGCGTCACCGCGCCTGCAAACATCGTCACCATGTGCGACACCGATCGCATCCGCGAGGCGATCGACAATTTGATCAGCAATGCGATCAAATACAGTCCGATCGGCGGCAAGATCGGCGTGACCGTCACGCATGAGGGCAACGACACCGTCATTCGTGTCAACGACGAGGGCGCGGGCCTGTCGCCGGAGGATCTGGGTCGCCTTTTCGGCCGATTCCAGCGGCTTTCCGCAAAACCGACCGCGGGCGAGAGCTCGACAGGCCTTGGGCTTTCCATCGTCAAGCGTATTATCGACATGCATGGCGGCGAGGTGACCGCCGCCAGCGGCGGCCCCGGCAAGGGCTCGATCTTCACTATCACGCTACCCGCGACCGAATTGCCATAGTTTGAGTGCCAGGATCTGAATGACATGACCCAGAGCCAGCACATCATGATCGTCGACGACGAGGCCCCGGCCCGGGAAATGGTCGGCGATTACCTCAAGATGCACGGCTTCACCGTGACGCTGTGTGACGGTGGCAAGAGCTTGCGCACGGCGATCCAGGGCGGCATGCCCGATCTCGTCGTGCTCGATCTCAACATGCCCGAGGAAGATGGCCTGTCGATCATCCGCGACCTCAAGCGCCGCATCAACGTTCCGGTGATCATGCTCACGGCGACCGCGAGCCCGATCGACCGCGTCGTAGGGCTCGAGCTCGGCGCCGACGATTATGTCGCCAAGCCCTGCGAGCTGCGCGAGCTGATGGCTCGCATCCGCTCGGTGCTGCGGCGGAGCACGCCGGTGAAGGCGGTGGCGACGGAAACGGCGGCGGCAAAATCCGACAAGGATCAGCTCGTGCGCTTCGGCACCAAATGGCTCGACCTCGAGGCGCAGGCGCTGCGCGACGACGAAGGCAACGAGCATCCGCTGACCGCATCCGAATTCGGGCTGCTCAAGGTGTTCGCAGCCAATCCGAAGCGTGTGCTGTCGCGCGAGCGTCTCCTCGAGCTCGCCAATGCGCGCGACGCCGAGGCCTTCGACCGCGCCGTCGATCTGCGCATCATGCGCATCCGCCGCAAGATCGAGCCCGATCCGACCAAGCCCGCCGTGATCCGCACGATCAGAGGCGGCGGCTATCTGTTCTCGCCGTCGGGCGAGAAGGCGTAGCGTCGATCAAGGATCGCGATGCCCTCCTGGCGAAAGCCAGGACGACATCGAGATTAGAGCGGCGGCGAACGCGGAAATGAAAGATTCGTTCCTGCCTCCGCAAGGTCCGCAGCCCCGTAAATCCCGTACATTGAATTAATTGATTTTTTTACTCCGAATATTTCGTCGCAAGCCTCGCGACGAAACAATTTGGCGGCGCACGAAACCATTTTCCGCTTGTCGCGCAGACGTCCCGAAACGCTGGCTCTTTAACACTTTGATCCAAGGAAACGCCGCTCGGTTGCGGCGCTACGGGGAGCCAGTCATGCAGAATGTCGTCGCCATCAACGCCCAGGCCAGCGAGGGCATCATTGCCGCTCAGGCGACATCGGACGAAATGCTTCTGGAAAGCATTGCCGACGGCAACCGGACGGCCATGCACATCCTGTACTGCCGTCACAATGTGCGGGTGTACCGCTTCATCCTGCGCATCGTGCGCGACGCTACCACGGCTGAAGACCTCGTGAGCCAGGTCTTCCTGGACGTGTGGCGGACCGCCAGCCAATTCCAGGGCCGCTCGCAAGTCTCGACCTGGCTGCTCTCGATCGCCCGCTTCAAGGCGCTGACCGCAATGCGCCAGCGCCGCTTCGAGGACATCGACCAGGAAGACGTGCGCCAGATCCCGGACGAGCACGACACGCCGGAGACGGCGCTCGACCGCAACGACACCAGCGCGATCCTGCGCGCCTGCGTGGCAAAACTGTCGCCGGCGCATCGCGAGATCATCAATCTCGTCTACTACCACGAGAAATCGGTGGAGGAGGTCGGCCAGATCATCGGCATCCCCCAGAGCACGGTGAAGACCCGGATGTTCTACGCCCGTAAGCAACTGGCCGATTTGCTGAAAGTTGCCGGCGTCGACCGCTTCGCCGCCTAAAGATTTGTGATTTCAAAGGGATGGGACCGCATCTGCGGCCCTGTCCCGGGACACGAAAGCGTTACCGCCGACGAAACAATTGAAACGAACCACAACATCAGGCGGAAAAACTTCCCCCGTATAAAGCTCCATACGGTTTGCTTAAACCTCCCAAGGACCTCCAACGACCCGGACGGTGTGCCCGCCTCCGGGTCGTTTTATATTTGGGGGTGGTCACGAGGCGCTGGTGCGACGCGCTTGAGTGAGGTGCGTACCGTTCTCTCATTCCCCCCTTGCGGGGAGGGGCAGGCAGGGGGGTGCCACGAACTCCGACTTCGCCCGGGGCTACCCCCTCCCTAACCCTCCCCCACAAGGGGGAGCGAACGCAGCGGAGCAGACGGCGACGGCTGCCCGTCACGAATGCGTGACGCTCTGTAACGACGTGCGGCTTCGTCCCGAATAGCCTCGTGACCCCATCCACGAGTGCCCCGATGCTCGACCTGATCTTTGCTGTCCTTGCCGGCGTCCTCACCATCGCCGCGCCCTGCACGCTGCCGGTGCTGCCGATCCTGCTCGGGGCATCCATCGGCCGCGCGGGACGCCTGCGGCCGGCGATGATTGCGCTGGGCTTCGTCATCTCGTTTTCCGCAACTGCGCTACTGCTCGGCGCGATCACGCACCTGTTCGACTTCGACCCGAACGTGCTGCGTTCGGCTGCGGCCATTCTGCTGCTTGGCTTCGGCCTGCTGATGCTGTGGCCGGCGCCGTTCGAGTGGCTGTCGATCCGGCTTCATGGCTGGCTTGATTTGGGCACATCGCAGAACGCGCAGCGCGAGGGCGCGCTTGGCGGGCTGGTGCTCGGCACCACGCTCGGCCTCGTCTGGACGCCCTGCGCAGGGCCCGTGCTCGGCTCGATCCTCACCCTGGTGGCAACCTCGAAGAACCTGGCCTGGGCCGGCACGCTTCTGATCGCCTATGCTATCGGCGCGGCGCTGCCGATGCTTGCGATTGCCTATGGCGGACAGGCCGTGACCACGCGCGTGGCCAGCATCGCGCGCATCTCGCCGCGTCTGCAGCAGGCCTTTGGCGTCGTCGTGATTGCCTTCGCGCTCGCCGCCTACTTCCAATACGACACGCTGATCGTGGCGTGGCTCACCGGGTTCTATCCCACCGGCCAGATCGGCCTGTGATCACCCCACATCTCACCGGAGGACGTTTCCATGACTCTCAAACTGCTCGCCGTCTCCGCCGCACTGATCGGCCTCGCTGTGACCGGCGCCGTCATTCCCGGCATCTGCGACGAGGCCGCGCCCGCGGCGTCGATCAAGGTCGCGGCCGCCAGCCAGGACACCGCACCGGACTTCACCGGCATCAGCAACTGGTTCAACTCGAAGCCGCTGAGCCTCGCCGACCTCCGCGGCAAGGTGGTGCTGGTGGATTTCTGGACCTATGGCTGCGTCAACTGCGTCAACACATTGCCGCATGTCACCGAGCTCTACGCCAAGTACAGGGACAAGGGCCTGGTCGTGGTCGGCGTGCACACGCCGGAATTTCCGTTCGAGCGCTCTGCTTCCAACGTGCAAGCCGCGCTGAAGCGTCACGGCATCAGCTATCCGGTGGCGCAGGACAACGACTCCCGGACCTGGAATGCCTACCGCAACCAGTATTGGCCGGCGCAATACATCATCGACCAGAGCGGCAAGATCGTCTTCCAGCACGAAGGCGAAGGCAGTTATGATACGATCGACCGCACGGTCGCTCGCCTGCTCAATGCCAATAGCTGATCCCGCGCGGACATCACGAGGCCGGCTCGCATGCCGCCGTTGTTGCTTGACTCCACGGACCCGTCCGTGGAGTTTCGTGCCGACGGAATCGACCGCCCGAAATGGACGACGCCACCACCAGCGACGACATCCGCCTTCGTGAAGGCTCCTCAATTGCGCAGCGGCTGGTGATCGCCGGCTTCGCGGCAATCGTTTCGCTTTGCTTCACGCCAGGCTTGTTTGCGCACGATGTCCTGGAACTGGTCATCTCCGTGCTCGCGCTGCTCCTCGGAGCGGCGTTCATCGGCGGCGTCATGCTTGCACCGGCGGTGGTGTGGATCATCACGCCGAATGAAATCCTGATCGGTCAGCAGCGCCCGTTCGGACGGCTTCGCACCCGGATCGTCGCGAAGGACGAAATCTCGCAACTGCAGGTCCAGGGACAGGTCCAGGCGCGCAAGGCGTCCACGACGCGCTTCCATCTGGCCTTCACGCTTGCGTCGGGGGAGCGCCTGACGTCCCCACCCATCTCCGACGTCACGCATGTCCGCGACACCGTTGCCCGGATCGCCGCGCAGTTCGGCGTTCCCAATGTCGAGCCACCGGTCAATCCGCTCGATGCCGCCAATCCCGAGATGCATCTCGGCGAGCCCGTCGAGCCGTTCTCCAACAGGGACATCAGGATCGTTGCATTGATCGTCGCCGGACTGTCCGCCGTTCCCTACGCCTACAAGCTCTGGCGCGGTCTGTCGCCCGGCCTGGTCGACATCCTGCTGCTGCCGATCGGCGCGGTCGCCGCGTTCGCCGTTCACAGATATGCCAATCTCGTGACGGGCGCCTTCTGGATCATCCGGCAGGGCGATGTTCGCGTTGAACGCTTGTCGGGCGACGGTAGCTTGCGCGCGGACCATATCGAGGGGCGCGACGTCGAGGCGATCACGGTCGAGCGCCGCGGTCGATCCGAGGACGAGCACTGCATCGTCGCGATCAGATTGCGGTCCGGACAAAGGTTTCGCAGCCCCCGCATCGGCTCGCGGCCAGAGGCACGCGCCGTGGGCACCGAGATCGTCCGGCGGCTCGGAATAGGGCCTGAGAACAACCGGATCTAGCAGTCCTCGCCGCGCGGACACGGCTTTTCGCGCCATATCCCCTGTTCGTGGCATTGAGGCATGTCAAAAAACCAAAACATCCTAGTGACATACCAGCCGGGCGCGCCATTAACTTGCCATGAAGCTGCCCCTGAGTTTTGATGGTTCCGAATGATTTGCAATGTGGCAGCGGGGAGAGCTTGAAATGACGGATTTTCGTCGCCTGACAGGGATGTTGATCGCCGCACTCGGCCTGATCCTCCCCACCTCCTACGCCTGCGCCCAGCAGCCCGACCGCGGCGATGAGCCAGGCCTGATCGCGGACGACAGCTACGAGCTCGATCCGGAATGGCAGAAGCAGGTCGTCTATTACCGCACGACCGAAGCGCCCGGCACCATCATCATCTCGACCTCGGAGCGTCACCTCTATCTGGTGCAGCCCGGCGGGCGCGCGATCCGCTACGGCATCGGCGTCGGCCGCGACGGTTTCCAGTGGCAGGGACTGGTGAACATCACCAACAAGAAGGAGTGGCCGGACTGGACGCCGCCGCCGGAGATGATCCAGCGCCAGCCCTATCTGCCGCGCTTCATGGCCGGCGGCCCCGGCAATCCGCTCGGCGCCCGCGCCATGTATCTCGGCACCACCGTTTACCGCATCCATGGCACCAACCGCCCTGATACGATCGGCACCAAGGTGTCTTCAGGCTGCTTCCGTCTCGTCAACAATGACGTCGCCGATCTCTACGATCGCGTCCCGGTCGGGACCAAGGTGGTGATCCGGCAGAAGCCCGAACTCTAAGGGTTATCGTTCGAGCATGATTTTTCGGCAAGCCGCTTCGGACTTTTCCGGATCATGCTCTCCGCCTTCGTCCAAACTCCTTTTCCCGATTATTTCGAGAGAAACAAATCATGCGCACTTTTCGAGGCGGCCTGCTGATCGGGCTCGCGGTCGCTGTCCTGGTCGGCGCTTTGGCCGTTGTCTATGAGATGTACGACACCCGCACGCTGAAGCGCACGGTCCGGCGCGGCGAAGTGTTCTGCGGCGTCAACAAGGGCCTGCCGGGCTTCTCGATCCCCGACGACAAGGGCAACTGGACTGGCTTCGACGTCGATTTTTGCCGCGCGGTGGCGGCGGCCATCTTCAACGATCCGAGCAAGGCCAAGTTTATTCCGCTCGACGCCAGCGAGCGCTTCAAGGAATTGCAGAGCCGAAAGGTCGACATCCTCTCGCGCAACTCGACCTGGAGCATGGCGCGTGAGCTCGACTACGACCTCTATTTCCCGGCAGTCGCCTACTACGATGGCGAAGGATTCATGCTGCCCCGCTCGCGCAACAAGGAGACCGCGCTGGACCTCAACGGCAGCAAGGTCTGCGTGCAGTCGGGCACCACGACGCTGCTCAACCTCGCCGACTACTTCCGTGCCAACAACATGAAGTATGAAGAGGTGAAGTTCGACAAGCTCGAGGACGTCGTCAAGGCCTATGACAGCGGCAAGTGCGACACGCTGACCGCCGACGTCTCCCAGCTCTATGCGCTGCGGCTCAACCTTTCCAAGCCCGGCGACCACATGATCCTGCCGGACATGATCTCCAAGGAGCCGCTCGCACCCGTCGTGCGCCAGCGCGACGACGACTGGATGATGATCGTGAAGTGGACGCTCTACGCCATGATCAACGCCGAGGAGTTAGGGGTCACCTCGGAGAACATCGACGAGGCCCTGAAGTCGAAGAAGCCCGAAGTGATGCGCCTCGTCGGCACCGAAGGCAATTACGGCGAGCAGCTTGGGCTGACCAAGGACTGGGCCGTGCGCATCATCCGCCACGTCGGCAATTACGGCGAGATGTACGAGCGCAATATCGGGGAGAAATCCAAGCTGAAAATCCCGCGCGGCATGAACCAGCTCTGGAACGCGGGTGGCGTGCAGTACGCACCGCCGATGCGGTAGTAGATTTCAAGCGCAGCCACGCTCTCAATCGTCATGCCCGGGCTTGTCCCGGGCATCCACGTCTTTGGGCACGGCATACGCGGATGCGCGTGGATGGCCGGGACGAGCCCGGCCATGACGAATGGCGTCACAAGTGCCACTCTCTCCCGTCATCCTGAGGAGCGCGGAACGCGCGTCTCGAAGGATGAAGTCCGAGATGCGAGAGCCAGGCTCTCATGGTTCTCTAGGCGATGCGCAGCATCGTCCGGGAGACGGCGCTGCGCCTCGCCTCACTCAATACGCCTCAATACCCCCTTGCCCTTGCCAGCTGCTCGGCATGGTAGTTGGCATCGCCGAACAATTCCTCGCAGACGCGGGCGCGCTTCATAAAGAAGCCGATGTCGAACTGGTCGGTCATGCCCATGCCGCCATGCATCTGCACGCCTTCCTGAACCGCACGGGTCGCAGTAGTGCCGGCGCGCGCTTTCGCGACCGCGACGGCTGACGCGGCCTTGGCGGCATCGGCATCGAGCGCCTGCATCGCCTTCATGACGGCGGCGCGGGTGATCTCGATGTCAACATAGAGCTCGGCGGCACGGTGCTGGAGCGCCTGGAATTCGCCGATCAGCTTGCCGAACTGCTTGCGCTGCTTGAGGTACTCGACGGTGCGGCCGAACACCTCTTCGCTCAGGCCCACCATTTCGGAGGCGACCGCTCCGCGGCCGATATCGAGCACGCCGTCGAGCAGCTCGGCGCCCCGATCGAACTCGCCGAGCACGCTGTCGGCATTGACCTCGACATTATTGAACTCGATGCGCGCCGCATTGTGTGCATCGACCATGATGGTGCGCTCGATGGCAACGCCCTTGGCCGCAGGGTTGACCAGGAACAGCGTCAGGCCCTCGCGTTCGCCGGCGGAGCCCGCCGTGCGCGCCGCAACGATGAACAAGTCGGCGACATGGCCGTCGACGACCAGCGCCTTGGCGCCGGAAAGCTTGAAACCGTTGCCGGCGCGGACGGCTTGCAGATTGGTCTGGAGCGGCCGGTGCTTGGCGCCTTCGTCGATCGCGAGGCTGGCGAGCAGCGAGCCGTTCGAGATCTTCGGCAAGTAGTCGGATTTCTGCGCGGCATTGCCGCCACGCGTGAGCGCGGACGCGGCGACCACGCTTGTCGCCAGGAACGGCGACGGCATCAGCGTGCGACCGATCTCCTCCATGACGATTCCGGCTTCGACGCAGCCGAGGCCGCTGCCGCCGAACTCTTCCGGCACGAGGAGGCCGGCAAAGCCCATCTCGGCGAAGGAGTGCCACAGCTCCTTGGAGAAGCCGGTCGGATCCTTTGAGTCGCGCAGGTGCCGCAGATGCGACACCGGCGCCTTGTCGCTGATCAGCCCGCGCGCAGAGTCGCGGAGCATCGATTGTTCTTCGGTGAGGACGAGGGCCATGATTCAAATCTCTAACGTCTGGCGAAATGCATGTTTGTTGTTCGTGTCATTCCGGGCGATGCGCAGCATCGAACCCGGAATCTCGAGGTTCCACAATGCGCAATTGCGCATTGGGGTTCGCGCTCTCGCGCGCCCCGGAACGACGGAACGCCTCACGCCCCCGGCAGATCGAGGATGCGTTTTGCGACGATGCCGAGCATGACCTCGGACGTACCGCCCTCGATCGAGTTGGCCTTGGTGCGCAGCCAGGCGCGCGGGCGGGCGCCTTGCCTGGAACGCTCGCTCTCCCATTCCAGCGCGTCGACGCCGCCGGCCGACATCAGGATCTCGTAGCGGCGCTTGTTGAGCTCGGTACCGTAATATTTCATTGCGGATGAGAACGCCGGATGCGCCTGTCCCGCCTTGGCGAGGTCGACCGCGCGCTCGGCGCAGGCTGCGAGCGCCGCTTCATCGACATCGAAGCTCGCGATCTGGCCGCGCAGCATCGCATCGTCGAGCTTGCCCTGCGCATCGGCGCCGACGGAATCGGCAGCGATCTGACCGAGCGGGCGGCCGACGCCGCGCTCGCCCATGCCCGAGATCATCGCGCGCTCGTGCTGCAGCAGATATTTTGCAACGTCCCAGCCGCGGTTGACGGTGCCAACCACGTGAGATTTCGGCACGCGGACATTGTCGAAGAAGGTCTCGCAGAACGGCGAATAGCCGGAGATCAGAAGGATCGGCTTGGTCGAGACACCCTTCGAGGTCATGTCGAACAGGATGAAGCTGATGCCGTCGTGCTTCTTCGCCGCCGGATCGGTCCGCACCAGGCAGAAGATCCAGTCGGCGTAGTTCGCATAGGACGTCCAGATCTTCTGGCCGGTGACGACGAAATCGTCGCCGTCGCTCTCCGCGCGGGTCTGTAGCGAAGCGAGATCGGAGCCGGCATTGGGCTCGGAATAACCCTGGCACCAGCGGATCAGTCCCGCCGCGATCTTCGGCAGATGCTCCTTCTTCTGCGCTTCGTTGCCGTATTTGAGCAGAGCCGGGCCGAGCATCCAGATGCCGAAGCTCGACAGCGGCGGACGTGCGCCAATCTTAGCCATCTCCGCGCGTAGCACCTTGTGCTCGGCAGGCGACAGACCACCACCGCCATATTCCTTCGGCCAATCCGGCACCGTCCAACCCTTGTCGCGCATGCGCTCGAACCAGACGCGCTGCGGCTCGGACGAAAATTTCGCATTGCGCCCGCCCCAGAACACGTCGGCGTCCGACGTCGCGGGCTTGCGCATCTCTGGCGGGCAGTTGGCCTCCAGCCAGGCGCGGGTCTCGTTGCGAAATGTTTCGAGCTCGGTTGATTCGAAATCCGGCGCTTTTGAGTCGGTCATGGGTCGCTTCCGTCCATCAAGGTCAGCTTGTTGCTATGACTCTGGGCCATCGCACCGCGGAATTCAACCTATTCCGTATGCTCCACCTACTCACACCGTTCTTCGTCAGGCTATAGTCGTCAGCACGGCAAGGCTTGAAAACACAGAGGAAACGACAATGCGCCTGAAGCTACTTTCGCCTGGCGAAATGAGCGACGACCAGCGGCAGACCTATGACGAGTCGATTGCCGGAAAACGCGGCAAGCCGCCGGCACCGATGATGGCCTGGCTCAACAGCCCGGAGATGGCGCGCCACGCCACGCGGCTCGGCGAGGTCCTGCGCTTCAACACCGTATTTCCCGCAAAGCTCTCGGAGATCGCAATTCTCGTGACGGCGCGGCATTGGACCTCGCATTACGAATGGTACGCGCACAAGCGCCTGGCGCTTCAGGGCGGGATGGAGCCGGAGATTATCGACGCGATCCGCGACCGCCGCACGCCGGAGTTCGACGATCCCAGAGGCAAGATGATCTACGACGTCGCCAAGTCGCTGCACGAGGGCCACGGCGTCGAGAAGGGACTCTACGACGAGGCCGTCGCGCTGCTCGGCGAGCGCGGAGTCGTCGAGGTAATCGGGCTGTGCGGCTACTACACGCTGGTGTCGATGACGCTGAACAGCTTTGAATTCGATCTGCCGGAGGGGGCCGTGTCGGAGCTGAGCTAAAGCGCGATGAGATTGGGAAGATTCGTCATCGCGCTTTAGGTTGTTGTTTGAGCATGATCTCCGCGCAAACGCGTTCCGCGTTTGTCGCGAGGGAAACCGCTAGGCACTTTTCCGGATCATGCTGGTTGCCGATCCGGAAACGCTGAGTTTCGGTATGGGCCAGTTCCTCTGTCCCGCAGCAGTCCCTATGTGGTGTGGAGTAACGGAGCAGCAGCATGTCACCAAATCCCGCCGTCAACGCAGGCACCCGCATCGGCCATGTTCACCTGAAGGTCGCCGATCTCGATCGCGCGCTCGGCTTCTATTGCGGCGTGCTGGGTTTTGAGCTGATGCAGCGCATGGGCTCCGGCGCGGCCTTCATCTCGGCGGGCGGCTATCATCATCACATCGGCCTCAACACCTGGGAGAGCAAGGGCGGCTCGCCGCCACCGCCGGGCACGACCGGGCTCTATCACACTGCGATCCTCTATCCGACGCGGCCGGCGCTTGCAGATGCGCTGCATCGCGTGCTCTCCGCTGGCATTGCACTCGACGGCGCGAGCGACCATGGCGTGTCCGAGGCGCTCTATTTGCGCGATCCCGACGAGAACGGCGTCGAGCTCTATTGGGACCGGCCGCGGGAGCAGTGGCCGTTTGGGCCGGATGGGAAGTTGGCGATGTTTACGAAGCGGCTGGATCTGGAGGATTTGCTGAAGCAGCGGGAGACGTGACTTCGTAGGGTGGGCAAAGCGGAGCGTGCCCACCACTTCTGTCGCAATCGTGAAGAGATGGTGGGCACGGCGCTCCGCGCCTTTGCCCACCCTACGATTCCGACCCCGCGGGAAGAACTCAGCAGAACTACGTCAAATCGCATCCGGAAACTCGCCCATCGCGGCTTCCAGCCGCGCCTTGCGACGGCGCGCCCAGGAGGCGAACGAGAGGACCGCCAGGCCCAGCAGCACCGGCGGGAACACCACCATGTTCACCGCAGACCAGCCGTAATTCGCGAGCAACTGTCCCGAGGAGAACGAACCGATCGCCATCATGCCGAAGACGAGGAAATCGTTGAACGCCTGCACCTTGTTGCGTTCGTTCGGGCGGTGCGTCTCCAGCACCAGCGCGGAGGCGCCGATGAAGGAGAAATTCCACCCCACCCCGAGCACGATCAGCGTCGCCCAGAAGTGCATCGCGGTGATGCCGGAGAGGCCGATCGCCGCGGCGCCCGCCTCCAGCAAGAGGCCGGTGGCGACGATCTTCGGCGCGCCGAAGCGTGCGATCAAGGCGCCGGTGAAGAAGCTCGGGCCGTACATGGCGACAATGTGCCATTGAATGCCGAAATTGGAATCGCTGACGCTGAGGCCGCAGAGCTTCATGGCGAGCGGCGCCGAGGTCATCACCAGGTTCATCATGGGATAGGCGATCACGCCGCACAGCGCCGCCGCGATGAAGCGCGGCTGCCGCACGATGCGAAGC
>NZ_JBANBJ010000007.1:0-199473 GCF_059803515.1 Bradyrhizobium sp. UFLA05-125 | reverse complement strand
GGAGTTATCGTTGGGCAAGGCCGACAAAGCGTGGATGGTTTGCTGCAAATGTTGGACGACGATCGGGTACCGCTGCCGACTACGGCGCGCATGCGCTGGCAGCGCTTGTAAACCAGATGAAGGAAGTCGACCGGCAGATCGAAGCCATCGAGCGAGAGTTGGCTGAGATCCAGAGAGCGCATCCGGTGGCGAGATTGCTTGCTTCCATCCCCGGCGTCGGTCCCATAACGGCTACAGCCCTTGCTGCCACCGTCTCCGATCCGACCATGTTCCGCTCCGGACGGGAGTTCGCAGCTTGGCTCGGCCTAACGCCAAGGCAGAACTCGACTGGTGGAAAGGATCGGCTCGGCCGCATAACGAAGCAGGGAGATTCTTATCTTAGGCACTTGCTGGTCATCGGAGCACGTAACGTCGTCCGGTTCCCAAAGGCACGCTCACGAGTCGGAGGCGGGTGGATCGACGCTCTGCTCGAGCGACGTAGACCCATGGTTGTCGCAGTCGCCGTTGCCAACAAGTTGGCTCGGATCGTCTGGGCGATGATGACGACGGGGGAGTATTATAGGCCTACATCTGCTGCGTGAAGTTTGCGGATGGGGCTAACTTAAGGTGTGAGGGCAGATGACAGCGTGATGGAAACCGGCGGAGCTGGGGATCGAGAAAGCCCGAAGAGTTTTAAGCGCAACAAGCGCGACCCGTTGATGAGGCCTCGATCCGCGATCTCCATCAGGGCCAGCGGCCATGCATCGGTCGCACTAACAGGCCGTATACCTGAACGCACCCGACCGTGGTCCAAAATGTTGTCGAAACCTCTTGCACCCGCGGGGCCGTCTATACATAAAACTCTCGATGAAGCCGTTCTGCATCGGCTTGCCGGGCGCGATGAAGTGCCAGTTGATGGCGGCGTCCTTGCACCAGGCGAGCATGGCATTGCAGGTGAACTCAGTGCCATGGTCGGACACGATCATTCCTGGCTTGCCGCGCTGCTCGACGATTGCCGTGAGTTCGCGGGCGACACGCCGTCCGGAGATTGACCTATCCGGAATGGCGCCCAGGCATTCCTTTGTGACGTCGTCGACAATGTTGAGGATGCGGAAGCGCCGGCCGTTGGCAAACTGGTCGTGGACAAAGTCCAGCGACCAGCGCGCGTTGGGCCTGGCCTCGACCAGGATCGGGGCTCGGGTCCCCACGGCCTTGCGGCGGGCCCGCCGCTTGCGGACGACGAGTCCTTCCTCCCGATAAAGCCGGTAGATCCGGTTGATCCCCGATGGCTGAGGCTTCTCTTGAGCCTAAACGATTGATGCGGCTACGCACCGTCCCAGCCGCACTCAAAT
Organism: Bradyrhizobium sp. UFLA05-125; assembly: GCF_059803515.1. Taxonomy (NCBI): domain Bacteria; kingdom Pseudomonadati; phylum Pseudomonadota; class Alphaproteobacteria; order Hyphomicrobiales; family Nitrobacteraceae; genus Bradyrhizobium; species Bradyrhizobium sp. UFLA05-125. Next base: position 198,142 of record NZ_JBANBJ010000007.1, on the reverse strand, counting down.
GCGCTTCTAAACGGACGACCCGCGTCAGCACGGTATCGCCTTATCCGCAACGATTTTGCGTGATCCAGTTCTCAGGACCTATTTAAGACGAGATCAGCATAAATTCTCAGCTGTCCAATAAATGAATTACGCTCATCTGAGGATCGTGCGCAATCAGCCAATGCGTCGTTAAGCTTCTCGATTTGTATCAGTTGCGTGTCCCCTCGGCGGAAGCAGTTCTGGAAAACCGGAATTGGCTCTACGGCGGAAACATAAGTGCAACGTGCGCCCCTTGAACGTCCCGTCGCCAGCTTTATTCTGAGAATGAGGCCCAAGGCTATATGGGGAGCTGCATCCCACCAACTCGTCAAACCGCCCAACGAATAAGCGATTACCCCAACGCGATCTGGATCTCTTTTCGGCCGGTAGTACTCAATCGGCTGGACTACATGCGGATGGTGGCCTAAAATTAAATCTACTCCGTCTTCTATTAACGTATGAGCGGTGTCGATCTGCTTCTGTCGCGGAAAGAATTCAAATTCGTGACCCCAATGAAGAGAGGCAACAATGAAGTGGCAGCCTTGACTTTTGCAGTCGTCGATCTGCTTTCTTAGCAGATCGAGCTCTGGCTCCACGAATTTGGATGATATTCTAGCTGTATGTACGCGATATTTCTGCTCGCCTGAAGGCTGATGACCATTAAGCCCAAATGTTACTGAAACAAATCCGATCTTAGTTGCTGCCTTCGTTATAGTAACCGCGCGCCCATATGCCTCGTGAGTTCTCGGCGTGCCGACGCCCGCGATTCTACATTTAGCAAAATGGTCTTGTGTTGTCTCGAGACCTTCAATTCCCATATCAAAGCTATGATTGTTGGCGAAATTGAGAGCAGTAAAGTATCTTTCCTGATGCCCCGCCATTGCGAAGAATTGATCTGGCGAAACACACATCAGAGGCGGGCTATCCGGACCGCGTCCGGGGATAAAAGACGTGCTTATCTGTTGTTGAGTTACGGGCGCCTCCAAATTCGCAAATGAAATATCAGCATCGAATAGTGATTCTGCAACTTTTGCAAATAGTACGTCCTTGGAAGCCTCCATGCCGTCTAGCGGGATTAGGTCTCCGGCCGCGCTTAGAGTGACCTCGGATTCGATACGGAGGTCACGAGGCAACTCCAAAATAGACCCGTTATGCTTGAATAAAACGTCAACCACATTTCGTTCCGCTCTCACAACAGGATTTTTTAATTTGTAGTACCAGTACGCCCGATCTGTAATTGTCATCTCTGCGCGATCAGTGGCTGCATCCTGGAGCGGACACTCCCACTGGCCGGACAGCTCGGCTTGTCTGATAGCGGCGTTTATTTGCTCCTGGATCGCAGACGCTTCGCTTTGGTCGGTCTCTGTCTTTCCTTGCATAACTCTGGCTCCTGTTGCTGGCTCGCGTAGGGCCGCTCGATTCAAATTGCTGTTCAAGAACGCCGCGCGCTACCATCTGCATAGGAGGTAAGCGGGCATTGCGTCTTCAGGCGTCCTGCATGTTCCGGCCGGGCCCGATGCAAATCGCAATATATAGAGGTTACTTACAATTTTTATCGCAATTTCCGGGCTCATGCCGGAGATCCGCGATTTTTTCGCCGTCAGTTCCGCGAGATTCTGCGTCCACTAGCATCCCCATATGAGGTTGGCCGACCCACGTTCCCGTCTCGCCCTATAACGAAGTATAGTTCCGTTCTGATTTCCTGGGCTTTTCCGAGCGCATCGCCGAGCCGCTCCGTTAGCGATGTGGTTTGGCTGACGGACCGGCGGCGGCTGCTGGCTTCTATCCGGGAAGCAGCTCCTTGCGAACATCAGCCGATGGTGCTGCATCGCGAGCATTTGCGCGAATAAGATCGGCCGCTTTCTCAGCGATCATAATCGTCGTTGCATTTAGGCCGCCAGCAACGATTGTAGGCATGATCGATGCGTCAACGATTCTTAGTCGCTCGACGCCTCTAACGCGGAGTTCCGGATCAACCACCGCCGCATCGTCGCTGCCCATGCGGCACGTGCCACAAGGATGTTTTCCGCTGCCAGCGGTGGCGCGAATCCAGTCTGCGATTTCACCTGCGTGCTGGATGCCCGGACCAGGAGCAATCTCCTCTTCAATAAACGGCACGAGTGCAGGTTGCGCGGCGACCTTGCGCACCTCGCCAACCGCCTCGACCAAGGTGTGCAGATCATCCGGCACAGAGAAATAGCCACTTTCAATTTTAGGGTTGACGGAGGGGTCAGAGGAGACAAGCGAAACTGTGCCGCGACTGTCGGTATCCAGATGATTTATGGCGATACTGAAACCTTCACGGCTGAGCTTGTCGCCCCCGAAGCCGGGCCACCGCAGAGCTGTCAGTCCGAGACCGAGGACGAAGTGCCATTGGATATTAGGGCGAGAGAGGTCTGGACGTGTCCGACTGAAACCACCAGCTTCGACCGGGAAGCTGGTTCCAGGGCCTGACCGCAAGAGCACCGCCTGCGCCATCATCAACGCAGCGCGGTCGACTCGAACCAAGCTGTGCAAAGTAAGCGGCTGAGTGCAGCCGTACTGCAAGGTAATCGTCGGATGGTCTTGAAGATTACTACCCACCGACGGTAGATGAGTAATGGACGGTATGCCCAACTTCGACAACGCGTCCGTGTCGCCGATGCCCGAATGAAGCAGAAGGAATGGCGAATGGATCGCGCCGGCGCAGAGTATCACCTCAGCATCAGCAAATGCTTGGACAGTTTTTCCAAACCGGCTGTACTCGATGCCGATCGCACGTCGCCCTTGGAAGACGACCCGCTTAGCATGTGCTCGAGTTACCACGCGCAGATTCGGACGTCGACGGGCCTGATCCAGGAAGGCTCGGGCGACTGACCATCGACGCCCGCTACGAATTGTGAACTCGTAGCGCCCAAATCCGTCTTGCGTTTCGCCATTGAAGTCATCGCATGCTGAAAAACCCGCCTCGACCGCAGCTCGAATGAATGCCGGGTATAGCGGATTGGGAGAAGATGCCTTCTGGACGTGTAGTGGACCTCCCTGGTTGTGGTAGGGCAAACCTCTTGATTCATGCCCCTCAGATTTAAGGAAGTACGGCAAGACGTCCTTGTAGCCCCATCCTGGATTTCCCATGTCACGCCAACGATCATAGTCCGCGGGATTGCCACGCAGGTATTGCATGCCGTTGAGCGATGAAGATCCACCAATTACGCGCCCACGCGGCCAGAACTCACGTCGCCCTGCCAGCGCAGCGCTGGGTTCCGTGAAGAGCGACCAACCATGCACGCCGCCGCGGCGCAGCATTTTACCCGTCCCGATCGGGATCCGTATCAACGGGCTCCAGTCTTCGCCACCGGCCTCCAAAAGTAGGACTCGGTTCGAGGTCTCTTCGGAGAGCCGCGATGCCAGGGCACATCCGGCAGAGCCTGCCCCCACGATAATATAAGAATAACGTTTTGACATTGTTATTTCGTCCCGTAGCCAAGTATCGCCTTTACCTCGAGGTATTCCTCCAGCCCCCACCTGCCGTTTTCGCGCCCGTTGCCCGATTGTTTGTACCCGCCCACCGGCGCGGACCTATCGGATGCTGGGTAGTTGATATGGACGGTGCCGACGCGAATGCGGCCTGCAACTCGCCGCGCATTCGCAAGATCGCTCGACTGAATATAGGCCGCCAAGCCGTAGATCGTATCGTTCGCGAGTTCGACCACCTCTTCTTCATTCCTGTAAGGCAGGATCGACAGAACCGGTCCAAATATCTCCTCGCGCGCAATAGTCATGTCATTCCGCACATTGGCAAACAGTGTCGGACGCACGAAATAGCCAGACTTGAGATGCTTGGGCCGATCTCGACCACCAGTGACGAGCTCTGCTCCCTCGTCGATTCCGACCTGGATCAGGCGCTGCACTTTATTGAACTGAGTCTCATTGACCACTGGACCAAGATCTGTGCTGGGATCGCGAACATCACCAACCACAAGTTTTTCGACGGCCGCTTTGGCGATCGCCTTCACCTCGTCGTGCCTGTCTGCCGGAACGAACATTCGCGTGGGCGCGCTGCAGGCCTGGCCACTATTGCGCATTGCTCTGAGCACGCCCTGCGTGACGGCATTTTTGAAGTCAACAGCAGACAACAAAATATTGGCCGACTTTCCCCCGAGTTCTTGAGCCACACGCTTGACCGTTCTTGCGGCACCTTGGGCAACCCGGGTGCCAGCGCGCGTCGAGCCGGTAAACGACATCATGTCAATGCCAGGATGGGCAGACATAGCTTCGCCAACAGCACCACCCTCGCCCTGGACCATATTATAAACACCTTTAGGCACGCCAGCCGCATGCATCACCTCCGACCAGATGATGGCGTTCAAGGGTGCCACTTCAGAGGGCTTCAGCACCATGGTGCACCCAGCAGCGATCGCTGGCGCTACCTTCATTATGATTTGGCCTATAGGCCAGTTCCATGGAGTGATCAAGCCGACTACCCCGATCGGCTCTCGGACGATTTTGGTACCTCCTCTAAGTTCTTCAAACTGATAGTGTTGCAGCACGTCGATCATGCTAATCAGATCGGCGGGCGCCGACTGCTGGTCGCGTGCAAGCTTCAGGGGGGCGCCCATTTCCCGACAGAGAACTTCGGCAACGTCGTCGCGCCGTTTCTCGTACTCCGCAAGTATGCTCCGCAGAAGCTCGATCCTTTCTTGCGGAGCAGTGCGAGAAAAAGAGAGAAACGCAGCGCGAGCGGCGGTGACAGCGCGGTTGACGTCCTTTGGTCCACCCAAAGCAATACGAGTGAAGACTTCCTCAGTCGAAGGATCGGTCACATCCAGGAGCTTTTGCTCCAGAGGGGCAACCCAAGCTCCGTCTACATAATGCTCGCGTTCGTGCACCATTCCACCCTAGAAGAACTGATCCGTTTGACGCACTTGTGCGCTACTGGCCTTCGGCGGCGCCAATACCAATTTCGGAGAGATTAATTCCGCATTGGAATTGATCGCACTCTTGGAAATGCCGTGTAATCCAATGGTAAAGCGCAACGAGTTAGGTGCACTCCTTGCAGGAGCGTGCGTGATGCAGGCGATACTCCTCCTGCAATAGGTAAGGGGCGAGGATATCTTCCCCGACGACGGTGTTTCGGAGCCACTCCTTGATCCTCGATCGTGCCGCCCAATTGAGAAAGCTGACAACCGGTTCAACTACAGCACACTCTTCGGGCAGTTGCGGCCTATCATTGCGCCATCCTCCATCGCAGGATGAATGGCAGCTGCGTGCTCAAACTCCCAAGCCGATACGTTCTCGCCTGCATCGGACGCTGTCAGTGATGCGACCGTAGAACCAGAGATTTCTCACAATATCTCCCATCACTAGAGCTTCGTCAGTCGCATCTTGATTGCAATCGGGCAATCAAGTCAGGACCCATTCCTTGAAGCGGCGCGATATGGCCTGCAGGTTGTCGGCCCAATACGCACCGTCGAGAACGACATTGTTGGGATCGTTCATATCAGGCATCCACTTTCTCGCCTCAGCGTTTAACATGGACATTGCCTTTTTTGAGTTCGGAACTGTGGGCGTCAGGTTGAATAGTCGCGCCTGAACTTCCGGGCGCATGTTGTAGGCAATAAACTTCATCGCGTTCTGCCTGTTCGGCGCCCCTTTGGGGATCGCGAGCTTCTCGGTGCTGAGCAAGTTCTGTTCAAATGAGAATGCCAACGGCATTCCACCTCCCGGCTCATTCGTGCTTTTGACGCGATTGGCATACGTATAGCTGAAATCGACCTCGCCCGTCTGCAAAAGAGAGATCGTCTGAGGAGTCGCAGTTATCCACGAGGCAATGCTAGGCTTGATACGATCGAGTACCTTGAACGCGCGATCAACATCGAGCGGATAGATGCTTGTCGGTGCGACGCCATCGGCAAGAAGCGCGGCCTCAACCGTCTCGTTGGGACGATTGCGAAAGGTGCGGCGGCCAGGGAACTTCTTCAAGTCGAAATAACCGGCGAAATTGGTCGGGTGTTTTCCTTCACCGTATTTGCTCGGATTCCATGCTACGCCGCCTGCGAACATATCCCATGTGACGTATTCGCTAGTCGGTGGGATTGCCATATCTTCCATCTCAACGGTTGAAAGGTCGAGCTTTTCCCAAAAACCCTGCTTGGATCCTGTTGCAGCCACTTCTGCTGTCACGTTAAAAAGATCGACATCTACATTACCTGTGAGCTGCTGCGCCTTCACCTTTGCAAGGTCCGGTGTAGGGACAAAATTGACCTTGATACCCGTTTCCTCGGTGAAGGGATTGGTCACGGTCTTGACCAATGCCTCTTCGAAACTTCCGCCCCAACTAGTGAACGTTAGCGAGCCAGAGTTGGTGGCGGCGCGCGAGGCCCTCAGCAGCAATGGCGCGGCGAATACGCCGGTGGTTCCGGTCAAGAACGAGCGACGCGAGAGAGTTGATATTGATTTCCGCATGACTATCTTTCCTGGGCCATTTCGGGGCTTTGTGCGCGGATGACAGTCGTAAGAGGCCTAGTTCGATCTTCAAGCAGGCAGCTTGCGAAGCCAATGGTTCGTCGAAACCGAATAACCGGCCCGATAAAGCAAGAGAAGCAGCAGCGAGAGCTTTCCGCGCATACTTTTTCCGTTCTTTGAATTTATCAACTTGGCTCGATCAGTGTGAAATGTGACCACCCCCTTTTCAACGAGGCCAATACCAACTTCGGATAGATCAATACCAAATCGGAATTAACGGTCCTGGATAGCGACGCTGCCCTTTCTTCTCCTTCGCTGCGAAACTCGGTGAATAGATTGCCGAAGTTCGCGCGGCACTCGAAGTCGTGGCGTTGCGGAATGCCGGGCCGAAGCTCATGTCCAATCATCTCGCACGAATTGAACTCGTCCTGATTGAAGGAGACCGTGCCGAGACGATTGGGAATTTGAGGCCACCAACCGCGCTTTTCATCAGCCGCTAGTTGAGTGTGCGTTGCCGCGACTACCCGTCAAATGTTGACGTAACGGTTACGTTAGTTCTCGATTGCTGCTCGCAATGGCGCGAAATGCCGGTGGCCCCTGGTTAACCATCTTGAGCGGATGACTGACCGCGCTTATGCGGCGTGAGCGATGTTCTGAGTCGCCTAATTCCAAGGCATGAGTTCGTGGATGCGCTCGGCAGGATGATCCGGCAGGCAGCCAGCAGGTCGCAAGCCTGTAGATCGATGTCATTGGGCTTTGCGGTTTATGCCGCCCGCCAAACTATGCCGAGTCGGGTCGTTTTCCCCAGATTTCTCGCTGGCCGGCGTTTGGTCGGTTCGGCATAGTTCGTTCTGTGCCTCTGCTTTCAACAGCGGAGAACAGGAAGATGGAAGTCGAGGAGTACTTGGGTAGAAGCCGGCTGTACCGGCGTCTCAGAAGCGGGCCGCACGGACAGTTCGTCGAGCGCTACGCCGCTCGTCTCGTCGAAGAGAGGCTCGTTCGGCACGGCACGTGGCGTTGCCTCAACGTGGTCGGCGGGCTCCTTGGTTGGATCGCGAGCCGTCGCTACAAGTTGGTCGATCTCGATGAGCAGGTCGTTGAGCGGTACCTCCAACATCGAGGCAGGAGGCAGTCTATCCAACCCGGTGACCGAGCTGCGCTCAAGCGATGGCTGACGGTGCTGCGCGAGGAAGGCGCGATCACGCCGTTGGTGCTACCGCCTCTCACCCCGCACGAACGGATCTTCAAGGAGTTCGCTGCCTACCTGCGATCAGAGCGCGGCTTGGCCCCGAGGTCCATCGTCCGCCATCTCCCAGTCATCCGCAGGTTCCTGCACGAAGTGTGCTCCGGCGGCGCCGGCGCCCTGGGCAAGATCAGCCAAGAGGACGTGATCCGCTACGTTGAGCGCCACGCCCAGGACGGGAGTCCGGGGACAGGCAAGGCGATGTGCTGGTCGTTGCGTGCCTTTCTCCGTTACCTCCACCATCGGGGGCTGAACTCGCGCCCGCTGGCGGATTGCGTTCCATCGATGCGCCGATGGAACTCGCAACTCTACCGACCTATCTGCCTGCCGCTCAGGTGCAGAAGGCTCTCGACGGTTGCGACCGAGAGACGGTGATGGGACGGCGCGACTACGCCATTCTGTTGTTGCTGGCCAAGCTCGGCCTGCGGGCCGACGAGGTTGCGACGCTCACCCTCGACGATATCGACTGGCGCGCCAGCGAGATACTCGTTCGCGCCAAGGGCCGACAGCGTGCACGAATGCCGATACCGCCAGACATTGGCGCGGCTATCGTTGCATATCTGCGCAATGGCCGCCCAAAGTCGTCGTGCCGACGGCTGTTCGTCCGCACACTCGCGCCACACGTCGGCTTTGCTTCCGGATGCGCGATCACCATGATCGCCAAGGCCGCCCTCGATCGCGTTGGAACCGACGGTTGCGCACATCGCGGCGCCCATATCTTCCGACACAGTCTCGCTACCGAGCTTCTCCGATCTGGCGCGACCTTGTCGGAGATCGGACAGTTGCTGCGGCACGAGCCACCACCCGGATTTACGCAAAGGTCGACATCGATGCGCTGAGAGCATTGAGCCTGCCCTGGCCGGGAGGCTTGCAATGACCGATCTGCGCTCCGCACTCGATAGGTACCTGAGCATTCGCAAGGGGTTGGGATACAAGTACGAGCACCAGACCCGTCGGCTCGCCGACTTCGTCGCCTTCATGGAGAAGCGCAAAGCCAGGATCATCACGACAAAGCTGGCAATGGAATGGGCAACGCTGCCGCCCAATCGTCATGCATCCTGGGCGCTGCGATTGAGCGACGTGCGAGGGTTCGCGCGCCATTTCGCCAACTTCGATCCGAGAACGGATGTGTCGCCCGTCGGCATGCTGCCCGGATGGAAGCGCGCCAAGCCCTATGTCTACAGGGACGCGGAGATCGATGCGTTGCTGACGGCAGCGCTGGCTTTGCCGCCAGCAGACGGGCTGCGCCGATGGACCTACCTTGTTCGGGCTGATCGCGGTGACAGGCATGCGTATATCCGAGGCGATGGGCCTGGAGCGTGATGCGGTCGACCTCGACGCCGGCGTGATGACGGTCCGGCTGACCAAGTTCGGCAAGTCGCGGCTCGTGCCATTGCATCCGACGACGAGAACCGCGTTGCGCGAGTACGCCCACCGGCGCGACACGATGCTCGGATCACGCTGCGGCTCGACCTTCTTCGTTGCCGAACAGGGAGGCCGCTTGCTGCACCAGTACGTTCATCGCGTCTTCTGGCGATTGTCCCGAGAGATCGGGCTGCGGCGCCCAGGTGATCGTACCGGGCCACGCGTGCACGACTTCCGTCATCGCTTCGCCATCCGGACGCTGCTCGATTGGTATCGCGAAGGCAAGGACATCGAGCAACAACTCCCAGTGCTCTCCACTTACCTCGGCCACGCCTGCGTGCGCGATACCTACTGGTATCTCTCGGCCTGCCCCGAGTTGATGGAAGAAGCGGCGCGGCGTCTCGATCGGCGATGGGAGGTGACGCAATGAAGCCCGCCTGCAACGTCGCCACGTTGATCGAGCGCTTCTTCACCGAGCGCCTCATGCGTCAGCGCAATGTTAGCGGCAACACGATCGCCTCCTACAGAGACACGTTCCGGCTGCTGTTCATGTTCGCGCAGGTGCGGCTGCGGAAGTTCCCATCGGCCCTGACGCTCGCCGATCTGGATGCAACGTTTATCGGCGCGTTCCTCACCGATCTCGAGGTAAAGCGCGGTGCCAGCGCGAAGACGCGTAACCTGCGTCTGACGGCCATCAGATCCTTCTTCAGGTTCGTGTCCTTCGAGGAACCGGCACACAGTGCGCTGATCCAGCGCGTGCTCGCCATACCGAGCAAGCGCCATGACAAGCGACAGGTGCACTTCCTGACGCGCCCCGAGATCGAGGCAGTTCTCGCCGCGCCCGATCGAACGACGTGGCTTGGTCGCCGCGATCACACCTTGCTGCTGGTCGCGGCCCAGACAGGCTTGCGCCTCTCAGAGTGCACACGTACGATGCGTCGGTAAAGGGCGGAAGGAGCGGACCACTCCGCTGACCACACTCGCTCGGTGTGCGCTCCAGGCATGGCTCAAGGACCGTTGCGGAAAGGAGCAACAGCGTTGTTCCCGAACGTGCACGGGGGCCGACTCAGTGCGGATAGCGTCCAGTCCCTGCTGGGAAAGCATGTTCGTGTCGCTCACAAGAGTTGCCCGTCTTTGAAGGCCAAGAGCGTGTCGCCGCACGTGCTGAGGCACAGCGCTGCGATGGAACTGCTGCGCAAGCCGGCGTCGACTGCTCCGTGATCGCGCTGTGGCTCGGTCATGAATCGCGAGACGACGCAGACGTACCTGCACGCCCACCTCGTCCTCAAGGAAGCTGCCCTGGCGAAGCTCAAGCCGTACGAGCGCGGCAAGCGAATCCGCTTCCAACCGAACGACCTCCTACTCGCCTGAACGACCAGACTATGCCGAATGGAATGGGGCCGCCCTGCACGCGATCGACGCGTGCCAGAGTGACAACGGCGTGCCATACCAAATCCGTTCGGCATAGTTCGGTGGGCGGCATAATCCTGCCTAGGTCGCAATCGGCATAGGGCAGTGGCGATGAGGGTGTAGATCGCGGCCGCGCACCGGCCGCCCTCATCGGAGCCGGCGAAGGTCCAATTTCATCCGCCCATGGCGACATATCTCCCCGATTCGAATCGCGATATCCCAATGCGCGCCCATCGATGGGCGACGCCAACTCTGCCTCGATGAGGATATGTGGAGGCGGAATCGCCCTGGATCTGGGGAAGGCGCTAATCGGATTGTTGGCGAGCTCGGGTCTGCGATCGGGCGAAGCAGTCAGGCTCGATCGTTCCGACGTCGATCTCGCCAGTGGGGTTCTCCTCGTTCGGAAACCAAGTTCCGCAATGATCGTCTCGCTCCAGTTCACGCTTTCAATCCATCCCATCCAGCAGTGCCGTCAACTGCGCCGGGGTTGAGCTGCACCCGGTGACGCCCAATCCGCGGCCAACAGAACTTCGCCTTTTCACACGCCGGAGCCATCCCACCATACGATCTTTATTTTGTCGGCTCTCTCGGCCCGGAAGACATAAAGCGCTCCTGGCCAGCCATCCAGTCGACTTCCGCAAGCGTATCGATGGCCTTGTTGCGCTTGTGCGCGATGTCGGCTCAGATCCCACCTTCAAACGCGGCGATAGACGTAGCGAACGCGAACATGACAGATCTCCTTGATCCGATCTTCGAGGGCAGCCTGGCCGGAGCGACGCGACTTGTAATGGTAGGTCGATCGGTCGAACTCGAGGGCTTCACAAGCCTTCCGGATCGAGACCTGCCACTCACCGCAAACCTCGTCGACCAGCTTGCGCTTCCGTGCAGGCCTCATAACTTTCGGCGGATCAGGTCCTGCAGCATCTCCCTGTCAGCGACAATTCCGCCACCAGCTTCTTCAGCTTGGCGTTCTTATCCTCGAGCTGTTTCAACCGCCGCATCTCGATCGGCAGCAGCCCTTCATACTTCTTTTTCCAGTTGAAGTAGGTCGCCTGGCTGATCCCGGCCTTGCGGCAGACCTCCGCCACCGCAACCCCGTCATGGGCTTGGTTCAGGATGAACGCCTTCTGGGCGTCCGAAAATCTTGAGGCCTTCATCGTCGTCCGCTCCTCCCAGCCGAGGGGATTCGGCAGGCGCAAACTCTAGCCAAAAATGGTCCAGTTTGCCGGCCTCAGATCAGTCACGGTGGTCAGGTATTTCAGCGACGAGTGAGGCCGCCGGATATTGTAGTCGGCGACCCAGTTGGCGATCTTGGTGCGGGCGTCGTCGAGATCGAAGAAGAGGGTGTCGTTGAGTAGCTCATCGCGCATCCGGCCATTGATGGGGAAGACGGCCCCGCTCTCTCGGCGCCGATGAAATGATGCCAGATATGCTGGCGGCAGAAGGAGTCATTCAAGATGAACGTCGCGACGATTGGGTTGGACATTTCGAAGTTCGCTTTTCATCTCCATGCGGTTGATGACGCAGGTCGGTGACCTGTCGCCAACGCCTGCGGCGTGGTGAGATCATCTCCTTCTTCTCAACACTGGCCACCCTGTCTGGTCGGCATCGAGGCCTGTGCTTCCGCGCACCACTGGGCACGCGAGATCCAGCGGCTTGGGCATGATGTGAGATTGATTCCACCGGCATATGTAAAGCCCTACGTCCGGCGAGGAGCCAAGAACGATGCCACTGATGCGGCCGCAATCTGCGAGGCGGTTGCTCGCCCTAACATGCGGTTCGTACCAATCAAGAGTGTCGAGAACCAAGGCTTCCTGATGCTTCATCGAGCGAGAGGCCTGCTGGTTCGCCAGAGGACCAGGACGGCTTGCGCCATCCGAGCCCATTTTGCTGAGTTCGGAGTTATCGTTGGGCAAGGCCGACAAAGCGTGGATGGTTTGCTGCAAATGTTGGACGACGATCGGGTACCGCTGCCAACTACGGCGCGCGTGCGCTGGCAGCGCTTGTAAACCAGATGAAGGAAGTCGACCGGCAGATTGAAGCCATCGAGCGAGAGTTGGCTCAGATCCAGAGAGCGCATCCGGTGGCGAGATTGCTTGTTTCAATCCCTGGCGTCGGTCCCATAACGGCTACAGCCCTTGCTGCCACCGTCTCCGATCCGACCATGTTCCGCTCCGGACGGGAGTTCGCAGCTTGGCTCGGCCTAACGCCAAGGCAGAACTCGACTGGTGGAAAGGATCGGCTCGGCCGCATAACGAAGCAGGGAGATTCTTATCTTAGGCACTTGCTGGTCATCGGAGCACGTAACGTCGTCCGGTTCCCAAAGGCACGCTCACGAGTCGGAGGCGGATGGATCGAAGCTCTGCTCGAGCGACGTAGACCCATGGTTGTCGCAGTCGCCGTTGCCAACAAGTTGGCTCGGATCGTCTGGGCGATGATGACGACGGGGGAGTATTATAGGCCTACATCTGCTGCGTGAAGCTTGCGGATGGGGCTAACTTAAGGTGTGAGGGCAGATGACAGCGTGATGGAAACCGGCGGAGCTGGGGATCGAGAAAGCCCGAAGAGTTTTAAGCGCAACAAGCGCGACCCGTTGATGAGGCCTCGATCCGCGATCTCCATCAGGGCCAGCGACCATGCATCGGTCGCACTAACAGGCCGTATACCTGAACGCACCCGACCGTGATCCAAAATGTTGTCGAAACCTCTTGCACCCGCGGGGCCGTCTATACATGAACTCTCGATGAAGTCGTTCTGCATCGGCTTTTCTAGGGCTGAAGTGCCAGTCGATGACCGTGTCCATGCTCCAGGCCAGCATGGCGTTGCAGGTGAACTTGGTGCAATGGTCGGACACGATCATTTCTGGCTTGCCACGTCGTGCGACGATCGCCGTCAGTTTGCGGGCGACGCGCCCTCCCGAGATCGACGTATCCGGAATGGCGCCCAGGCATTCCTTGGTCCCTTCATCGACGATGTTGAGGATGCGGAAGCGCCGCCCGTTGGCGAACCGGTCGTGGACGAAGTCCGGCGACCAGCGGGTAGTGGGCTTAGCCTCCACCAGAATCGAGGCCTGGGTCCCCACGGCCTTGCAGGCTCGTCGCTTGCGAACCGTGAGCCCTTCTCGCGATAAAGCCGGTAGATCCGGTTGATCCCCGACGGTTCGCCTGCCCGCCGCAGCAAGACGAACAGCCGGCGGGATCCGAAACGCCGCCGCTCGTTGGCGAGATCGCGCAATCGGCCACGCAGCTCCGCATCCGGAGGGCAACTGGAGTGATAGCGGATCATCTTCCGATCCGCGCCGACGATCGAACAGGCCCGCCGTTCCGACAGGCTCATGACGGCCTGCAGATGCGCGCCCGCAGCGCGCTTGGCGGCGGGCCCTACCATTTTGAAAGGAGCTCGCGCAGGGCGGCCACATCAAGCATCTGCTCGGCCAGAAGCTTTTTTAGCTTCGCGTTCTCCTCTTCCGGCACCTCTAACCGCTTGGCCTCAGAGACATCCATGCCGCCGAATTTGGCCTTCCAATTGTAGATTGTCGCCTCGGAGATTCCATGCTTGCGAGCCAGGTCGGCTGTCTTTGTCCCAGTCTCACGCTCCTTCAACACAGCGATAATCTGCTCTTCCGTAAACGTTGCTCGCTTCAAGCGAGGCTTCCATTCCGGCAATGTGCGCGTTGTGAACCCGGCGCAGGCGCTCCGATGGTTTGCCAAGCCCGCATCATCGCCGCGTCCGAAATGGCGGCAGCGTCCCGCATCGTGGCGGCTTCAAGGTCTGACTTACCGATCCGGATCCAGGTAACAGCATTGGAGCAATCGACGATCCTAGCGTCTGGGAGGCGGGCTCTAAATTTCGCCGCTGCTAGAGATCCTAAGTTCCCGAACTCAATTCCCATGCCGCGACCTGCAAGGTTCCTATCGTGTAGCAGATCAATGATGTTGTCATAGCCATCCCTCTCAGGGTTGCCGATGAGCGCTTCCGGATAGCTGATAACACTCATACACGTTTGATGAATCGCTGCGGGTGCATCCATCTGGCGCAGGATAAAGGTAGGCTCCTCTTCATCGATCGAAACAACTATGCCTTCTTGCAGGCCTTATGCTGGTTAACTCGAGGCCTTGCCACGAAGGAAACCGAAGAACAGCGCTTAGTTCTGTCAATTGCGTCCAAGCCTCTGAATTTGAGAGAGAGAGAGGCCGGATCCCAAGCCCCTCAACCAGCCTTATTCTGCGCAGCTACGTCGTAGAATTGACTGAGGTCGGCGTGCATCTGCTTGAGGCAATCGAGGTCGAGATAAGCCATGTGGCCCGACGGATAATATCGGATGGACAGGTTGGCCTTAATCTCCGGATCTAAGAGCATTTGGTTGATATCGCATTCGGTCTCGAAAAAGAGCGTGGATAGATCGTACAATCCGTTTAGCGATAGAACCTTCATGTGGGGGTTCTCACGCATGGTTTGGGCCAAATCGAGGTAGACTGGCGACACAATGTCTTGTGAAAATACCCGCTTGCCGCTGCGGTTTATGACGTTGCGGCGGTAGTCCCAGGTCGCGTAAGCTCTGTCGTTCCAGAAGCGATATTCCAAGTTGGTTTTGTAGTTAAGTTCGCCGGCAATGTAGTCGCCCGCCGCGCCAATGAAGGCGCCGGAGATGGCCACAGTGGACGGATCGTAGCTGGCAGCCTCGCTGATGCTATCCTCTTCCCGGCCGAGATAGCGAGTATCAAGGTAGCCGATAATGCGACCTTGGTCCCGTAGCAACTCGCGCCTGAAGCGCCGTTCGCTCACGCGCAGCTTGGCCTTCTTGATGTAGTCAGCCGATAGGCCAGTAAAGGCGGACATCTGCTGGGCAATCTGATCGAACTCCTGCTGGCCGATCGCGTGCCCTTTGAATAGCGCGGCAGCATAGACACCGCTGGCCCATGCGCGAGCATCGGCCAGGAAAACAGCGATGTCGTTCGGCTTGTTCGGAATCTTGTTATGGAACCACGCTGTTGCCGCATAGGTAGGTAGGTATTTCACGTAGATGAGGTCGTCTACCCCGATCTGTGCAGCAGGATTCAGCCAGCACGCCAGCAGCACCACGCCGTTAAGGTCGATACCACATCGGTGTAGTTTATAGGCTAGGACCGCCGAGCGTGTGGTGCCATAGGATTCGCCGAACAAGAACTTGGGTGAATTCGCGCGGCCATTCAGCAAGATGTAGCGGCTAATGGCGCGGGCGAAGGCGTTTGCGTCCTGTTCGATGCCCCAAAAAACCTTGATGTTGGCCTCGCTGAGCTCGCGCGAATAGCCAGTGCCAATAGCGTCGATGAACACCAGGTCAGTCTTGTCGAGTAGGGTGTCTGCGTTGGCGCCAAAGTCGAACGGCGCCGAGCCCATGTGGTCGGGGCCGGTGGTCTTAACCCTCATCGGACTGAAAGAGCCCAAGTGCAGCCAGATGCTTGAGGAGCCTGGGCCACCATTGTAGATAAAGGTCACGGGGCGATGGTTCAGGCCGCCCTTTGGATTGTCGAGCGTGTACGCGACATAGAACACGCTGGCAGTTGGCTTGCCGTCGTCGTCGCGGATGGTCAGGGTGCCTGCCGTGGCCTTATAAGCTAAGGTTTGGCCATGAGCCTGGATGGTGTGGCTAGTCACCGAGTTCTGCTCGTCAATCGGTGCTTGGGCGGTAGCGGCATTGATCTTCTCGTCCACGCCCGCGACGCCAGATGTGGGGTCATCGCCTGCAAGCGCGCGTGCGGCTAGGGCCGCCGGAGCGACGGCAAGCAATTGTGCAGGGACCGCAATGGGTTTCATCGGATTTCTCGCTATAATTATAGGGAGCTGGATTGTTAAATACCGCGCGTCTGACACCAGCGCTTCGAGCCGCTCAACTTTGGCGCGGGTCGCAGAGCTATTTCAGATCATTCCGAGGACTGCCGAATGGAGCTGAGCCCGCCTAGATCCGAGCTGATTGTCGCGCCGCCAGCCGATCCCAACAGCTGCCCAAATCCTTTGAAAGCAGATGCTTCAAGATCCTTTGACTTGGCGTGCGCTCGAACTCACCGACGATTTCGATGTATCGTGGATTCTGATACGATGCGAGGCGTTCGGAGAGCCAGTAAGACAGACGTTCCGGTTCGATTGACTTGCCTTTCTTGGCTTTCACGAACAGTTTGATATCCTGTTCGCCGAGTTCCGCAGCTACGCCGATCATTGCGCAATCCTCCACAGCAGGATGATTGGCCGCTACGTGCTCAACTTCCCAAGCCGATACGTTCTCCCCCTTGCAACGGACGCTGTCCGTGATGCGTCCATGGAACCAGAGATTTCCTTCTGTATCCAAGATGCCCGAGTCGCCCGTGCGCAAAGCTCCCACTGCAAGAGCTTTATCGGTCGCTTCTTGATTGTCCAGGTACCCTTTGAAAAGCGCCCCCTCCAATGAGGACCGAACAACAATCTCCCCTCTGCAGCCGGGAGCAATGGGATTGCCGCTCTCATCTACAACGTCAACAGTGTACCAAGGCATCGGCTTGCCAACCGAACCGACCACTCCTTCGGTGTTGCAAGTGGTAATGCTCGAGGCTTCGGTCATGCCATAGCACTCCCGGATTTCCACACCGAAGCGATCCCTGAATTTTGGCCAAACGTCTCTTGGGCAGCCGCCCCCCCAAGCAATGCGAACGGAGTGTTGACGATCAAGATGGCTTTCTGGCTGCTTCAACAGAAGCTGCAAAACGCCGCCCAGATAGTGAATGTACGTCGCGCCAGCGCTTCGCGCCTGACTCCAGAAAGTACTAGCGCTGAAACGATCGACCATTGCCAATGTGACATCTTCAATGATCGGCAGCGTGATCAGTTGAGCGCCGCCAATGTGGAAGAGCGGCTCCCAAACGAAGAATACATCCCCCGACCTCATCACCGTCAGGATGCGAACGGCCTCTCCGGCAAGCCGCAACATGCCATGCGTGACGAGAACACCTTTTGGTCGTCCGGTCGTGCCCGACGTATACATTATCGCGAACAGATCATCAGCTTCGAGGCGAGCATCGGCGAAAGCTAGTTCCTTCTGCAGAATTGTCTCGAGTGAGTGTTCATCATGCGGCTCACCGATCGTGATCAGCGCATCAACTGAAATCGCGGCGCCGCAATCTGCAATGATCGGATCAAACTCGCGATCGCAGACCACCAGTCTCGGCTTACTGTGATCAAGAATGTAGCGTAGCCCCGCACCTTTCTGCTGTGCATTTACTGGAACCCAGACGGCGCCTGCTCGGCCGATCCCGAAAAGTACAGGTAGGGATAGCCGCGAATTCCGCATCATCACGGCGACCCGATCACCTGGCTGTACGCCTCTAAGACGTAGCTCGGCCGCAAATGTCGTAGATTGCTTCTTCAACGTCGCAAACGTGATCGCTTCACCGTTGAACTGGGCAAAGAGCTGGTCCGGCTTCTGGTCCGCCTTCTTGTTGAAGTCTGCGATAAAGCCTTTAAGCGACTCGACCATGGGAAGGTTACGCCTTCTTGGCTGCACGTTCGGCCAGGAATTTTTCCATCATCCGAGCTGTTTCGCCTGAGGCGTAAGCCTCTCGATGGATCCGCGCTGCCGCATCGAGACACTCGCGGAATCTGACCTCCGTCATCTCGCGAAGCCACTGCTTGTCTAGGCGCATGGCAACAGGAGGCTTCGCAGCCAATTCCCGCGCTAGCGAAAGAGAAGCGTCGAGGACGCTTTCCGCTGGAACAATCTTGTTGATGATTCCAATTGAGTGACACTCCGCTGCATCCATCAAACGGCCGCTGAGCGTCAAATCTGTGGTGCGAGCGAGTCCTAGGATTTCCCGCATAATCCAGGGCCCAGTGACACTCGCAATGCCGGAATTGATTTCGGGCTGCCCCATCCGCACTCCAGCATGACCAATGCGGAAGTCGCAGAGAAGCGCAACTTGGAAGGCCGAACCGGCAGCAACACCATTCAAAGCCGCGATCAGTGGCTTAGGAAGCGACCGAATGACATCGTACAAACGCTCCCACTCTGCGATCCATTTGGAACCGCTGTCACCGTCGAACGTCTTCGCTTCGTTGAAATCTTGACCTGCACAGAATGCCCTGTCTCCCGCCCCTGTCAGAACAATCGCACCGACTGCATTGTCGTTCTGAAGCTCCAGGAGGGCATCAACGAATTGGCTCCGCATTGGAGCGTGCCAGGCATTGAGGATCTCCGGCCTGTTTAGCGCGATCACAGCAACCGGATCTTGTCTATCAATGAGAATGTAGCGCTCCACGGCTCCGCCTCTCGTATTGCTATCCCTAATATCGAACGTCGTATCCTTCATCCAGGGATTTGTGGACGAACCGTTCCGGTCGAGCCAATACCAATTTCGAAGTAGCCAATACCAGATTGGAATTTATGCCGCCCGGTGGTCTGTGGCTAATCAATTCAACTTTCATGTGTGATCTCGCCACATGGCAAGTGCGTGCCGGCTCCGTTGCCGCGATGGCCTCGCTATGGGTCCGAGGGCCGGACGCCTCCGGTCCCACTTAGCCTGAGACCGGCGATCGAACTTCCCGCTAATGCGGATGAGTTTAGCTGCCGGGACATCCGCGCCGAGTTTTCGAGACGCCGATGCAGTCGAGTCGAGCGCCAATTGCTCGCTCGCAATACTCGTCCGCCTCCTGCTCCAGGATTACACTGTCGAGCAACCGGACGAATCCGACGCAGGCCGCCGCGTAAAAGCGCCGCAGGACGACTCAAAGGTTTCGCGGCCGGCTTGAGGGTCTCGACATCGACGAGCTCGAGATACTGCAGCTAATCGACCTCGTGCAAATGCCGGCAGGATTGCTATGAGCTTCGACCTCGCGCTCGACTGCTAGCAATTACGTTCGCGCGGCGAACAGACCTGTTCGCAAGCGCCTGCCGGAGCTCTTGATGGAATAGCGATCGCGGTCCCTCATCGCGAGCCCGTGCGACGCCCGAACCGGAAGCACCGTGATGTTTTCAATTGTAGGGCCATACGACGCATGACCGTACAAATGAGGTGCTAGCCTAAGTCACAACCGAGTTTCTATTTAAAGCGTGACCGGAACGGGACTGACTCGTCCTAAGAATCTGAGCACTCAGGTCAGAATCCATTCCTTGAAGCGACGCGATACCGCCTCCAGATTGTCTGCCCAATACTTGCCGTCGAGAACGAGATGGTTGGGATTGTTCATATCGGGCATCCACTTTCTCGCTTCGGCACCTAACATTGACATTGCCTTTTTGGAATTTGGAACCGAAAGGAACGTATTGAATAATCGCGCCTGAACCTCCGGCCGTGCGGAGTAGGCGATAAATTTCATCGCGTTCGCCGCGTTCGGTGCGCCCTTAGGTATAGCGAGGTTTTCGGTGGTAAGCAGGTTCTGCTCAAAAGAGAACGCCAAGGGCTGACCGCTGCGACCAGTCTCTTTGACGCGACCGGCGTATGAATAACTGAAATCCACCTCTCCCGCCTGCAACAGGGAGATCGTCTGAGCAGTCGCAGTTATCCACGAGGCAACGCTGGGCTTGATGCGATCGAGCACCTTGAACGCGCGATCAACATCGAGCGGATAAATGTTCTTCGGTGCGACGCCATCGGCGAGAAGCGCGGCCTCGAGCGTCTCGTTGGGACGATTGCGAAAGGTGCGGCGACCCGGGAACTTCTTCGGGTCGAAGTAATCGGCAAAATTGGTCGGGTGTTTTCCTTCACCGTGTTTGCTCGGGTCCCATGCTATGCCCCCGGCGTACATGTCAAACGCGACGTACTCACTGGTTGGCGGGAATGTCATGTCCTCCAAGTCAAGCTTTGAAAGATCTAACTTTTCCCAAAACCCCTGCTTGGATCCAGCTGCGGCCACTTCGGCTGATGCGCTAAAAACATCCATAGCTACATTACCTGTGAGCTGCTGAGCCTTCAGTTTTGCGAGGTCCGGTGTAGAGACGATACTGATCTTGATTCCTGTTTCCTCGGTGAAGGGATCGGTCACAGCCTTGACCAATGCCTCCTGAAAGCTTCCTCCCCAACTCGTGATCGTTAGCGAGCCAGAGTTCGCTGCGGCGGGCGAGGCCCTGAGTACCAAGGGTGCCGAGAGTACGCCAGCCGCTCCGGTCAAGAACGAGCGACGTGAGAGTGTTGACACTGATTTCTTCATCCCTGCTGCACCTTAGCTTGGTTGGTTGGTTCGGGTCACGGTTTTACTTCGTGAGGCACCGCCTCGCGATTTCCGGATCGTACTGGACAAGCATCCTAGCCCTGAGGGCGGTTAGCGCGGCATCTTAGCGCAGGGCTCCCAGGGACGACCTGCTCATGAGCACCGAAAGAGCTTGATGTCGGCTCCAGGCACAACTTGCGAGACCTCCGCTTGAGAGTCGGTCAATGTGAGGAGGAGGACCAACGACGAACGCGCCGTTCCCCTCCTTCAGATTATCAATTCTGATTGATCCCGGTGCAATCTCGCCAACTGCCTTCAGTGAGTCCAATACCATTTTCAGGCAGATCCATGCCAGATTGGAATTGATTCGCTCTTTCCGAGATACGCCAAAGGACAGTGACGTTGTTCGAGCTGGCGGCCGACAGCGCCGCGCGATAATCGTGGGAGGCGTATTGGGCGGATTCAATCGATCGTCGCAACACCAGACTTTTTCCCTCATGGCAGCAATGACGCGTTCTACAGCAACGACGCCGTCCCCTAGACCGGCGGCGCCGAGAAGAGCAAGGGCTTCAACCCGGCGCGCGGCGCCAAGGTGATTGCCTGGGCTAAGGATTTCCTCGACCAGTCGGTGCCGCTGGCCACGGGCAACTGGGCCGGCGTCAACGTGCTCTCACTGGTGAACGACGCGCTGGAGGCGAGCGTCCGGAGCCACCAGGCTTGCCGACTCGAAACAGTTCGCCGGCTATCGCGGCGAGGCCGCCAATCCAGAAGCCGTGCTTTTGGTCAAGAACGGCCTGCATATCGAGATCGTTATCGACCGCCAGCGGCATCGGCAAGACCGATGCGGCCAGCATCGCGGGCGGAATCGGCACTGACCAGGATCCAGGACTGCGAGGATTCGATCGCCGCCGCCGATGCCGAAGACTAGGTCGTCGTCTACCGGAACTGGCTCGGCCTGATGGAAGGCGTGCCGAGGAGATCACCAAGGGCGGCAGGACGTTTACCCGCAAGCTCAACCTGGATCGCCGCTATACGGCGTCGAATGGCGGCCAGCTGCTGGCCGGACGCTCGCTGATGCTGGTGCGCAATGTCGGCTACCTGATGACCAATCCGGCGATTACCGACCGCTGCGACCACGAGGTGCCGGAACGCATCATGGATGCCGCGCTCACCGCGCTGATCGCGTTTGCATGATCTGTCGTGAAGCCCAAGGTACATGGGCCGGAAGAAGTCGCCTTCACCGTCGAGATATTCGAGGCGCTGCTCGGCATGGAGAAAAGCCATCAAGATGGGCATCATGGACGAGGAGCGGCGCACCACCATCAACCTCAAGGAGGCCATCCGCACCGCGAAGGAGCGTGGTGTTCATCAAGACCCGCTTCCTCGACCGCACCGCGGACGAGATCCACACCTCGATGGAAGCCGGCCCGGTAATCCGCAAGGGCGATGTGTAGCAGGCCGCTTGGATTTCCGCCTATGAGGCCTGGAACGTCGACACCGACCTGGAATGCGGGCTCGCCGGTCATGCCCAGATCCGCAAGGGTATGCGGGCGATGCCTCATTTGATGGCAGCGATGCTGGAACAGAAGATTGCCCACCCGACGCTGGTGCCAACACGGCCTGGGGCCATAGCCAAGGGCGACGACCCTGCATGCCACGCACTATCACAACGTCGACGTGCATGCAGTGCAAGCTGCGTTGAAGAGCCGACCGAGGCGAAACTAGACGAGATTCTGTCAGTACCGCCAGGGCGTCGGTTGCTCGAAGGTGCCTGTATTCGCTATTTCACTCTCGTCCCGGCCGACGGGGTCGCGTCACTATCGTACCGGACATCGGCCGCGGCTTGAGCAACAAGCTTGGATTAACGATCTGCGCTCCTGGCCATCCTCAAGGCGGGAAGACGAAGGTACATCACTCGTCAAAGGACTCTAGGCACGTTGAGTCACTAGCCGAAGGATATGATCACTCCCTTGCGCCAGATCGTCGCCGATCTGGTCGCTTCGTCTACTATCGATTAACCACTCGGCCGCTGAGGCAAGGGCAACAACTACAATCCGAGATCAACGACCATATACGAAGAGGCTCGAGGCGATCACTCTTTGTCAACAAAGCGACCTAATTAGCCTCGACTCAATGCGCGCTTAGGGGCGCCACGCGTTGCTGAGTGGGCCCTATCTATTCTGAACTGCGTTTCACCCCGCCGACGTTTAGCTGGCCGAGCCATAGGAATCCAGTTTTCGTGTTGCTGTAAAGAGGCGGATATGACGTCGACAGCCATGCGCTTCAGTCCGGCGAACTCATCTGACCTGCACACCACTGAAGTCCACCATCGGATTGGCGTGCCTTCCAGAGGCCTCCAGACGAATTCTTGAGACTCGGCGTCACCACGCCGCTTTGCCATCCGCTCTGAGGCAAGTGCCACGGCGGATTCTGTTCTCAAAATCGCCTTCGCCATTCTCGTGCTCTGAAGAACACGCGAGGGAACGTAGCCTCCAGCGCGGCAAAAATCGAGCACTTCGTCGAAAAGACCCGGGTTCATTTCACGCGGAAACAGTACAAACGCATAGGGTTTTAGATCTGTAAGATGCAGCTTATCTTGCATTGCGAGGGGATGCCCAGCGGCAACAACCACCCCCAACGGCAGCGCAAGTGGCGCCGAGACCCTAAGCCCCCGTTGCTCGAACGGATGCCGTAGAACCCCTATATCTATCTCTCCGGCCGCCAGCAGACGTTGTTGCTCCGATGTAGACGCCTCAACAACTTGTACTTCCGCCTGCTCCTGCTGCAGACGGCCTACGACGCTCAAGACTGTACTTCGCGAAGTTTCCGGAGGAAATGCGATCCGAAGCCGCCGTGATTGGCTTGGTGAGAGTGAGCGCACTTCACGTAGAGCAGCGTCAAACGCCTGCACAGCATGGCGCGCTTGCGGCAGAAACTTCTCGCCCGCCCTAGTCAAACTGGTCTTTTTGCTGGTACGGTCAAACAACTTTACGCCCAGCTCGCCTTCTAAATCCGCAATCCGCTTCGAAAGAGGTGGCTGGCTCATGTTCAGACTGCGAGCGGCCCTCGCAAAGCTGAGAGCTTCAGCGACAGCCACGAAATAGCGGAAGTGCCTGATGTCCATCTAATGACTATAATGCGACAAAAGGCTGGCATCAAGAAGGGCAATCCGCCTAGCTGACGTCAGGCCTGTCTGAGCTTATAGGCTACCAGGGCATTGGTATCGAGGAGACTCGGTCCCTTCATTAGCGCCGTTCGAATGGAGCTCGGTATCTACCGATAATTCAGCGCGAAGGTCTCGATGCTCATCACCTGGCCGGTGAGCTAGCTGGCGACCAGTTCGCATTGCATACCGGTGCGCGAGCCAGGGAAGCAGCTGCTCGGCGACGTCACCCAGGTGACCGAGAGGCCGTACCGATCCGGCGTCTATTGAATAGAGCACGAGGAAAGCCCGGAACACGTCTCCACCTCGCCTCGCCGACGGAGCCCTTAGGCAAATCAATCAAGGGTAGCGCCGCACCTGCCGTTGAACCGGTGATTGCCACGTAGGGTCAATCTATTTCCATCGTACGGAGCCGCTAAGTCTCTCTTCGGCCGCAGGCGCCGCTGGTTCCTCCCTCTCATTGGCGCACTTGCTCACCGCCACGAACGCGCTCCAAATAGACTTCTTTTTCTCGCGGCTTGCGCCGCTTTGATCGTCGGCGGTATTTCGGCGGTGCCACGGTCGGCCGTGTCGTCGCTCGACGATCCGAACGGCCGCTCCAGCATGCGGCGGACACGCACTGGGTTGGGGCCGATGTGGAAAGCCATCGCCTGCTGTTCCATCGCGCGCTCCGACTGCGTCGAGCGGCTGCGCTGGCGCAAATAGTCGAGCCAAGTCGGGCAGTGATACCGTTCGGTCCACAGTTCGGGATCGGCGATGTCGCGCGCAATCGACCAGCCAAAGGCGCCGTTGCGTTGGCGCGCCAGCTGCACCTCCTGCATTACATTATGAAACGCCCGCGCGTTTTCCTGCAGCACCCGATATTCGATTTCGATCACAATCGGGCCACTGCGCCCGGTGAGCGCAAGCCGCACTGTGGGATCGGTCAGCACCTCCACTTCCTCGCCCCGCGCGCTGATCCGCGGCATGCGCAGCCACTATGCCGATCAGCGGTGAGGCAAGCATCAGGGCGACCGACACCAGGAGAGCCGTGTTGACTCCAGCGGCGTCGGTCAAATGGCCCCAACCCCAGCTACCGACAGCAATCCCGCCTGAGCTCGCCGCCCGGTAGGCGGCGAGTGATCGGCCCGCTACCCAACGAGGTACCGACAGCTGCACAGCAATGCCGAACAGCACCCACGCCATCATCCACACGGCGCCCGCCAAGACCAGTGCGGTCGCCGTCAAGATCGGCTCGCCGCTCATCGCCACAGCGGCAACGGACCCGCCCATCGTCAGCGCACAGGCGCGAATCGCTGCCTCTCCGCTCATGCGCTTTCGTATCTCAGTGATGTTGAGCGCACCGATCACGGCGCCCAGACCAAAGGCGCTGAGCATAATGCCATAGGTTTGCGCGCCGCCATGGAGGAGATCGCGCGCCACCAGCGGCATCAGCGCAATGACAGCGCCACCGATCATGCCTGTAACCATGGAGCGGACCAGCACGATCTTGATCGCCGGCGAATGGATAATGTAGCGCACGCCGGAAACGATGGCGCGGCTAAGCTTTTCAGGCGGCAGGCGCGAGGGTTCGGGTATGCGTTTCCACATGAACAGAGCGAGCATCAGCGGCAGATAAAGCAGAGCGTTGAGCGCGAATGCGGCCACCGCCCCTGCGGTCGCTACCACAATGCCGCCAAGCGCAGGACCCACGCTGCGCGCGACATTGTAGCTGATGCTATCAAGCGCGATCGCAGACGGCACCGCCTCCGCGGGCACCTGCTCAGGAACTGACGACTGCCAAGCCGGTCCCATCAACGCCATACCGCTACCGACGGCAAAGCACAGTGCCAGCAAAATGTTCGGCGTGACCAGGTCGAGCCAAGCGAGTATAGTCAGCACCGTCGCGCCAGCGAGCGTGATGCCGAGCGAGACGAGAGCCACAATGCGCCGATCATATATATCGGCGATGGCGCCGGCCGGCATCGCGATCAACATAACAGGGAGCATTAGCGCGGTTTGTACCAGTGCGACTTTGTCGGCTGTCGTCGTCATCTGCGTCATCGCCCAAGCCGCGCCGACGCCCTGAATTAGGAGACCGAGATTCGAGAGCAGGCTTGCAAGCCATATGCGGCGAAAGGTGAGATTGCGCAGCGGCGCGGTAATGCGGTCCGCGCTGAACGTCTGGGGCCTGGGCAGATCAGTCATATTGACTCAGTGGCTCGCTGCGGACTTCGCAATAGCAGCAAAGTCATTTGGACACCCCGCACCTCGATGCCCAAGGCATAAATGGCGTGGATCTTGTCCGGCCACTACCTCCGACCTGGCTCAAGCGAAACGCCCAAACCTTTTCGCTTCGCGTTGGCGATGGCACGGGCGCCTAGCGCGACGTCGAGCACACCAATCCCGAGGAGAACGAGATGAATTTGCTTGTTACATGGCGGAAGTTGGAGTTGACCCGACATCACGCTGGCCAAATCTCCAGCGATCCGATTCCAGCCCGCTCCACCTTCGCGGAAATCACTGCGCCGCTGCCTTATGCCGTCGGCGTCGTCAACGACGATCC
This sequence comes from Bradyrhizobium sp. UFLA05-125, assembly GCF_059803515.1. Classification (NCBI taxonomy): domain Bacteria; kingdom Pseudomonadati; phylum Pseudomonadota; class Alphaproteobacteria; order Hyphomicrobiales; family Nitrobacteraceae; genus Bradyrhizobium; species Bradyrhizobium sp. UFLA05-125. The sequence goes on along the minus strand of NZ_JBANBJ010000007.1, from coordinate 171,802 downwards.
ACGCTTTGGAAAGAAGTTGGAGATCGACCTCTCGACGCGAGCCGAGCGAGCAAACGATCGCATCATCTTGAAGCCACTCAGCACGAACGACATCGGTATCTTCAGGAACGCCAGTAGACGTAAAGACAACGTCGGCGTTACAGACGGCGCTGCGAACGTCCGAAGTAGCGAAGAATGTCACGTCGCGCCGAAGTGGCGCAACTACACCTTCGCAAGCGGCTCGTGCGCTTGCCTCTCTTCGAGACGCCACGGTGATGCGTTCGAACGACTGTGTCGCAGCCAAGAATTTCACCAGCGCGCGTCCGATCGCTCCGGCGCCAACCACGGCCGCCTCCTTCAGAGGACGTCTGCCACATGCAGATGCAGCCGTGACCGCCATGGCAGCTGTTCGGTCGGACGTCAGCTGCGTGGCATCCAACACTCCGTCGAGCAGCCCTGTTTCTGCGTCGCATACCAGGATCGTGGCCGGCACACGTGGCAAGTGCCGCGAGTGATTCCTGTCGGAGACTGTGAACCACTTGATGCCTGCTGCAGAGCTTGAGAGCACGCATCCGGAAACGCTGCCCATGTGGAGGTGGCTATCATGGATGTCCACTCCAAAACCCGTCTTTGGGCCCTTGACCACACACGTACTGTTCAACTCACGCAACGTTTGGCTTACGATTTCATGGATTTCCTCCACACTAAGGCAAGCTTGGACAGTCGAGGCGTCCAGATATAGAGGTGAAGGTGGGGCCGTCTTTAGAGGGTCAATTGGCATGCGGACTGTCCCATCAGGCGTTGCGTCTCTCGAAAAATTGACTGATCTTTCTGAGGAGCACCGGTGTTGAAAGCTTCACGGTACGCTGCAACAGCCGTTTCCATGGCGCTGGAATAGCGCTCCTGATCAAATTTGCGATTTGCGGCTTTAGAAAGCTTATGCGCGACGCGAGGTTGTTTCGAGAGACGTCGAGCGGCATCAACTGCGGCGTTGAGCACTTTCGACTGCTCCACGACCTCCTGGATGAAGCCGAGTTGTCTCGCTTCCTCGACAACCATCAGTCGGCCCTGCAGTGCAAGTTCAATCGCTCGACGGGCGACCCGCTCCCACATCAGCCACGTGCCGAAGATGCTGGGTAGCCTAGAGTTCACCTCCGTTTGGCCCACCCTGACGGCAGGATGAGCAACCACATAGTCACAAGATTGGGCTATCTTGAATCCGGATCCCGCCGCAACGTCATTGATCGCAGCGACGAGCGGCTTACTAAATTGCCTCATTGTGGTATAACAAGGCCTGGGGCGATTCAGCCACGCCTCGATGTGCACCGTTAGATCCTGACCGGAGCAGAACGCTCTGTTGCCTTCTCCTGTCAGGACGACTGTGGTGACATTCGTGTCCGCGTCGGCGGTGAGTAGTTTGCGCGCGAGTTCGTCACGTAGCGCAGTGGTCCAGGAGTTGTAGCTTGCCAGCCGGTTGATCGTGAGCACCAGTACGCGCTGATGCATCTCGGAAAGCAATTCCTCCGGGTTGTGGGCGAACTTCTGGCCTTCTGTCATCGTGTCATCCCTTAGACAGCTCGCGCCGGCCTGTCCCGGCTTGCTCGACATTCCGGCGTTGAGGTCGGCATGGCTCTTCTGGAAGCGCGTTCGTCGACTTGCGTGAGAATTTCATCGACGAATCGAGTGAATCGCAAAATTAATCTATAGGCGATGCGGAGTTCCAGGTTGTCTGCGCACAACCATTTGCCTCCTAGATAGGTGCATCCATATTCCTGGATTATGGGCTCCCCGCCCTCGGGGATACCAATATCATTTTCGTCGGGATTAATTCCATATTGGAAATGATCCCGCATTGGGCGCGGGCTCACCGTCGTGACGTTTTTAAAGCTGGGGGGCAGGTACATGAAGTCATAGATGCTAGGAAGAGGACGCCCGGCCATAGCATCCATCGGTCGGCTTCTCCGTCAACGGCGTCCGACTCCCCTACCACATCTCCGACTCCGAAGTTACGTAACTGTTGCAGGAGCTCTGACTTGCTACTTTGAGTTGACGGGCGATCGTCATTTGTCGAGAATCACCATATCGGATGGTGACCAGCAAAGTCGCACCCGCGCCCCAGGATCGGGCCTCGACGCGGCCCGCTCGGAAACCATTTTGGCTATCATGTTCAGACCGTTCTCAACGTTGATGCTCACGCGGGTCAAACCGCCGATGAAAGAGCTGCTTGCGACCTCCCCGCTCAAGACATTGGCGTCGTCTGTGACAGGCTGATCGACGCTGTCGATCCGCACCTTCTCGGGTCGGACCATCACCAGGAGCTCCGAGCCTTCGGTCCGAATGGCTCCAGGAATGGCAATCGACTTGTCTCCCGCGATCAACATCCGACCAGCAGCATTCGTTCGTCCAGTGATCAGATTTGATTCTCCGATGAACTCCGCCACGAAGCGGTTGCGAGGCTGGAAGTACAACTCATCCGGTGTCCCTAGCTGAGCGATTTGTCCTGTGCTCATGAGGCAGATGCGGTCGGACATGTTGAGCGCCTCTTCCTGATCGTGAGTGACGTAGATGACGGTTGTTCTCAGATCCTTGTGAAGGCGCTTGATCTCTCCCTGCATCTGCTCGCGCAAATTCTTGTCCAGCGCCCCGAGTGGTTCATCCATCATGATGATAGCCGGGGAATAAACGATACAGCGCGCAATGCCGACGCGCTGCTGCTGACCACCCGATAGCTGGCGTGGCTTCCGATCTTCAAAGCCACGCAAGCCGACTCGCTCAAGCGCCTCTGTCACCTTGGCCCGGATTGTCTGCGCGGGTTCACGGCGCACGCGCAACGGATAAGCCACATTTTCAAATACGGTCATGTGTGGCATCAGGGCGTAATTCTGGAACACCATCCCAATCCCCCGATCGCGTGGAGGCATTCTTGTAATGTCACGCCCGTCCAAGCGTATTGTGCCCATGGTTGGCGCGGTCGCGCCTGCGATCAGATTGAGGAGCGTGGTTTTGCCGGAGCCTGACGGACCGAGCAGGGTCAGAAACTCGCCTTTCGCTACGCAAAGATCGGTCGGATGCAGCGCCGTGACCGAACCATACATTTTCGAAATGCTCTTCAGCGCGATCGTATGGTCGATCTGAGTACCGAGAACGGTATTGTCCTGCATGGTACTCACTCCTTTGCGGGAGGGGTGCGCCCCTGTCCGCCGCTCCCGCACAAAGTGTTGCCGGCCATGTAGCTGAACTTTCTTAATAGATTGCTCTTTCCCGATCTGGCGGCTCATCCGGAAGTAACTCCTCTGAACGTCGAGTGGATGTGGATCAGCCATCGATCGGCGTGGATTTCTTGAATGCGATTGCGATCATGCAGACTAAAACAGAAAGCATCGTCAGTAACGTGGAAACGGCGGCGATCACAGGAGATATTTCCCATTGGAGAGCGCTGTACATCTTAACGGGGAGAGTGACCGTGTCGGGGCCGACCAGGAACCAAGAGATGATAACTTCATCGAAGGATAGCAAAAAAGCGAAGAATACAGCGCTCACAATGGACGGAACTAGTTGTGGTACAACGACTGTAGTGAACATGCGTATCGGACCTGCTCCCATCAGTTCTGCGCCGAACTCGAGATTGCGATCCAGTTTGTTCACTCCCGCCACGATCATGACGACGACATAGGGCAAGGTGACCATGACATGGCCGAGCACGATAGAAAGCGTCGACCCGGCTATCTTGAGATAGGAAAAATAGAGATAAAGTCCGAGGCCTGTAACGATCGTAGGAACGATGAGCGGGCTCATGATAATGCCGGTAACGAGCCCCTTCCCGACGAATTCGTGGCGCGCGATCCAGTAACCTGCAGGAACACCGGCAAGCATTGCCACCGTTGTGGATGCCAGCGACACCTTGAGGCTCTCGAAAAGCGGCCCTAACCAGTACGGAGACGTGACGAAAATTCCGAACAACTCGAGCGAGTAACTGGTCGGCGGGAAAGTCAATTCGTTTGTCGGGCCGAATGCCATCGGGACAGTGACGACTATCGGGGCCAGGAGAAACAAATAGACAGCCCCAGCCAGTCCCGTCCCGAGGGCACGGTATCGACGCGAACGCGGATCGTGAATGAGTTCAGACACCGTGTAATCTCTCAGGCCTTGCGCCGGCGCCAGAGCGTAAACGGAACGGCGAAGATGAAAACCATGCCGAATAGCACCACGCTGATGGCAGCCGCCTGGGGCCAGTCCAAGACCTCTCGGTTGTAGAAGTCGACGAGATTCGACAGCGTTTGATCTTGCGGTCCGCCGAGCAGTGATGGGACGACGAATGCCCCCAAGGACATGACGAAGATGCTCAACAGAGCGGCTATAACGCCGGGCAAACTCATGGGAATGGTAACGGTCCAAAAGATACGGGCCGGCTTGGCTCCCATGATACGGGCCGCGCGGTAGATGGCTTGATCGATCGCGAGCAGGCTGGCGAGAACCGGTAAAACGACAAGGGGAATCAGGTAGTTCGTCATTCCGACGAGGAGACCGATGCGATTGAGCACGAGGGGCAGTTGGATTTTCGTACCGAAGATCCAAGTGAGCACGCTGTTAATGATTCCGTCACGCCCCAGGATGATCGTAAATGCAAAGCATTTCACCAGAATGCTGGTCCAGAAAGGAAGGAGCACCAGAATTATCAGAGCGGCTCGGCGGCGCGCAGGTTGGCGGGCAAGGTGCAACGCGACAACAAATCCCAGAAGCAAGCTCAGCAGAGACGACAAGCTGGCGATCACAAGTGTCGTGACGAGCGTTTGCCTGAACAATCGGCCCGCGAATACGTCGCCGTAAGCAGCCAAGGACAGCGCTGGTCCATGGACGCTGGTAAAGAACACATACAGGAGCGGCGGCAATACAATGAAGGCGGCCACCAGGACAGCTGGCGACATGAAAATAGCTTGGGTACGAATGTTACTGATCTGATGCATGCGCTCCCTGGAAGTTGCGAGTAAAGATAGCAGTTCTATAGCGCGCCTGGAACAACCCGAATGGAGCTACTGCGGGACAGCTGGGGGTGGCAGTCCTGACGAGCCTGCTGTCGCGGGTGGGGCCTGCAAAGTTGGGTAACTCACGCGCATTCCCGCCTCCTCCTTCCCTCAAAATTCCATTTTGGTTTAACAGGAGTGTCGGCTAACGCCTAAGGCAACGCCAATACCAAATTCAGACCGATTGATACCAGATTGGAATTGTTGCGTGACTGCGGTGTTTGCTTGCGAAAAGCGGCGCTAGGTCATCCTTCCGCGTGCCGATCGGGCCCGAGTTCGGTTCCCTTTGATACAGCGAACTCGGATCGTGGTCGAGCAGATCGGCCATGTGGCTTGTCACGCAGATCTTGGTGACGACATTCCTGTACCTCGCCTTATCCGCCGCAATGTCACTTGGTCAGGTCGTTTCCTCTATCCGACTGCATCGCAACGCGCGTCAGGCTGACAACGCTGCATGAATTTGAGATCGGGTACGGCTGTCGACGAGTAAAGTTGGCGAGGCGCTTGATGGCCCAACTTGGTCGCGTTGCCCGTGCAGGCCGCCGAGAAGAAGTTCGACCGGGCGATGACGGACAGCGATTTTGGAGGACCCGACGCTCACTCGCGGGCGCAACGCGCAGGCGACTACGTCGCGCCAGAGCAATCGTGTTTCAGATTTCCCGTGCGCTCGCCGAGTTCTTCACAAGCCGCGATGTGTTCTTGGGTCTGACAATGTTTGCTCCGCCCTCTGCTTATCGGCGAGATCCATCGCCTGAGCGAGGATCTGTCCCACCGACAATCGACGCGTCGGCGTATCTGGCCCGGGCAGCTCGAGCAGCAGCGCCCTGGCGGTCAAAGGCTCACGGCACCGGTCGCGACAGCGGAGATTGCGTCGATCTTCCGCTCGTAAAAATCCACAGAAAGTGATCAGGCTGACACTGTCAAGCTACTGTACCGATGTGCGCCAGCAGACACGCGAACATCCATCGCAAGGACCGATCGTCGCCGTTAAGACCCCTGCCATCGAAGACGCTTGAAAAGCAAGGGAATACCGATCCGCCGGTGCGCATCAAGATCAATACCACACTGGTATTGATCCATTTTGCAATTGGTATTGGAACGAGCTCAGAGCTTCCTTTTATAGTCGCTTTACTACAGCCTAATAGTGCGCTCGTGCCAATCTCACGCGAGAGCTCGGCTGGTCCGAGTTAGAGTGAAGTCGCCATTCTTCAAAACGTCAGCGCGAGCTTACTTCGGGCATTCTTGGTCGATAACCGGGGTTAGACAGTTGAGCTTCCACCGATATGATGACTACGACGCAATTGGTCTGGCAGATCTCGTTCGGAGGAAAGAGGTCAGCCCTAGCGAGCTTCTTGAAGAAGCGATCGCTCGTACTGAGCGAGTGGATCCAAAGATCAATGCCGTTGTGGTGAAGCACTATGAATACGCACGGCAGCAGATTGCGGCGACGTTGCCCAATGGCCCGTTCAGGGGGGTGCCGCTACTCCTGAAGGACGCCACTTTGCTCGCGGGGACGCGTACAACCTATGGGGCGAACGCCTACAAGGAGTTTGTCGCTGATCACAACACCACGCTCGTGGATCGGTTTTTGAACGCAGGCTTCGCAATCTTCGGAAAGACGGCGATGCCTGAGCTTGGTGGGCTCGGCACGACTGAGTCACGTCTGCACGGCCCGACCCGGAACCCGTGGAATACGTCTTACTCGGCAGGAGGATCTTCAGGTGGCGCAGGCGCTGCTGTTGCAGCGCGAGTTGTTCCCGTTGCACATGCCTCGGACTCAGGAGGATCTACGCGTATTCCTGCGGCCGTATGCGGAGTTTTCGGACTGACGCCGACACGCGCACGCAATCCCATCGGGCCGGATCGCGGGCAAGGATGGGAGAACCTGGTCACGTGCCCTCACGTGCTCACCCTGAGCGTGCGCGATAGCGCGGCGCTGCTGGATGCGCTCAGCGGGCCGGAAATCACGAGCCAATACCATGCTCCCCCGCCAGAGCGCCCGTTCCTCGATGAAGTCACACGTGATCCAGGTCGGCTCAGAATCTTCTTCACGACCAAGACGCCGTATGGCACGGAGATCAATCCCGAAATTGCAGGAGCAGTACGTGATGCTGCCCTGCTACTTGAGAAGCTCGGACACCATATTGAGGAAAAGTCGCCGGTGCTGCCCGCAGACCCAACCGAAGTTGGCGAGGTAATCGACGGGGCCAATCTGATCGCTGCGTCTGTCCGCGCTGCGGAGCAAAGACTGGGGCGGACAGTGACCGGTGATGACTTCGAGGCGCTCACACTGCTGCGCGCGAGAAACGCGCAGTCAGCCACGGCGGTCGAGTACGTTCTGGCAGAACACGCCGTTTACGGGATCGCGCGGGCACTCGCCGAGTTCTTCACTGGGTGCGATGTGTTCCTTAGCCCCACCCTTTGCGATGAGACGCCTCGTTTGGGCGATCTGGATGGAATGAATCCCGATCTGGATCGGATTCAGAGTATCCGTCGGCGTGCCTGGCCTGGCACTTTCATGTTCAACATGTCTGGCCAACCATCGATTTCCGTTCCGCTGGCTTGGAGCAAAGCAGGACTCCCGATCGGAATGATGTTCTCGGGGCGATTTGGGGATGAGGCCACCCTTTTCCGCTTGGCCGCACAACTTGAGCACGAGCGCCCTTGGCGTTCCAAACGCCCACCAATCTGCAGTTAATTTTCCTTCGATCTGGGCTTCGCTTTCGCTAGCTCCGGCAAGCGCGTCTTCAATGCTCGCCACCTTGAACACGCATCCCTCGCTGCGCTTCACCAGTCAGTTCAACCCGAAGCGCAGACAGTGGGGCCTTCTTGATTGCGATCCTAACGTCGCTGATGAGGTGAGAGATTTCAGGGCCCGGCGATCTTACGAGGCATTTCCTCTGCGGCGGCGAGGTAGGCCAGGATCTGCTGTTACGTCCGGAGAGGCGCCTGTAACAATCGCGTTGCCCACGAGCCGCGCGATCTATGCCGTATTCGTTCACGCCGCCAAGGGATCAACCCTGCGAAATGCCCGAAGATTTCGATCGAATCGTGCGGTCAATCGCAGCCAAAATTTCTTGACGACAAGTGCCGGAACGCTTCGGAGTCGCCCGAGATCCAGCGGCCCGACTCACAAGTTCGCATTCATAGATTCGCAGTAGATTCGCGTCGACGTGCCAAGCATGGAGACAAACAGCGACGGAGTCTCCAATGGCGGTCCAGCAACTCGCCCCCTTGATGTTGAGCAATGACGAGCGCGCCGAATCGACGTCCTGACGATGCGGCGGAAGCCGGCGCAGGCGCTGGCTCTGAGAGCCCGAATAGTGCTGACCTGTGCGGAAGGTGGTCAGAACATGGAAGTAGCGGCCAGGCTAGGGCTGGACCGGCAGACCGTAGGCAAGTGGCGGCCGCGTTTATGGAGCGGGGCTTGGCCGGGCTGCACGATGAGCCGCGTTCCGGCGCGCCGCGCACGATTGACCAAGCCCGCATCGAAGTCGTGATCGTGGGAACGTCGGAGAGTTGCTCTGAGAACGCCACCCATTGGAGTTCTCGCGACATGGCGAAGACCAGCGGCCTATCGGTCTCGACGGTACAACGCATCTGGCGGGTCTTCGAGCTCAGCAGCACCGGATGGAGACGTTCAAGCTCTCGACCGATCCGAACTTTGTGGCCAAAGTGCGCGATGTCGTGGGCCTCTACGTCTCACCGCCGGAGCACGCCATCGTTCTGTGACGCGAACATGGCGAGTGGCCGCTATTCAGAATTCCCGCAGCACCGTTGGAGCCTCTCGGACATGCGCGAGATTTTCGTCGAACTTGAGCGTGTTCACTGAAATGTTGAGCGTGTCGTCTGTCGGCATGCCTGCCTTGAGCGCACCGGCGTCCGTCCATAGACGATGCCGATGTCCTTACGTCAGGATCCATTCCTTGAAGCGTTTGTCGAGCTCCACATAACGATCCGCCCAGAATTCTGCATTATAGATCACGTGCTTCGTGCTGGAGGGATCCGGCCCGTAGTTCTGAACACTCGGATTCAGAAGGCCTTCGGTGCCCTTGAGCACCGGGGGGGCGGTCATGTAACCTACCTTGTTCACCCAATTTGCGGTCTGTTCTGGCCGCGTAATGAATTCGAGGAACCGCATCGCGGCCTCCTTGCGCGGCGTTCCCTTCAGCACGCAAAAATACTGGACGGTGCTGATGCACTGATCGCGTGAGAGTTCGATAGAAACCCCCGTCTTCTTTGCATCGAACACCCGGTTCGCAAAGGTATAGGTATAGTCGACCTCCTTGGTCTGGATGAGCGACGTGCCTTCGGCGGTGGCCGCAAACCATTTTTTGACGTGGGGCTTGATGCGATCCAGCGATCGGAAACCCCTTTCGACGTCGAGCGGATACAGTTTGTCCGGCGCTACGCCGTCCGCGAGCAAGGCCATTTCGAGCATACTGGTCACGCCATTCCGAAGGCCACGGCGCCCGGGGAAGTTCTTGACGTCCCAGAACTGAGCAAAGTCCTTTGCCGGAGCCGGCGTGCGGGTTGGGTCGTAGGCGATGCCCCCTGAGTAAACGCCCGCCGGGACGCCAAAGGGGGAGACCTTCACCGTGAATCGATCAGGGTTAACAATTTTGAAGTCGATCGGCTCCAGCAGGCCTTCTTTTGCTGATATATATGGGTCACAGTCGATGACGTCCCACAATATGTTATTGGTTTCGACTTGGGCCTTCATCTTCGCTAGTTCAGGACCAGTCACGGACTGCACGGCAATACCTGTCTCGGCTGTAAAGGGTTCGAGCCAGAATTGCCGCAGCAGCTCGCCGTAGGTCCCCCCCCAACTCACGACCGAAATCGTCGTGGTGGCACCGGCCCGGCGCGGCAGAACGAAGGGAGCTGCAATCAGAGGCAAGACCGCCCCGATCTTCAGGGCGTTTCGACGGTTCATAGGAGTCATCCGCGTTTCCTCATTTTAAAAACCAGCTGATCAGACGAAACTCTGAAACCGCAACGCCACCCTGCGCAATGTAGCGAAAGCCGCTTCCGTCGGCGTCGAATGATATGGTACCGCACTACGGCATCGGCGCTCGAGGGACCTAACTGCGATTCGCTCGAACCGCCTGCGTTTTAATAGCTTTCATGCAGTCTCCTGGGCGGTCCGTCCGACAGGCCATTCAAACGCTATATATGCCAGATTGTGTTCGTTATCGGCGCGCAAACTCTGTGCGAAACGGACTAACGCACCAACTTTCAGTAAAGTGTATTCCAATCACCTCACAATGGCACGCTTCGTACGGTGGAGAGTCAATGGCCTTTCTGAGCCGATTGATCTCTGAGCCACCATGCCGAGCAAGTGGGGAGCCGGGCACGGCCGGCTTTGTGATTGCCAGTTGTGCATTCATGTGCACCAGCTACAAGCCTCGATACACCCGGGCGATGAAGATGCTCTCTTTCTAACACTACTTTGGCAGAATCGGTCTGCGCCAGTGTTTTTCAAGGATTTTTTTTCGGCAGTGTGGACACCGTTGAGACGACGGCCGAAGGATGAGATCGACGATGGCGTGACGTACGGCGGGCATGGTTGGCTGAGGCGGAGGTCCGTTGATTCTTTTTTTTCCGCCCCGCATGTGCGAGGCGACGATGCTGCAGGAAGGCGTAGGCAATCATTGTCATCAGGGCGTGGCGATGAAGACCCTGCCATGATCGCCCCTCGAAGTGATCAAGTCCGAGCTCCTCCTTCAACTGCTGATGCGCCTGCTCACAAATCCATCTTGCCTTGATGGTGGCGGCTAGTGTGCGCAGATCCGTCGCCGCAGGGAGATTGGCAAGATAGTATTTCTTCTCCCCTGAGGCGCGTTGCTCGCCGATGAGCCAAGCTTCGTCGCCCGGGAGATGCTGCTGACCCTTATCCCAAATCCGCTGAGGAGGGCCGTCGGCGGTGCGGACACGGAGAGCAGCAAATCGGGCTTTCAGCCGACCTTTCGTCCCGCTGCGCCAGCTCACGGCTTTCCATTTGGCGCTGGCCAGCATTTGTTCTGCCGCAATCGATAAGATATCGGGCACGTGCCGGGGGATGCCGACAGCCCAAGTCAGCCCGCGCTCTGTTAGCCCTTGTCGAAACGGTGCGCTAAGTCCGTATCCTGCATCCGCCAGCACACATCCCAAGCGCAGGTTGGCTGCCATGGCTCGGTCAATCTCGGCCAAAGCAATTTCCGGCTTGGACCGTGGCGTTTGGTGTTCGACTGGCACGCGAGCGCGCTTCAAACGAGACACGTCGCTTGTCCAACCGTCAGGCAGAAAGAGACGTAACGCGACCATCACTGGCACTTCGCCGCGCGCAAGCGTCAAAGACACCAGCGTTTGGCAATTTGCCATTTTGCCAAGAGCGGACGCATATTGAGCCGCAACACCAACCGAGCGTTCGCCCTTCTTCGGCAGTGAGGTGTCATCAATAACCAGCACCGCATCCCTACCGCCGACAAGTCGGTCCGCCTGGTTGAGCAGCTCCGTCTCGAGCGGCGTCGTGTCCCAGACACCGTCCGCAATGAAATGGTGCAGCTGGTCGTAGTTGCCCGTGGCAAGGCGCTCCGCCATCGGCTGAACGCTCTTGCGATCGCCAGGACCGATCAGTCCCGCAACATACAGAGGACACATCCGCTGCCGAGTCTTATGACCCAGCCGGTCCAAGAACGGCATCAGCCAGCGTTCAAGTTCGTCTTCCCATCCCGCCATGGTCAGCCCTCCAAGAGCCGACCACCCATGAATCATTGAAAAATTGATTCGGGAATCCTATAAAGCACGGCAAAACCGACAATCTGCCAAAGTAGTGATAGGGGCCGGACTCAATTTGATCCATCAAGTGACGGCGGCGACCAAGAGGATGGCGGAAAGGAAGTTGTCGGCTCGTTTGTCGTAGCGGCAACACATGCGCTCGATGAGATTGCGTCCTTTGTAGACTTTAGCGTCGTATCGGTGCGGACGCTTGCGAGTTGGGTTAGGCGGAATTACTGTCTTTGTTCCCCGCTCGGCCAACCACTCACGCAGGCTATTGGTGTCCTCCGTCCTGTCAGCCAACAATCGTTGAGCAGGAGAAGACAGCAGGCAGCAGCTAGCGTGCCGCCGTGGCACTTGCCGAGCGTGATCACGAAGGCGATCGGACGTCCGTGATCCTCGTCAGCGTGTGGATTTTGGTGGTGCGTTCGTCTCGCGAGTGGCCGACCGCCTGCTGGAACTGCCCCCTTTTGCGCTCGCCGCCGAGCGGTGGGAGATTTGATGTGTCGGGTTGATGGACACCGCCCTGATCCGGGCGGTTGAGCTGGTCGGCGCGTAGAAATATTGCCCCACACGCCTTGGCGGCTCCAACGATTGAAGGGGTATATTGCAGCATCTGGAGGATTCCGCTGATCACACGTCGGTCATCGATGGGATGAGCGCTGAGCCGCCCATGCGGCAACAGCCCTCCGCCCGTACAGCTTCTGCCCCATCAAGTCCCCCTTCTTGGAAGTCTTGAATCACAGCTCTGCTCAGCGAGAATCTCCTAGACCCTAGCTAGTCAAACGAGCCTCGGCTAGGCCGAAGGCGCGAACGCCCGTTTGAACAGCATGACCATCGCCGTGGTGTCGGCCCGGTTGAAGTCGGTTTGACGCCTCTGGAGATGCCGTCGTGGTGCAGCTCGCGTGCTGTGCGCTGCTCTTTTTCGACTATCCCGGCGGGAAAGCCAAGCTTCGGCGAAACAACAGGAGCCTGCGGCATCAGGAGTGTAAGTTGATTAGCGGGCTGTGCTCATCGAGCTATAACCCTCATGGTCCATTTCTTCCTCACTTGCGATGAGTTTGTTGTGCTGGGCAGTCCGGCGAGAGCTACCTTGTTTCAATGCATACGCGAGGATACAGGCGATGATCGAAACGGCGGTAAGGAGCGTCGCGACGACCGCCAGCACCGGTGAGACCTCCCACTTGATGCTCGAATACATCTTCACCGGAAGCGTCAACGTGCTCGGCCCCGTGACGAACCATGCGATCACAACTTCGTCGAAAGAGATCAGGAAGGCAAACAATCCGGCCGAGACCAAGGACGGAACAAGCTGTGGGAGCACGACCTGGCGAAACACACGCCACTGAGTCGCGCCCATGATGACCGCCACTTTCTCTAGTCGGTCATCCAGATTCTCGATGCCGGCGGACACTGTCAGGACAACGTACGGCGTCGCGTACATGGCATGCGCAAGTACAACGCCGATGACGGTACCGGTCAGCGAAATTCGTAAATAGTAGAGGTATAGCCCAAGCGAGATGACCACCACCGGCACCAGCATGGGGCTGAGGACCAGCATAACCAATAGCCGCTTGCCGGGAAAGCTCGTGCGCGACAACGCGTATGCGCCTGGCACTCCCACCACCATCGCCAAGGTGGCGGCCATTAGCGCATACACGGCACTGCGGCTTGTAACCGTGAGCCAGTCCGATGAACCGAAGTACTCGCGATACAGATCGAGCGAATAGCTGTCCGGCGGAAACACGATCTCTGTTCGGTTGCCGAAAGACAACGGGACGATGACAAAGCTTGGAAAGAGCAGGTATATGTACATGAATGTGGCCAATCCGACCACGATCCATGCATTAGAGACTGAGGACTCTGACGATTCCGGATTCAATTGGGTCGCTCCTTCAGATCAGCGCGTTCGCGCTTCGTAGGCGGCTGAGGAGGTACAACAGCGTGCAGCTCAGAACGAGCAAGATCATTGCGATGGCCGATGCGGAGGCCCAATCAAGGGATTCGCGAGTGTAAAAGTCGATTAGGTTGGCCACCATTATATCTTTCCGCCCGCCGAGCAACGCCGGTGTCACGAAGGAACCTGTTGCGCCCACGAAGCACATGATCCCGCCGGCAAGCAGACCCGGCAGGCTCAAGGGAAAGGTAATCTGCCAAAAGATGCGAAAGTCGGACGCCCCCATCACCGCGGCTGTCTTGCGGAGGTCGGGGCTTTGGGCCAGCAGGTTTGCAAGAAGCGGAAAAACGACCAAGGGAATTTGGAAACTGGACATTCCCACCAGTACGCCCACTCGATTGAACATCATCGGCAATGTCGGCAGGCCAACCGCTGAGAGCACGTTATTGACCAAGCCGTTCTCGCCAAGCACGACGATGAACGAATAACTCTTGACTAAGATGCTCGTCCAGAACGGCAGCAGCACGAAGATCAGAAAGATCGGTCGCCACCTCTGGGATAACCGCGACAGGTGCAAAGCGATCGGGTAACCGAGCACCATGCTGACCATTGTCGATGACAAGGAGATTTCCAGTGTAGTCAGCGCGGCGCGGGTGAACAGACGGCTATTAAACAAGTTAGCATACGCCTCCAGCGAAAGCTGCTTCCCTCCGATGCTGCTGTAGAACGTAAACACGAGGGGAACGACCAGAGCGAACGCCATCAAAGCGGTCACGGGGGCTAAATACCCGGTCAGTTCGCGTCGATTCATCTGGATCGACATTGGCACTCCATCCCATTCAGCTAATAGTGTTGCACGCTGCAAAGAACGTCATGAACCTGCTTGAGGCGCGAGCGAAATCGCGTCCGCCGGAGACCAATCGACCCAAACCTGCCTCCCGGGCTCGAAGATCGGTGTCCCGGTGCCGCTGGTCTGCAAACCCGTCAGCCGCTGGTCGCCGACCTTCACGGTGTAGCGGATCGCGTGACCCACAAATGCGAGGTCTTGAATGATGCCCTGTACGCCGAGTTCACTTCGTTGTTCAAGCCTCGACAGCCGAATAGACTCTGGGCGTACCATTACCTTGATCTGATTGGCGGTGGGGACGCCGCGCTGCAAAGTGCACGCAATCAGAGAGCCGTCCTGAGTTCGGATACGCGCGACGTCCCCAGAGGACTGATCTACTGCCCCTGGAATGAGATTGGCCTCACCCAAGAAGTCCGCCACGAATTCGTTTGTGGGCCGAAAGTACAGTTCATTAGGCGTACCAACCTGCTCAATGCGGGCGCGGTTCATAACACAAATTCGGTCGGAGAGGACCAGCGCCTCCTCCTGATCGTGGGTGACGAAAAGGATCGTCACTCCGAGCTCCTTGTGCATCTTTTTGATTTCGAACTGCAATTGGTGTCTCAGCTTCTTGTCGAGCGCACCGAGCGGCTCGTCCATTAGGATGAGCTTGGGCTTATAGACCAAGCATCGCGCTATCGAGACGCGTTGTTGCTGGCCACCCGATAGCTCACTGGGCTTGCGGTGGGCGAGTTCTTTGAGCCTGACCAGTTCAAGTACACTCGTGACATGTTGCTCAATATCCCGTTTAGGCATCTGGCGTATGCGAAGCGGAAAAGCCACATTATCGAAGACCGACATGTGCGGCAGCAGGGCATAATTCTGGAATACCATTCCTAGATTGCGATGCCGTGGGGGAATATTCGTGACGTCGTGGCCGTCGATCAGCACGGCGCCACCTGTCGGCGTCACCATTCCGGACACGATGTTGAGCAACGTCGTCTTTCCCGACCCGCTGGGTCCTAATAGTGTAAAAACTTCTCCCGCCGAGATCGACAGGTCGATTCTATCAAGCGCAACTGCTGCCCCGTAGGTCTTCCTCAGTGAGCGAAATTCGACCGCAGCCTTCCCCGACTCGGTCCCGCGAGAATTGGCATGGCGATACGATAGATAATTGTCAGGCTTCATCCGTTCTCCGCGAAGATCGTGTGCTTGCTGAGCCCTGCAGACGTCCGGCATCAGGCGGTTCATACGCTTTGTCTCCATTCATTGTCTAAAAGAGAAAGGGGTCCAGCTCAGCGTCAATGGCCCATATCTCCGATCCCGAAGATGTACTGCTGTCATTATTTTTAGTCGCGAAACGATCGTCATTTCTCGAGAATCACCATATCGGCTAAGGACGAAGCAAGTCGCCCCCCTGGGTTCGGGCCTCGACTCGGCCCGAGACGAAAACCATTTTTACTGTCCTGTGAAGGCCGTTCTCGGAGCGTTGATGATCGCTCGGGCCATGCCGTCGATGAAAGAGCTGCTTGCAAATCCTCGTTCAGGACATTGCTGCGCCGCCTGAGATAGAGTCATCGATGCCGCTTGCCCGCACCCTCTGGGTGCGGAGCATAACCGCTAGCTTCACCCCTTCAGCTCGCATGGCATCAGGAGCGGCAATCGAGTTTTCTCCAGTAACCATCATCCGACCGGCAACGACGATACGTCTGCTGAGCAGATTCGCAATGAAATCTGGCAAAGCGCGGTTGCGCGGCAGGGAGTACAACTCATCCGGTGCACCAAGGCGAGACGAATTTGCCCACGCTGATCTGGCAGGTGCCGCCGTAGATATCGGATCCATCTTCCTGACCATAAGCGTAGATCAAGGCTGCTCGCGGCTTGTTGCACATACGCTTGATTTGGCCCCCGCATCTTCTCGCGGAGATCTTATCGTTGACGGAGCGAGACGATTTCAGAGCACATTGTTCCCGTGAATTCACGGCGCCGGCGCAGGGGACTGCCTCGTCGTCAACTACGGTCATGTGCGGCATCAGTGCAACGCCATGCCGAGGTTGACGCACATCGCGGGTGAAGCGTGCCGCTCGCATACCGTCTCCTCCTTGAAATTATCAATTTTGATTGATCACGATTCAAGGTGACAAACCGCCTCCTCCGACACCAATACCAATTTTGGGTGAATCAATACCAAATCGGAATTATTGCACATGCGGCAAACCCCGACCTCTCAATAAGCGCGCGCAAAATTTCGAGATCAAAGTCGATCATGGCCGCCGAAGCGCCGTTCGGCGAGTTGCACATACATTAGAATGTGAGCGCTGAAGGTTAGTTAGTAGCACCTCAACCGGGCGCGCGTTCTCGACTTGTCCAGGAGCACGGCAATGCCGCACACAGTTGCCGCAATGGAGCGATAGTATAGCCAGAGCTACTTGTCGACAAACGCGATGCGTGGCGCCCCCGCGCGCTCACTTCTCCACAAATGGCCACCGCGCATCTCCCAAGTGATAGGCGCGTGGCTTGGTCGCGTTGGTGTCGGAAGCGCTGCAGGATTCCTGACTGCGGTGGCATTTCCGTTTTTCGATCCAAACGAAATGATCGCCTGAAGCTGATCGTTTGGGATGGGAGCGGCATGTTGCTGATGACGAAATGGCTCAAGGGCGGCCGTTCTACGTCCGATGATCCAGGACGGTGTGGTGACGCTGAGCGCAACGCAATTTTCGATTTTGTTCGCGGGCCCGGATTGGTGTCGGGTGCCCTCGCGCGTTGAGGCTGCCGGCAGAAGTTGCGTAAACCCGCGTTCGGGCTTTCGCTTGATGCGGTATTGTGCCAGTAGCTTTTTATGGCGCTTCGTCCAGACGATTTTCCTTCAGCGGCTTTCGACGATGGTGGCCGAGTAACTTGCGCTGATCTTGTCGCGGTGCCGGCACCGGCCAACGACGACGCGGCGACGCCGACTTAAAGCAGGCCGCGATCGAGGAGGAACGCAACATTGGATCGCTGCCGAAACATCGGCCACGCTGTGACGTGGTGATCGAGCCGACGACGAACATCTGTCTGTGCTGTGCAGGCGAGCTGCATCGCATTGGTGAGGAGGTCAGCGAGACGCTGGACCGGATTCCAGCGGTGGTGCGGATCCTGCGCACGATGCGTCCCAAACTATGGTTGCCGCGCATGTGAAAGCGCAATTGTTCAGGCGCAAGCTTCGCCGTGTTTGATCGAGGGCGGCATGGCTTCGACGGCGCTGATCAGTCAGATCGCGGTGGCGACGTTTGCCTGGCGCTGAGCCGTGGCCGCAGCGGTGCGCCGCCATGGCGGCGCCCAAGAGGGGCCGCTGGCGACCTCGCTGGCGATGCTCGACGGCTACGATCGGTGACCGTCGCCGGCCTGCTGTCGTTCGCATCCCGAAATGAATGTGTCCGCTGTTCGGCGTCGCGCCCGATGCGTTCAACCACGACACCGAAGAGTCTGTCACGATCTCGGCCGTGGGCATGCGCCATAATGTGATCAGCGACACTGACGACCGCCCCGAAACGTCTGTGCCACTGTTCAGCCACAACTCCACCGGCGCGCTCGATCTGCTTCCCTGGTTCACTGGATTTGTACCGCAATGAGGTTGCGTCGCTCCGCTTGGGCGCGCTGTTGCGCGGCAATGGTGCTCATGCTGCGGCCGATCTTGCGCCATGCGACCAGCACTCAGCGCGCTATGCCGTACCATCTGAACTGACCGAACAGGACCGGTACGCCATGTCACTCGTTTGCTGGGATACCCATGCTTACCCGCTTACGCAGCGACGCAATCTCGCGCGATTGCTCCCGCACGTAGTTGGCAATCGCCCTTAAGCTGCTCCATTCCAGACCACATGTCCGTCCGCAGACCAATAGGTGCTGAACGTGATTGCTCAAATAGCGCCCCCAACTACCTTGCGCACTATCGAGAAACGTGCGCGCGAGACGTCGCATCGCTGTGGCAAGCTGCAGTTCGCGGATGTGCATCGGGCGATCAGTTTACCGACGACTCGCGTGCGGTGAGTCGGATCCCAATGATTCTACCGAGAGCGAAGTTGTCGGCGGTTCGCAAGCTGGCCAGATCGGTTCTCAGCATTGATTCACTACGCCAATTTCCGCAGGAGGGCCTAGCTAGCTAGGATAAGCCAGCGTAAACCGGAAACGCAATCACCGATGCGAATGACTTCCATCTATTCCAATCTGGTGTGGCTTTGTCTCCATTTGGTATTGGACAATGCCATGCCTGTTTTCACACTCTTTCGTCAATCAAGGGGTAATTCACATGACGCAGATAAACCGCCGGAAGCTGCTGCGCGCTGGTGCTGCGACGCTCCTGTCCTCTCCCTTCGTCATCTCTCAGCCTGCGCGCGCGGCGACAACGATTTCGCTAGTCAGTTGGGGAGGAACGTGGGGGGAGTTCGTCCAGAAATTCTGGATCGAACCCTTTACGAATGAGACTGGAATATCCGTGACAATGATCTCCGGCCCCGATTTAGCAAAGGTGAAAGCCCAAGTCGATTCAAAGAATATTTTGTGGGATGTCGTCGAGGATTTGACGTTCGAAGGTCTCAAGCAGGATCTTTGGGAGCCGATTGACTACAATATCATCGATCCCTCACGTTTTACGTTGAAATCAAATCAATTCGGCGTGCCTAGTGTCGGCTACTACGGTGGAATCGCCTACGATCCGATCCGCCCAAAGCCACCGAAAGATCTCGCTGGGTTCTGGGATGTTACGAATTTCCCCGGCCGCCGGACTCTTCGCAATAGCGCGACAGGAATGTTGGAAATCGCGCTGGTCGCTGATGGTGTTGCACCGAGCGGTCTTTACCCGCTCGACGTTGAGCGCGCATTCAAGGCGCTTGATCGGATCAAGCCCCATGTCAAGAAGTGGTACTCCGAGACTGGACAGGGGACTTCACTGATACAGACCCACGAGGTCGACTACTCGTGGAGCTATTTGAATCGCGTCCTGTCCGCGAAGGATGCGGGCACTTCGATCGAATTCTCTCTGGAGCAGTGCATAATTTTCACCAGCTATTTCAGCGTGGTGAAGGGCAGCCCTCGCAGAGAAGCCGCCATGCGATTTATCGAATTCACAACGCGTCCGCAACAGCAGGCCACAATGATGAACCGCGTAAAAGGTAATACCGCAGTTGTGAAGGGTGCCGAAGAATCCGTGGACCCGGCAGTGAGGCGTCTCGCTCCCGACTTTAGCAGCCCAAAGCATGCTTTCTACAATTACGAGTATTGGGCAAACAATTACACAACTCTTAGTGGACGCTTCAAGGAATGGGTTTTGATTTAATGTGCATGCCGTGATCGTGATGACCGCTTGGGTATCACTCTTGGTCGAATTTCGCGGGAGATGGTCGGTTGGAGTAGCAATTGCGATCCGTCCCGGTCTCCTTGGCGCAGGGATTGAGCCGCATGCCCTTGTCGTTGGCGAGCGCGACCATTTCGTTCGAAGGCTTGGGATCGATCAGGCTGATTCCCTTCAGATCGATACCGATGAGCAGCCAGCTTCCAGCATCGCGCCGTTTAGAGAACGTGATTGTTCGGATTGGCTAGATCAGGCATGGAATTTGGCACGCTAGCGGTCGCGTCGCACAGCCGGCCTTGAACTTCTGGGCAGTAGCCAGGCAGCTATACTGCGCGCTTTGGCAATCGCGTCCCTTCTGCTTGTGCACCTGCGCGCGCGGTTCGGGTTCGTCACTAAGTGACGGCCGCCGCCCGTAAATTCCGCTCGACGCCGCGCAAAGGTGCTTTCGAGACCGTGCCTGACGCGCACAACTAGTGGGATGCGCGACGAGCGGCATCATCTACCGATCGAGACTGATCAAATGTCGTGATATTCCGAGACATCGACGGGAACCGGGATCAGCATGTTCATAAAGGGCACGTGCTGCTGCATCCCATAAACGTCGCTTTCTCCTAACGAGCATTGAGCGTGCGGCCGGATCAAGGTGACTTTGAACGCTCGAGCAACCGGCACTTCGAAGAAGGACGAGATCATGGCAAGATCCACGCCATAAGCGCGAGCTACGCTTTCAGGGCTGAGGCTGCCACTCTTCGAAACCGCGGAGAAGAGGTCATCACGATCAAAGAGCGCGTCGAGCGTCAGCCGGTATGGTCCCGCATTCTTGCTGCGGACGATCGCTGCCAAGTTGCCGAGTTTCACGAGACGAGTTTGCGACATATCACACCTCCTCCATCACGACTGGGAAGCATTCGAGCGCAGACTTAACTTTCATGAGGTGATACGCCCCGAATTCATATTGCAGGCCTACGTTCAAAGTTCGCGGCGAATACGGAAATGCGACATTGCCAGAGGTATTTTTTTGACCACGGTACTCCGCGTGGGCCAGCTTCGCGCCAAGTGCATTGCATGCGTCGAAGGCGATGTCCTGGTTCTTTGCGGTCGTCTCGATCAGGAGACAAACCTCGTGGGGAAGCGATTTTTCGAATTCGAGCTCGCGCATAACAGCGTCGATACCGTACTTGCGGAAGAGAATTCGAAGAGAAGGATCTTGGACTCGTTTGTGAGCCGCTTCACGCGTCTGTTCCAGCACTTCGTCGAGGCGCGAAATCATTGTAGGGCATCGGATACCCGCGATGCAGACTGACCGATAGCCAACTGGCTTCGCTGCTTCCAGCTTGATCCAATAATCGGAGGTCTTTTCGCCACGTGTGCCAGACACTCTTACACGCCGCTCATCGAGCTGATCGAATTTGCAGTTAGACAAATCCAGTACCCGCCCAGGCCCGTGTTGAACATAGGGGTCCTCCCGCTCGTACAGTGAATGCGCCGCCACGGACTTCAGCGAGGCGCGACGCGCGAGGCTGCCTGGCTCCAGAATAAAACCTCCTTCGTCGACGGTACCGAGCATGACGTCCATCGCGAATGGCTCTGCACTGAAAGCGCCACACTCTAGGATCTTGCCCATATGAGTGGCCAGAGCCTCGTCAGCGCCCTTCCAAATTGCAAAGGACGCAATTGCGCTATCGTCACATGCCCGTCCGGCGATCACCACGTCGGCGCCCTGGTCGAGTGCCTCACGGAACGGCTCGTCTCCCATCTGGGCTACCAGCCCGGAGAACGCCTGCACATCCTGCTCGGTCAGCTCGAATCCGGTCCCGAGGTCGCGGACCTCTCCCGCCTTGATCGCCGCAATAACGCGCTCCTTCGGAATATCCGAGTAAATCTTGGCCAACCGGAATTGCAACCGGTGCTCACGGGCAACTTCCTTGGCAAGCTCCGCGACCCGATCGACCTGCGCGTTGGTCCCCGCCCCGCCCGAACTGCCAACGATCAGTGGGATTCGGGCCGCACGCGCCGCAGGGATCAGGGCCTCAAGCTCGCGCTTGATAATCCGGTCGGAATACAGCGGCGTGCCAGAACCAAGATGGTAGGGTCCCGGATCTTGGGAACCTGCATCAACCGCAATGACGTCGGGCCGCAGCGCCATTCCGCGTTCAAAGGCGTCAAGCCCAAAGCCTGCACCTAGCATTCCTGTGGGCGCGAGTATTGTCACGGATGCCATGATCTCTCCAGTACTCAGTGTTTCATTGCCGTCGCCGCCGGGGCGCGAATTGCTTGAATCGGGTCTTGTGAGAGCCAGCTGCCAAGGCAACAGCGTCACGATAAATAAAAACCGATTGCCACTCGCGCGCAAATTGCAGGGGGACACCCATCTCTCGACATAAAAATTCGGTCACGTCGCTCGAACGTCTCTCATACGCTGAAAGGATATTCCGCCGTAGTTGCAATCTCTGTTGCGGAGTAATGCGAGAACGGCAGGGAAAAGTCGCGCGAGCAGCGGTGACATTCCTGTCAACGTGCTTTATGGCCCCCACCTCAACACCGGTGAAAGCTTCCTCGGTCGAAGGTCCGATAACGCCCCGGAGCTTCGGCTCCAAGGGGGATACCCACCCCCCATTCACGTAATGCTGGAGTTCCTGCAGCACTCATCCTCCAATTAAGATGGATCAATTTAGAGCATTGTGGTCTACCCGCCTTCGTTAAAGCCAATACCAATTTTAGAGACGCCGATACCACATTGGAATTGATGCATGTAATAGTTACGGCGCCTCTTGGGCCTTGCATTCGGAGTCGCGGCGCGCCAGCCAGCGGGTAGGCTGGCCACGGCAGACGTGCCACGCAAACTCCTTTGCGGAGCAAGAGTGAAAGCCATCATATCTGTGGTTCCGTGCGCACCTGTCGGATGGTGCCGCGCATCGCGGTCAATATCAATCCCGGAGCTTCGAGCCGTCAGCGGCCGCTACGATCTTGGTTTTGGCCCGCGTATGGAGCGCGCACCTGGATGAGTCGTCGAGGGTCACTCTGATAGTAGTTTTCCTCTGCCGCCTCGTGCCAGCAAGTCGCTCGCGCTTAGGATACGCTGAACAGTAGCGGTCATGGCCGCGAGAACTACGTCTCGTATGCGATCTCACGTTTGCTCTTGTTGATGTTTGGAGCCGGTACCGGCTTCCTTGCGGTTTGTAAAATTCATCGGCGATGAAGGTACCGCGGAAGGTACCCCGAGCGCGTCTGGAAGCTAACGATCTCCCGCCGGCGCCCCGGGCTTTTCGCAACCACTTCGGCCATATGGTTCATACCGATGGAGAACTTCGGCTCGTCGGATGCGGGCTCTAGGTGCGGGCTCGCCTCCCCCAAACTCGCCAAAATGCTGGTGCGTTCGGAAGCCAAGTTCTCTTGGGATTCGCTTTGCTCTTATGATGCGAGCAAGCACTCGTCAGTCTTGTGTTGCAGTGCGAGCCCCGTCCACCGTTGGTCGCGGCAGAGATGTCCATCTGCCCCGGAAATTTTACACGTCAGATTGCGCGTGCGCGGAGTACCTGACTGCGGCCCCTCTGAGGACAGGGTCACGCCTCTTTTCTCGCGGCCCGCGCATCAGATCATCTCAGGACGAGGCCTTGCGATTGAACCGTCGCTCCCCTCAGGCGAGGTAGCGGAATCTCATACTAAGCTTTCGTTCGCGCTCGGCTCGCGAACAAAACCGGCCGGCCCACGAAGCGTGATGTCATTAGCTTCGATAGCCTGAATTTTCGAGGTAGTTCGCGCATTCCTCACGGATGAATGCTGTCAGGACTTCAACGACGGCGTTGCAGACGGCATCGACGGTTCGGGCGGCGGTCTTTCGGAGCAGATGTTTGAGCTTGGCAAAGACCTCTTCGATTGGGTTCAGGTCGGACTAGTATTTTGGCAGGAAGAACAGCTTGGCGCCGGCGGAACGAATGAGCTGGCGCACGCGCTTGCTAGTGGCTACCGAGATTGATGGGGTGGACGCGCCCTCTCGCTGTGCCAAGGTGGTGTCTTGACCATCACTTGAACGGAGGCGTCCATGTTGGAACCTAGCATAATCGGGTTCGATCTGGCGAGAACATATTCCAGTTGTATGGCGCGGATGGATCATGAACCGTGCTCTTCCGCAAGAAGCTGCGCTGAGATCAAGTGCTCAAATTTCTTGCCGTACAGCCGGCTTGCAGGGTCGCCATGGAAGCCTCCGCCAGCAGCCACTACTGGGCGCGTGAGATCGCGAGGCTGGGGCAGGAGGTCCGACTCATTGCGCAAGGCTATGTAAAGCCCTTCGTGAAGCGACAGAAGAATGACGCCGCCGATGCGGAAGCGATCTGCGAAGCCACCCAGCGGCCGACTATGCGTTTCGCGGCGATCAAGAGCGGACGATGACACCGACACTCCTGAGCTGGCCCGACAAATTCTACGCCTGCTTGTGAAGCAACTGCGCCTACTTGATGAGAGAGTGGCGTTGCGACCGTGAGCTCGCCCGGCGCGCCAAGGAGAACGCCGACGCGAAGCGGTTGGTGACGATCCCCGGAATCGGGTCGATCACAGCGACGGCGGTCATTGCCTGGCGCCAACGACTCCGTGCGCTGGCAATGCATAAAGGCTCAACAGCAAATCCTTGGCTTGCGCATGCTGGCCCGCAAGCCGTCCATACTAGTGATCGTCGCCCTGGCCACAAGATGGCACGCACCGCCTGGGCATTGATGGCGAGAGGCGGAACTTATCGAGCTCCTGCTGCGGCGAAGTAGCGGACAGAGCTAGAGAGTGTGAGAAGCTCAATCGGAGAGTATGGCGGAGCGGTCGACGAGACGGGATCGGTAAAACCAGATCACGGATAGTTGCCTCGAGCAGGCGAGATTGAATTGTTCCGCGAGCTCCACGCGACCTGGATACTTTGCCCAGTGGGCTCGCTGGCGGGCTATCTCGGGGCGATCGCGTTCGCCAGCATGGCGAATCAGAAACCCACCGATTTGGGAATCTTGAGGGTTGTGTGAGGTCGCGTGGCAGGCTCGAGCCGCGCGCTCGGTCGTGCGTGCGACCTTCACAGAAGCCGGATTGAACGAAGCTGCGGAGTTGTGGGCGCTATGGGAATAGTGCCGCGGATGCGGCTTCTGGGAAGGCGCGCCTGAGGTCGCCGCGCGTCGGCGACACATTCATCGGATGTGAAGGGCCCAATTGATCGGGCTGGGCGCGATCCAGTGCGGTTTGCTGCGCTGGAACGCGTGGCCGAACGATTGGCGGGGTATTTGGTGACGAACGCGGCCACGGCGACATCGAACGTCGCCGCTGAGAAGCGGACCACGGAAGGGGTGGATGGTGCAGGTGTTGGTCATGACGTATCACAACGAAACGGTTGGTCGCGCGCGCTCGCTCGTGGGACGACATCGACGCGCCGCATGGTGCCGCCGCAATGTGGGCAGACGGGGATCTCGCATGTGGCGAGGGGATCGGGGGCGGCTTCTTGATCAGTTGGCGCGTTGCGGACAGCAAGGAGTTGACGGCAGAGGGCGATCTTATCGTTGCGGCCGCCGTTGGCGAGGAAGCCGTAGTGCCGGATGCGGTGGAAGCCGTCCGGCAGAATGTGCAGGAGAAAGCGGCGAATGAACTCGTCGGCATCAAGCGTCATGACCTTGGCTTTGCGATTTTGCCGATAGTCGTTCCAGGAAAAGCTCACCTTGCCGTCGGCAAGCAGATCAGCCTGCTGTTGGCGATGGCGACGCGATGCGTATAGCGGCCGAGATAAGCCAGCACCTGTTCGGGCCCGCCGACTGGTGGCTTGGCATAGACGACCAGTCGGTCCGTCGAAGTTGATTAAGGCGCGCGGCGAATGCAGCTGGATCGGCGAGATGGGCGAGAGCGCCGAAGAAGCCCAGCTCGCCAGCCGCGAAGGCAGCTTGCAGCTCTTGCAGAAACAAGCGGCGGAACAGCCGGGAGAGAACGCGCACTGGCAGGAAGAAGCCGGGCCGGCAAGCGACCCAGCGTGTGCCGTCGAGCGAGGGTCCACCGCCCGGCACGACGCAGTGGATATGCGGATGGTGTTGCAGGGTCTGACCCCAGGTATGGAGGACGGCAGTCACGCCGAGCTGAGCGCCGAGATGCTTGGGGTCGGCTGTGATGGTGGTGAGCGTCTCGGCCGCGCAGCGGAACAGGATGGCGTAGACGACGGCCTTGTTCTGGAAGGCGATCTCTCCGGCGGGGGCCGGCATGGTGAAGACGACGTGGAAATACGGTACGGGAAGGAGTTCAGCTTGCCGTTCGGCGAGCCATTGCGCGCGCGCCGCGCCCTGGCACTTCGGGCAATGCCGATTGCGGCAGGTAATGGGTGACGCCCATTACCTGCCTTATGGGCAAAGCCGGTAATGGGGAGCTGGCGGCAATTTGATCGTGCTTCTGCACCAATCACCGCCAACCCCGCTCTCCATTACGAGGTACGCCTGAGGAGTTCGATCAGCTGGTCGGTGGGCTGGAAGACGCCGCGCCGCAGGTGGGGCGGCACGATCGCCTCCATCGCATCGAGCTTCTCGGTTGGATCGCCGCGCGTGTACACCTCGGTGGTCGTCAGCGTAGCGTGGCCCAGCCACAGCGACACCTTTCGGATGTCCCCGGTCGCTTGCAGAACGACCATCGCGCAGGTGTGCCTGAGCACGTGGGGCGAGACGCGTTTCTTGGCGAGACCGGGCTGCTTGCGAGCCGCAGTCGCGGCGTGCTGCCTGAGCAGATAGGCAAAGCCCCATCGGCTCAGCGGCTCACCACGGGCGTTGACGAACACCTCGGGTGTCGCGACCTGCCCGCGGATGGCCAGCCAGGCACGCAGTGCAGCGGCCGCCGGCTTCCACAACGGCAGCGACCGCTCCCGGCGTCCCTTGCCGAGCACGCGGATGCTCATCGAAGGCAGGTCGATGTCATCGACACCTTGAGGCCCGTCAGTTCGGAGACGCGCAGCCCTGCGCAGACGGCCACGTGCAGCATTGCGCAATCGCGGATGCCATCGCGTGTCGCCGGATCGGGAGCGTCGAGCACGGCTTGGAGCTCTTCGCGCAGAAGGTAGGGCACCAGGCGCGTGTCAGTTTTCTTGAACGGGATCGCCAGTACACGGCGGATCTGCTCGAGCGCGGCCGGCTGCCGGTACTCAAGGAAGCGGAAGAACGACTTGATCGCCGCCAGGCGAACGTTGCGCGTCACGGCCGCGTTTTTGCGCTCGTCCTCCAGATGTTCAAGGAAGGCGCTGACGAGCCCGGCATCGATCTGTTCGAGCGTCAGCGCCGAAGGTTTGACCTTGAGCCGGTCGGCGGCGAACACGAACAGCAGCTGGAAGCTCGAGGCATAGGAGTCCCTCGTGTGCCGGCTGGCGCCCCGCTGGCAAGCGAGGGTGTCGCGCAGGAACGTCTCGATGAGGGGAGCGATCGGCGTCATGCTGACCTCCCTTCGGACATGAACGCTTCGCCGGCCATGGCGACATCGCGCAAGAGGTCGGGCGTGGCCTCGAGATACCAGTAGGTCGCATAGATGTTGACGTGACCCATGTAGGTCGCGAGTGCCGCCATGTGCGCCCCGCACCGGCCTCGGCCGGTAGGGCTGCCTTGCAGCGCGCGCACCGCAAACGTGTGCCGTAGATCGTGCAGGCGAGGTGCGAGCCGACGTCGATCTGATGCCAGCCTTGTCGACCAGCCTGTCGAAGGTCTCCTTGACGGCAATGTAGCGTAGCGGCCGACCGCGCTTGTCGATGAAGACCGGATCATCGTCTGAGCCGGGCCCGCGACGTGCCAGGTATCGCTGCAAGCCGGCGACCGCCGTGTCGTGCAGCGGCACCAGTCGCGTCTTGCGGAACTTGGTCTCGCGGATCAGCAGACCGTCGCGGGCCACATCCGCGATCGTCAGCTTCAGGGCTTCGGAGATCCTGAGCCCGGTGGATGAGAGCAGCGCGATCAAGGTCGCTTGCGTGTGCGGGCGCAAGCCGCGCGTTGGCCGAAGCCGCAGCGCAGCTTCGACCAGCCGACTGATCTCGTCTTTCGTGTAGATGTGCGGCGTGCGACGCTTCTTGCGGGCGCCGAAGTGATTTGCCGGCGGCAGCTCGTGCCCGACGTCCTCCACCCGGACATGTCGTACGAAGCGACAGACGGCTCTGAGCCGTGCATCGCGTTGCGCGACGGATGGTCCGAGCGCGGCCCAGTCGATCGCTGTTTTTGTCTCGACGTACGTTTGTCCGCGCTCGGCCGCGAAGGCGGCAAAGCTCTTCAGCAGGTACTCCGCGGTCGACATCGCGAAGCCCGTGGTGCGGCGGAGCGCGAGATAGGTCTCGATGGCGTCGAGCATCAGAGCGCCTCCGGCCACGGCTGAGCGACCTGCTTCAGCAGCGCGACGTCGGCCTTTGCGTAATAGGCCGTCGTGTCGATGCCGCGATGCCGAAGGCCGAGGCCGATCTTGTCGAGCGGCACGCCATGGCGCAGCATCTCGGTTGCCACGGTGTGCCGCAGAGCGTGGGCCCCTTTGACCGGCGCCACGATGTCGGCCCGCTTCATGATACGCTTGACCACCGACGAGATGCCGTCGCCTCGTCGGAATGGCCGGCACGGTGCGATCGTGTGCGCAGGAACAAGAGATCGTTCCGGCGGGTAGACGGCCGGCATTCGAGGTAGGCGGCGATCGCATCCCCGACGTCTTGCGGTAGCGGCAGCCGGACCTCGTAGCGCGACTTGCCGCAGACCCGTAGCGATCCCGTTTACCACTCGATATCCGCGAGACGCAGTTGCGCCACGTCACCGGCGCGCAGGCCGAGACGCACCAACAAAAGTACGATCGCACGATCACGCCGGCGCCCACCGACGTCGCCGTCACAGGCAGCGATCAGCCGGTCGACCTGCTCGATCGACAGATACCGGGGCATGTCGGCAAGCTGCCAATGAGCGTAGGCTGGAACGGCGCCGTCGAGACCTGCCTGACAACGGCCTGCGACTGCGAGATACCGCAGGAAGGCCCGCAGGCTCGTCGTCATCTTCTCGATCGTGCCACTCCCGCTATTGCTCGCCCGCTCCAGGAAGTAACTGCGGACATCGTTCGGCCTCCAGCCGTCCGGGGCAGATCGAAGCTCCATCATCAGGCCCGCGGCGTCGCGGGCGTAGAGCCTGACGGTGGCATCGGATGCGCCGCGATGCTTGCGCAGCCACGTCTTGAAGTCGGCGACCAGCTGCGGCTCGGCGGGTGCCCCCACGGCCGCGGACCGGCAAAGGCTGAGCTCGACGAGGTGCCGACGAAAGAGCCTGGCACCGTAGATGGTGTGGTGGTTGCGCCGGCCGCCTTTGGCGCGTGGACACCGGCAAGTGCGCAGGTGCTCGCCGAACGCGGCGAGATTAACGTCCGTCAGGCCCGCGCCTTGCTCAGCCATAGCATGGCCGATGTGAGCCGCCGCTCGCAAATAGCGTACCGCTGTCTCGGGGCCATAGCCCTGCCGCTCCAGCGCCGCTGCAAACCCGTCAAGGTAAGGCCCGCTCGGCCCACTGCGCAGATGCCCCAGCATCTTTCGCTGCCGAGAAGTACGTCTCCAACATGTCCGTCTCCGAGCCATCAGTGGCCGACCCAACGGGGCCGCACGGGCGACTTGTAATGGAGAGCTCGAGAGCGGCAATACACAGGAAAATACGGTGATCGCGATTGGCAGCTCCCCATTACCGGCTTTGCCCATAAGGCAGGAGTTATAGGCGATGCGTTTGGCGCCGCAGTCATCGCACTGCTCGACGTGGCCGCCGAGCACAGCCGTCCGGCATGCCGTGATCGAGCCCATGACGCGCCGCTCGACGCGGCCCAGATGCTCGGCACGGGCTTGCCGAAACGCTTCGCCGTGGCGGCGGAAGATATCCGCCACTTCCAGAACCGGAGCCATCAGGTCCGCTCAGCCGGGCGGCACGACCTCCAGGCGGAGCCAGTCAAGCGGACTTGGCGTGTTGCTGATGGTCTTTGTGGCGACCTGAGTATAGCGCGCCGTGCTGGCCAGACTGGCATGGCCGAGCAACACCTGGATGATGCGCACGTCGGCCCCGTTCTCCAGCAGATGGGTCGCGAATGTGTGCCGCAACGTGTGCACTGTCACCGATTTGCTCAAGCCGGCTGCCGCACAGGCTGAACGGCAGGCGGCGTGCAGCACGTTCGGGACGAGCGGGCGTTCGTCGTCGCGGCCGGCAAACAACCATCGCTTTGGCCGAGTGAGCCGCCAATACGTCCGCAGAATCCTCAAAAGCTGCGGCGAGAGCATAACGTAGCGGTCCTTGCCGCCCTTGCCGTGCTCGACCCGGATCAACATCCGTTGGCTGTCAATGTCGACAACTCTTCAAGAGGACCACTTCCGATACGCAGTCCGGCGGCATAGACCGTGGTCAGCGCGGTACGGCTCTTCAGGCTCGGGATCGCCTCCAGAAAGCTCACCACCTCGTCGGCGCTCAGCACGATCGGCAACTTGCGCGGTTGGCGCGCATAGGCGATGCGTTCCGGAACGGTGTCATGACCAAGCGTCACACCGTAGAAGAACCGCAGCGCGCAGACGATTTGGTTCAGCGCCGGCCAGGACATTCCCGTCGCCACCAGATGAACCTGGAAGGCACGGATATCCTCCAGGTCAAGGCGGTCGGGAGAGCGCCCGAAATACCGGCTCAACTTCGCTACGGCGTTGAGGTAGGATTGCTGCGTCGCCGGTGACAGATTGCGGACCGTCATGTCCTCGATCATGCGGCGGCGAAGTGGGCTGATCTCAGCCATCGGAAAACCTCCTGTCTGAAGGGTTGGGCTTCGAAAACTCCTCTCAGACAGGAGGCAATCCTTGCTATGCCTCCCTACATGCCGCGACAGCGGCTTCGTTCAATCCCTAATCGATTCAACCTGACCCCATCCCGCTTTAGTGGCCGGCCAGTGCTGTCCATCGCGGGAGATATGCTTCCGACGAAGAAAATCAAAAGAGCAAGCAAGCCCTCAACTTGATCCGAAACCGCCCATTCACCAGGCGCAATGTTCGATTCGGATGGCGGGTGCTCGACTCAGCTGGATAAATAAGGATAACGATAATCCTGTGGAGGGACGAACGCTTCCTTGATGCTTCTTGGTGAGGTCCATCGAATCAAATTCCACATTGATCCGGCTTTGTCGTTGGTGCCCGATGATCTTGCCCCGCCGAACGGCTGCTGGCCCACAATCGCGCCGGTCGGTTTGTCATTGATATAAAAGTTGCCGGCGGCGGACCGCAGCCCGCCCAAGGCGCGATTGATGATGCGACGATCCCTCGAGAATATCGCGCCAGTGAGCCCATAGGTGCCCGACCGATCTATCTTCTCGAGAATAGACTCGAACTCGCTGTCGCGGTAGACATATGCCGTAACGATGGGACCAAAGAACTCCTCGCGAAGGAGTGGCGATCCCAGATCGTCAGTTTCGATCAGGGTCGGAGCAACGAAGTAGCCGGTTCTGTCGTCGCCTTCTCCTCCTCGGAGAATCTTCGCGTTCGACGATCTTGCTTCCTCGAAAACACGCATGTGCTTGCGCCAGGCTTTTTCGTCAATCACCGCGCCCATGAAGTTGCCGAAGTCGGCGACGTCACCGACTCTGACCGTCCCGATCTCGTCGCACAAGATCGTCTTCAGGGCTGACCATAGCGATGTCGGTACGAAGATCCGGGATGCCGCAGAGCACTTCTGCCCTTGATATTCGAAGCCGCCTCTGATGATCGCAGTCGCCAGAGCGTTGAGATCTGCACTCTGGTGAGCTAGGATGAAATTCTTCCCGCCGGTCTCTCCGACGAGCCGTGGATAGTTTCGATATCGATCGATATTCAATCCGATTTTGCGGAAGATGTTGTTGAAGACCTGCGTCGATCCAGTGAAGTGAACGCCAGCAAGGCGCTCGTCGGCCAACGCAATATCGGCGATCTGAGCACCATCTCCGTAGACAAGATTGATGACGCCATCCGGGAGGCCGGCTTCCTGCAAGATCTGCATGATCAGGTGCGCAGAATATTTGGCGGTTGCTGCTGGCTTCCAGACGACCGTGTTGCCCATCAAAGCAGGCGCGGTAGGCAAGTTCCCCGCGATCGCGGTGAAGTTGAATGGTGTAATCGCAAGAACGAAGCCCTCCAGCGGCCGGTAGTCGCTGCGATTCCAGACACCGGGAGTCGAGATCGGCTGATCTTCGTACAAGCGCCTCATGAATTCGACGTTGAACCGCCAAAAGTCGATCAACTCTACCGCAGAGTCGATTTCCGCCTGGTGGACCGTCTTGGACTGACCGAGCATCGTCGCCGCATTGAGACGATCGCGCCAGGGGCCCGATACCAGCTCGGCAGCTTTCAGGAAAACCGCGGCCCTTTCCGTCCAGGGCCATGTGGACCATCCATTCCATGCGCTGTTGGCCGCATTGATGGCGGATTTCACTTCGGCTTCGGAGGCGAGATGAGCTTCTGCAAGAACGTGATCGTGCCTATGAGGCATCACTGCCGTCTCACGACGTCCAGTCCGCAGTTCGCCACCGTTGATGATAAGGGGCAACTCGATACTCTGCTTGCTTATTTGCTTCAGCGCAGCCTGTATCGCCAATCGTTCGGGACTGTTTGGGGCATAGTCGCGAACGGATTCATTGCGAGGAAGCGGGGGGCTCGCGTTCGATGCTTCGACAACCGAGTTCATATCTGGGACCATTCTGAGGGGCAACCGATGTTCTTTGAGCTGGATTCGTGGTGCATGTGCGGACTTCAACCGATTCCCCGTTGTGCACGAGCGTTGCCCCCGTGACCCGAACTCTTGACATCCCAGCTTCTCGCGAGACTAGTCGGCAATTCGGCCTTACGAATTCGTTGCGTCTTCCGCGAGGAAACTCGTCGACGAAATCTAGGTATCGTGGGACTTGATAGCAGGCGAGCCATGCTTCGCACCATTTGATGAGATCGAGCGGCTCGACCTTCGCACCTGATGCAGGTTTGACAAACGTGTATGTCCGGTTCAACCATTTCGGAAGGGACACCGACGACAGCGGATTCGTCCACACTGTGATGCGAGTTGATCACCTGCTCTATCTCCCAAGCAAAAACGTTTACACCCCGCCTTAGCAAGCTGTCACTCGGCCTTCGAGATTGAGGTGCGTCAAATTCTGCGCCTCCGAAATTCCATACCCTTCGTGAATCTTCACGACGAACCCTTCTTCAAAGGCGCGCCAGCTATGTTTGGGTGCTGCTGTGCCCCAGGCGATGCGGATTGGATTGTCGCGGTTGTCCGGACGAGCTGGCTGTTTCAGGAGGATGTTCATCGCTTCGCCGAGATGATGCAGAATCGTTGCCCTTGACGCGCGGATTTGATTCCAGCATTGCGCCTCGCTGAACCGCTCGACCATCGCAATTGACACGCCGCGTTGCAAAGCGATGGCGACGGTCATCCAGCCAGTAACATGATAGAACGGCTCCCAGAGAAATAGGACGTCTCCAACCCGGACATCAGCGAGGATAGCGGCATTCTTTGCACCGGTTTGAAAGCAACGTTCGGACATGACGATCCCCTTTGGCTGCCCGGTCGTTCTGGACGTATAGGCGATCGTATGTACTCGACTGAGCGTTGGGGGAAAGGGCTCGCATCCCGCAGCATGTTTTGCGAGAGAGAGCATGCCGAACGGTCGTTCGAGATCGAGATCGACGGCATTGCGCACCAATATCTGCATACCGACAAATCGGATATCATCCAGGGCTGCTCTTGCCTCTGGCACAAAATCGGCATCGATGATGAAGAATTGTGGCTCGGCGTTGTTCAGCTGGAGCGCAATGCCCATGCCCTCCAGATGCGTGCTTAGCTCGACACTGATCGCACCGATCCAGGCCTGAGCAACAACGACGTGAGCGGGGTGATTCCTCATCATCAGCGCGATCCTGTCGCCCGATTTGGCGCCCATCTCGCGAAGCTTCGACGACACGGACGAGACCCGCTGTTTCAAGTCCGAGAAGCTGACAACGGCGTTTTCAAAGTGCAGAAAGTCGTTGTCCGGTCGTTCCCGGCATTGTTTGGTGATCAACTCGTGAAGCGTCAGCATTGGAGTTCCGCGCTCGCCAGGAATTCTTCGAGAATTCGCGCACTCATCGGCCGAAAGGCCAATACCAAATTCGGAAGCATTGATACCGGATTGGAATTGGTCAGGCAAAATCGGAACAATCCCCGGTATGAGGGCCGCCGGAATAACTGCCCCCGCCTAGACCACAAAGCCGAAGTTGGCCTTGCGAAGGGACCCGGGCTGATCGTCCGGCGATCGGCGGTTGGGCTGACGAACACGAGCTTGCGGTCTTGGCCATTTTAGGGCGAATGCTTCGTACGATGATGGCGCTGGATTTGAAGGAGTCTCATGGGCCGATCACGGCGGCCGAAGGACGGACATTGGTACTCGAAAACACATTGCTGGTGCGTCCCGCCGCGCTCTCCTGATTGACGCGCTGCTGTTCGGCATCGACCCCGAGCGGACTGGAGGTCGAAGAGCACTGTGCTGCGACGACCGGCCGACCCGGATCGCCACCCAGACCCGGCACGTCCTTGGGGATCTCCGGTATTGTCCTTCCGGCAGGCGCTGAAACCGAAATAACTATGCTTACGAAGACGCAGTGGCATCGAACTGGGGGGACGTTCGAGGGGATCACCCCTTCGAGTTGCGTCGAAGGCCGCTGAGGGAGTTGAGGCAAGGGCGGAACTCGCGAAATCCTGCACTATCAGATCAGCTGGGTCAAAGGCTGTTAAAGCCGTGTCGAGCCAAGAAGACGCCCGGCGCCTGGTGGAATCGGCCGATGCTCGCGACACTCTTAGAGATCTATTCCGTCAGCTCTACGGTGTCAGCGAAACCATGATCGCAAATGACGGTTAGGTGTACAAGTGACCCGAACAAGTGATCGATCTGATACCGGTTAAGTTCTTGTTCGCCACAAGATCACGGCTTTTGAGGTGGTCGAGACAGGTCCGTCCGATCTGGTCCCAAGAATAGGCCGAAAACAGTTGAAATTGGCTCGACGAGCCAGAAGGGTTAGGCCACCAAGCTTGCCGCCGCAAAGGCCTTCGACTGAAGGGAGGCCTCGACGGCGCGTGTGCCGTTACCGAATTGCTGAAGACGCAGGCTGATCGCGCCGCAGCGAAGGTCAAGGAGCTCGCCGACAGCAAAGTCGTCCTGGAGAAGAACCTTCCCGACAAGGTCACCGCCGTCATGGAGCAGGCCGAATCAGCAGGCGGCGTTCGCCAGCGCCGAGTCTCCCGCGAGCGCGCGTCGGCTCGCCGCGATCAACCCGTCCCGCGATATCTTCGTGCCGATCATGCATGCGCTCAGTTCCGCACACCTCAGCTGAAAGGCGTCCTCTTCGAGTGTTATCCTAGCTCTTTCGGTATCAGCGTCAATTTGGCGGCCGCCTAGCGGGTGCGCCAAGTTTCTCACGCTCGATGACGTAACGTCGTGCTCTGACTCCGGGGCCATCAGTTTCATCTGATGAACGTGATCAAAGGACAATTTGCCCGGCCCGGCGTCCTCAATGGTCCGCAGCTTATTCTGCTGAGCCACGACACCGTCCTGGAGAAGCTATCCAATACGGATGCCAACGAGAGCGGCTGGTGGCATCAGTGCATTCACGCCTTGTTTATACGGGAAACACCGATGATGCCCGCCCCCGGCTAGACAACACCTCGAGTTCAAGTTCGAAGAGGATCTCTAAAATCGGCATTCCCGTGCCGATCGGCATCGCTTACAATAACGATAAGCACAGGCGAAAACTCTGATAGACGCTATCAAGGCAACCGTCGACCTTCACGAGGCCGCTTGGCGCCTGATCTTTTTTGTCTGCCCAACTCGCCGGCCTCGGCACTTCCGTCGCAACCATTGTAAGCAACTACCTATCGCACTGGTCGACGGACAGACCCACACTTTCACGGCACCGCCCCTAAAGGTTATGCAGGCGATCCAGAAGCTCGATTACTCGGTCTGCGCGGAAGGACGTAAGTGGCACGCGTTCGTTGGCGCGGGAGCATCGGTACTTGTCGGATGCACGACATGGGAGCAGCTCGTTGAGAGAGAGCTAAGGGCTGCATTGCTGCGAACAAGTCTCCCCATGGCCAAATGGACCAAATTCGGAACTTCGGGCCGCGCGTGAAGCCTTCCATCAGCGGACCGTTGAAGCAGGCGCGGATTGAAAATCGAATCCGCAGAGACTGATCAATCCGACCAAGGGTATCCAGAACAATGACATGGGGCGGCGCGTCTAACGCATCCTCGGCACAGCAGCACCTTGTCGCGACGACCTACGATGCTTGGCTCGACGAAGGTTTTCAGATGTGCCGCTATCGTCAAATGAAGGCCGACCTGCGCAAGATCACGTCGTTGATGGCGCGAGGTAGGTAATCACATTATTCCCCAGTGATTGGCGCCGTCTACCGATGAGCAACGATGCAGCTTCGCACCGAAAGAAAACACGATCGCGAGAAAGCGCGAGAGCAAGCGCAAGTCTTTTGCATTCGTTCGGTACGCTACGTACGCAAGTTCTTCTTCTAATACGAGTTCGATTGGACTACTTCACTGAAGAAATGTTGTTCGAGGCATGTGATCGATTTACAAGGCAGCATTCGAATCCTCGGTCCTGGTGTTCGAATCTGACTTAGCCAAGATCGCCGAGTGATCGGCGGTACCTTGCGGTAGCCCCGCTGCCGCTGCCCACATGGGCGTTTCCTCCCTTAACTTGGCCGCCGGTTTTTCCACCGGCGGCCCTTTTTCGCGTCAGCAAGCCAACGTACGCGACTGACGTCGGTCTTCCAGAAATACAGCGGTTGGTTGAATGCCGGTAATGACATCACGCCACTGGTCAGCTTGCAGCCCAACCTGACTGAGCAATCGTCACTAGCATGGGAGCTGGTAAAGAACAGGGACGGGACGTCCAGCACACCGCGCTTCCGCGGTCCGGATCTCGACAGCGCAAGACCGGCTAAACCGACCCGCTGCGCCGACTCGGCTCAGGCTGGCGACTTTCCTCGGGTCCAGCGCATCGCCGCCCAGACCTATCAGCACACCACCTCTCTCGGACGCCGCATCAGCGCTGGTCGTTCTGGAACGGCAGGACGCATTCGAGGAGGTCCGAGCGCATTTCGCGAGATGCTGCGTACGTGACTTTGCGAATATGCCCTGAAAATGATCTGCGTCATGCGTTGCGTGCGGGCATATTCGCGCTTACTGATCGAGACTGTCAGTCTGGCGCCCTCAGGCCGGGGCATTTTTGAGAAGTGCGACGGTGGCCTGCAAACTGTCAACGCAGCGCAGCCAAATCTCACCTTTTTCAGACAAAAAGATTTGCAGCAGTACTCAGTGGTGCGGCGCATAGCTGTTGATCGCAATCCTCCGATCGAGATCGTTACGGTACCAACCGTGCGCGAAGCTGACGGATTAGCGATTAGTCGCCACAATCGATATGTTCGCGGCGAAGAACGTCACAGGCCCTTGCCATCGACCATGACCTATTCGATACGTTTCGCGCTGGCGAGCACAATGTGATGCTAGTGGGCCCGAGTCTGCCGAAAAATCCTCCGGAACGTCCGGTGGTTTTCGGACCGCAGCTGATGTAGGCTCAACACAACTGATCGACAATGTAATTCCATCATCGCAGGCTCTGAAGGTCTTCACCAACTCGCTGACCGAATCAGCGATACTTGTCCGGTGACGGCCCTAGTTGCGTCATCTTGAACAGATGGCTGACCGCGCTTACGCGACGTTAGCGACGTTCTGAGGTCGCTAATTCCCGGGCATGAGTTCTTGGATACGCTTGGCAGGTGATCCGGCACGCGCGCCAGCACGGCGGCAAGCCAAGCACCAGCAAGGACAGCGAATTCATGCCGCGACGGACATCGGTGTAGTAGGTCGCAATCCACACCAGCACGCCCGACGCAATGGCGATCACCGTAGGCATCTATCTGCCAGCGCCGCCACGGCGGCCTTATCGCCGCGTCGACCGTACCCGTGATCGCATCCCAGCCCCGGCAGCAAACTCGATCTCGATCGACCCGTCGCTGCTGGCCAGCGCGACTGCGCAAAGCATCGGCCCTGATTCCGCTACATCATCGCCACTACAAAGCCAGGATGGGCGGCATCCTTCGGATCAGGCCGAAACGATCGTGGCCTTCGCAGCAGCAATGAGCGCGAA
Source organism: Bradyrhizobium sp. UFLA05-125 (assembly GCF_059803515.1). Classification (NCBI taxonomy): domain Bacteria; kingdom Pseudomonadati; phylum Pseudomonadota; class Alphaproteobacteria; order Hyphomicrobiales; family Nitrobacteraceae; genus Bradyrhizobium; species Bradyrhizobium sp. UFLA05-125. The sequence goes on along the minus strand of NZ_JBANBJ010000007.1, from coordinate 133,822 downwards.
CCGCCATATCGCAGCGCTGTTGCCGCAGCCTGGCGCGGCCCTTGTAAGCTCTCCAGGACGATCTTGAGCTTCTCATCCTCGGACCAGCCGCCCCCGTCTCCACCACCTCAAGCCGTTGACCTAGGCACAGCGCCCATCACTGCCCATAGGGACAGTTCTCAACTACACACCTCATTTCGGTAAGGCGGCCGTTATCGGCATTCAATTACCCAATACTTTGGCCACTCCGACTGTTCCGCTGGTCGGCGAAATCTCGAGTCGAAAGAATCACTTGTGATTCCTTGCTAAGCACCTGATTCGCGAGGGGGCTCGACGGGCTGACAATAAGGGATCGATCGGCAATGTCCATTTACGATCATTGGAAGGTGAATGTTGGATTGATCGAGAGATTAGTCGATGCAAGTTTCGGGATGCGCGGCTCGGCGACAGTTTCCGTAAACTGCTCACGCAGATTCGAACCACCATAGACAAAGCATTCCGCTCATGTGTCAGGATTGGGCAAATACCTAGGCAGCCTATCGCTCCGCGAAATCTGCCCGAGTTCATAGGCAGGGTTCCGAACCTCACCAAAGCGCGGATGTTTTTGATATGATTTTCCATCCATCGGCCAGCTTCATTAGCACCAGATAGTCGGTGAAGTAGTGTGGAGGAATCGACATTTGACAGCGCACCTTCACAGAGGCCGTCGCTTTATCATGTTGGTCGATAGTGAGGATAAGGTCTTCGCGCGGATACCCCAGGGCTTTTGAGGATTGACGCGCCCTTACGACGTCCAGCCATTCGGCCAATGAACGCACTTTCAGCTGGCCATTTTCTTGCCAGCGTAAGTCGAACATCGGATGACAAGCAGCAGCCAACTTATCGGTGTTGCCCTCGTACAATCCATCGAAAAGAAGCTGAATAACAGCCTCGATGCTTGAAAGATTAGTCGTCACGACTGGCCTCCCTTCTCTTCCGGTCGATGAAGATAGCAATTGGTACCTCAATCGCTAAGGAATTGCCGTATGACAGATCGCCTTTCGTCGCAAGTTCTGCGAGCTGGAATATTCGCGCGGGCAACGCATGAAGTAGATCATGATCCCAGGGGTGTATTCGCAAAATCACATTTTCGTTCGAAGCGTACGTAGCATCTCGTCTGTTTCCTCCAACAGCGTCGTCACCGGCTCCCTTACGATAGCCACCAAGCGCTGCATGCAACCCTTCACAGAACTTGCTTGTAACCCGTTGCGACTAAACATGGCGTCACCCCTCCGCGTTGCCGGTCCGGCTCGCGCCATCTGCTCTCTCTCGTCGTTAGGTCACGAGCAGTGTTGGCCAGCGACATCGCCACCTAAAGGCACTCTCGAGTTGGTAGGCGACCTATTTGTTGCAGCGCTACGCAATTTCACCGACCCGGAGAGCCGCATCCTGAGGACCAAGGACGGTTACATCCAGGGCTACAACGCCCAGGCCGTCGTCGATGGTACCCATCAGATGATCGTGGCGAAGACGCTGACCAGTTCCTCCAGCGATCAGGCGCAACTGGCGCCGTTGCTCGAGGAGATTAGAGCCAATTTGGAGGCCAACTGACGAAGTGTTGGCCGACTCCGTCTCCGCCGCCAATCTTCGCGTCATCAAACGGCGGCGGCATTGAGGGCCACATCGCCACCGGGAGGCAGAAGCACGGCACCACGTAAAGGCTTCAAGAGCCGGATCGTTGATCGCCAGGATGAGCACCAAGCTCAAGCGCGCCGGCTATCGAGGCCGCACTGGCAAGACTATTTTCCAGCCATGATACCGCGCCGACCGCGATCCTGTGAGGTCAGCCCACCAGGTAGGGTAGGTGCGTAGTCAATGGAGACATGTAACACTAGCCGCCAGCGACGATATGAAGCAAGCCATGTTCGACGACGAGCCAACGAGAGGCGCTGACCTTGATGCCCGATAAGGCCACACGCCGGAGAGCTTGCAAGAGCCGAGCTGGCGCGCGTTGGTTGCGAGTGAATCGGTCGCTATCATTGATTCGCGCGGCGGCTCGGGGCGGACGGAGACATTCGTCGTACAACATGAGAAGAGTTCAATTCTCGAGAATTTTGGCTCCGTTTTCCGGTTCCCGAACCGCATTACAGGCAACCGCCCTCCCGCAGCGCAATCGCGTCTCTATTCTGAGCGCAGATTTGGAGATCGATAATCGGTGCGACGCTCAGTAAGACTTTATGAGGCCGGCGACACGCAATAGCCAAATTGTATGTTGGACCGGTCAGCTAAATGCATGAATGCCCTTCGTGTCACAGCTGAATAGCTTGGTCTGGCGAAAACAACGCAACCTTGGAGAATACCACCATGGATGAAACGGCTGCGATCGATAATGTCATTCCGCGTACTGATATTGTCATACGAGCGGCGCGCATCGAGGCTGAGATCCGGAATATTGAGCTGTCGCGCGATTGGCGGACCAAGCTATCGCTGCAGGCCTGCTGCTTCAAGGTCATCTCCCCGTTGAACCGGAGGCTGGCAATTCGTCTTCACGCTCAGAAATCTTCTGCGACTCACCAGCAGCCGACACACGGATTTGAATTGGCGACTCGGGAGTGCAGACATTGGACGGAGGTCCGATCGCCGTCGGAGATCGTCTTGAGATCGTCGGCCTAAGCGTGATCCGCGGGCAACCCAAACATCGGAAGTGCGATGGGCGTGCCTCTCGGTGCGACGAGCGGCCCCTGACCCTAAAGGAGCAATACAATGGGTGCAGCAGTAGCTGGCCAGGAAGGCTGGCAAGAAGATGTGTTCCGCGTACTGAAGCAGCATGACGTGAAGCACGTCGTCTACGTTCCGGATAACAGCCATTCCACGGCGATCCGCTTGGCCGAGGCAGACAAAGAGATCAACGCGGTCGTGCTGACGACAGAGGAGGAAGGCATCGGCTACCTGGCCGGAGCGTGGCTGGGAGGCGAACGCGGCGCGCTTCTCATGCAGTCGAGTGGTGTAGGCAATTGCATCAACATGCTGGCACTCCAGTCCTGTGTGCGCTTTCCGCTTCTGATGGTCGTAGGCATGCGCGGAGATTGGGCGGAGTTGAATCCATGGCAGCGCCCCATGGGACAGGCGACCGAGAAGACGTTAAACTTGATGGATGTCATGACTTGGCAGGTGGACTATCCCAAGGACGTCGTACCCCTTCTGTATGGCGCCGCCGCCATGGCATTCAACGGGGATCATGCCTGTGCCGTACTGCTCGGCCAGCGATTGATCGGAGGACAGCAATGGGTGAAGTAGCTCAGTACGGTACGCTCGACCGCCGCGAGGTAGTAGCCCGCCTGCTTGGAGGTCGGAAGAAGATGTTGGTCGTAGGTGGTATCGGATGGGCATCGTTCGACGTCATGGCGGCCGGCGATCATGATAACAATTTTTACCTGTGGGGTGCCATGGGCAGCGCTGCGATGATCGGCCTGGGACTCGCGACGGCCCGCCCCGATCACTCGGTACTTGTCCTCACCGGCGACGGCGATATGCTGATGGGTTTTGGGGCGCTTGCGACCATCGCGATCTGTAACCCCGCCAACCTGACCGTGGCCGTTCTCGACAACGGCCATTTCGGTCAAACCGGATGGCAGGAAAGCCACACCGGACGGGGGCTTGCGCTCGAGCAAGTCGCGAAAATCTGTGGGTTCTCGTGGAGCGGCAGAATCACGAATCTCGCCGGCGTCGACGATTTGCGCGATCGCCTCAATAGCCGGTTTGGTGTGAAGTTTGCTGCGATCAAGATCGCGGCTAACGCTTCCCCACGGGTTCCGCCGCCTCGCGACGGGTCCTACGTCAAAAACCGCTTTCGTTCTGCACTCGGATTTGAACCTATCTGAGGCACATGTCATGGCAGCTGCGCGATTCCTCAACGTGGTCGACAGAAGGCCGTTGACGAGCGCGAGCGGGCGCTGACACTCGAAGATTCTCGTCACGGCTAAAACGTGACCGAGATGCCGCATTGCTCCGTCGAGGGCAATGGACTCGCGATTCAGGGCGCGCACTGCGCGTTCGTCGCGGGGCCTGACCGACAATGAACTCGAGCGGCGAACGGATTTGTGCGCCGGCTGGGCTATCTAATCATCGCGCGAGACGCCGAAAGCTCGCGCGCTGTAGGTACGTGGCAACGCCAAGCTACTTGCCAGATTGAAAGACAGGGGCGCGACCGCTACCAGGAGGCTGTTCAGTTAGCTCCGGGAAGCGGCACTATCCTAATGATAGCGGCTCATGCGGCGTCGCCTACTTGACGAGGTTGTGAGCGGTGCAGATCAGAGCCATTCGCCTTTGTCGATGCCGCGCAGCGGGGACTCTGCCTAAGCCTGTTTGATCTGTCCGAACCTAGGTGGCAAGCTGAGGCCGTCATCGGAGCGCCATGGCATAAGCGCGTCGATCTCGCTGCTCGGCCGTTGGCGATACGCTAAAGTGTTAGGGCGAGCCGCGCGAACAGATCGACGTGGTTCATCTTCGCTGTCGGCCGCAGTGTCGCGGTGGTCCGCCGCCATCGCTGCCAGCGAAGAGGCATTTTTTCTCGTGATTATTTGCGGCCTGACGGCGCGTTAGACAATGTTGGAGTCGAGCTCGATGCCACCATCGGTCAGGAAGCGCTCGAAGAAGGTACGGCGCGAGACGGCGTAGCGGATCGCCTCGGCGAGTTTTGGTTTGCCGGAGATCCGCCGCAAGGTCTGCTGCCAGGGGTCGAAGAGATCGCGACGATCGCCGCGGAGGCTTGCTGGCGCGCGGCAACGCCCGCGTCGGGGCTTTGAGTACGCACGATTTTCTCGACCTGCCAGAGTGAGAAACTGGCCAGTGTCTGCACCACGATGATCTGATGGGCACCATCGACGGCGGCCTGGGCGTTGCAGCCCTGGGTGTAACCGTCCTTGGTCCTCAGGATGCGGCTCTCCGGGTCGGTGAAATTGCGTTGGGCATCCGGGGAGCTGCCCAGGATCCGATAGATCAAGGCTTTTCCCGACCAGCAACACGATTAACCGCGAAACGGAACTTGCGGCACATAATCCTGCACAGCAGAGCTGGGCCTCATCGATTTTCCAGAGACTAAATTCCTTGCGCATCGCTGTGTAAGGAATCAGACTCGCATCCTCTCGACCGGTCACTACTCAGATAGTCTCCTGCTCGAACTTGCATCGCGAACGGCTCAGCTAATCACCCGGCACGAGGGAGCGAACTCGCGCCATGTCACAGCGCGTAATCCGTCGGATCGACGCAGCTGGTTAAAACTCGCCTCGCAATGATATCGGCAATCAGCTTTGCGGACCCGCATGCCATGGTCCATCCGAGTGGGCCGTGACCGGTGTTCAGGAAGAGGTTCGTATAAGACGTGGGTCCAACCAAAGGGGGCCCACCAGGCGTCATCGGCCGTAAGCCAGACCAATTCAGTGCAGCACTGGCGTCGATGTGAGAGCTCAGGGCGGGCAAAATTTTCAGGATGTCGTTCAGAACACGCCGACCTTCCTTCGCATCAACACGCGTGTCGTATCTAGTAAATTCGGCTCGACCGCCCATTCGTAATTGATCACCCATAGGAACCATCATTGCATGATATCCATCATCCATAATCGGGCGTGTGGGTCCTCCCTTCCACCCGTTTAGCGCAACGGTGACGGAATACCCCTTAACTGGAATGATCGGCAATGAAATACTTAAAGAGCGAGCCAAGATTGGGCTGTAACTGCCCAGGGAAAGAACATACGCATCCGCATAAACATCGCCTTGTGAGGTCGACACGTGTGAGATCCGTGAACACCGTCCTTTAACTATCTTTAGAACATCGGTTTTCATCAAGAACTGAGCGCCGAACTCAATGGCCAACCTCGCCATTTCATTCGTAAATTTGTGAGCGTCGCCACTTTCGTCATCCGGAAAGATGACAGCGCCAACGTAGCGATCAATAACAGCTCGGAGGCAGGGTTCCTTCTGAAGGATCTGATCTTGATTGAGCACCTCAAATTGGACCCCCCATTCCTCCATCTCGCGGCACACATCCAGGAACGCAGACATACGTCCACCCCGGGGAAAAACCCGCATTGTGCCACACGTCGTTTGATCATAGTTGAGGGTTGCGGTCTCGCGGATGCTGCGCAAGACGTCCAAACTCAACCTCGCGATTCTAATGTTGGAAATCATGTTGGCCTTGTGTCGCGCTTTAGTCGAGTTGGCAAGAAATCTGAGCCCCCAGCCCACGATGGACGGTATAGCGCTTGGGTTAATCTTCAAAGTCGAGTTGCGATCGAACAGCATCTTACCTAGCTGCCTCACCGTTCCTGGTGAATTCCACGGGCTGGCGTCGCTCGGTGTCATCAAACCGCCGTTCGCGAAACTCGTTTCCAATCCTGGTCTGTCGCGACGATCAACGACCGTGACCTCGTGCCCCTCCTTTGCAAGCATATAGGCTGTTGTGCTACCCACGACACCGGCGCCTAGAACGACAACTTTCATTTCACCACGACCTTTTCCATGTTCCGATACAAGCAGCGTGTGCGAGAGCTGCTGCCCCCACCACCGAACGTGGCAAACGTGATCGCTTCACCGTTGAACTGGGCAAAGAGCTGGTCCGGCTTCTGGTCCGCCTTCTTGTTGAAGTCTGTGATAAAGCCTTTAAGCGACTCGACCATGGGAAGGTTACGCCTTCTTGGCTGCACGTTCGGCCAGGAATTTTTCCATCATCCGAGCTGTTTCGCCTGAGGCGTAAGCCTCTCGATGGATCCGCACTGCCGCATCGAGACACTCGCGGAATCTGACCTCCGTCATCTCGCGAAGCCACTGCTTGTCTAGGCGCATGGCAACAGGAGGCTTCGCAGCCAATTCCCGCGCTAGCGAAAGAGAAGCGTCGAGGACGCTTTCCGCTGGAACAATCTTGTTGATGATTCCAATTGAGTGACACTCCGCTGCATCCATCAATCGGCCGCTGAGCGTCAAATCTGTGGTGCGAGCGAGTCCTAGGATTTCCCGCATAATCCAGGGCCCAGTGACACTCGCAATGCCGGAATTGATTTCGGGCTGCCCCATCCGCACTCCAGCATGACCAATGCGGAAGTCGCAGAGAAGCGCAACTTGGAAGGCCGAACCGGCAGCAACACCATTCAAAGCCGCGATCAGTGTCTTAGGAAGCGACCGAATGACATCGTACAAAGGCTCCCACTCTGCGATCCATTTGGCTGTCACCGTCGAACGTCCTCGCATCGTTGAAATCTTGACCTGTACAGAATGCCCGGTCTCCCGCCCCTGTCAGAACAATCGCACCGACTGCCTTATCGCTCTGAAGCTCCAGGAGGGCACCAACGACCTGGCTTCGCATTGGAGCGTGCCAGGCACACGGAGCAGCCACATAGATCATTGCATATTGCATGTAGACTTACCTCCTACCAGAATTACGGCTCCTACAACCGATCGGGTTTTCAACCTTCGTGCCGACTCGGTCCGCGGACCCATGATGGGCCTTCTCTTTTTCCGGCCAATGGGTTAGCTGACCAAAAGCTTTGCTTGCAGAACACGCCACCGTCGCAGAACCGACAGCGGCGGGACGGTGATGTCGGAAATCGCGCCGGAGCCCCTCTAACGGCTTCTCACGAAGGACAATCTTAACAGTAGCTCATGAGCGCCGATGGGCGCAGTCTCTATGCGATTTCCCAGAAGAAGGGGGAGCGGTTGGCGTTCCGGGCAAGCATCCGGCGAAGGCTCCGAAGACGACACTTCTTCGCTTTAGTCATTATGAAAGCCTGATTGAAAGGCCGAGAATTGTCGCGCGCTCGAGGAAGTCTGATCCAGTGAGCATGGCTGCTGACCGCATCGACCAATGGGCGTCAGGATCGCCTTTGAGGCGCCCATGCGTCGGCTTTGGCAAAGCGACTATCGCCATCGACGCGCAACAAGCTTGACACTTTATCGCTCGGGCGCTCCACTAGCTCGGGCCCGTCGCATCAGTCCGCGGATTCGCTAGAGCTAGGTTCGGTAAGAACGAGACCACGACCACGAATACTCGCAGCCCGTTCGATGGCTTTGAGAGCTCCTCCATGGTCAATATCTCTAGCTCCGCTGCCTCGTTCAGCCGCCTCCCATTGCAAGTTCGGGCTTTATGACCTGAAGTTGAATGCTTGCGCCACTGTGCTGTGCAATTCCGTTTACGCTCCTATCGATAAGATCGATCAAGTCCTCAAGAACGGCGCTCCGCTTTCCTCTTTTCCCACTCCGGCAAAATTCTCCCAGCAGTAACAACGCGCAATTCTTGTCAGGTCCAGCGCAGAAAAGCAGGGCGGTGCCATCCTCATCCCAAATAAGGAATGTATCGTCAGACGATAAGCCATGAAGCAGCCTATAAGCTTGAAGCAGCCTCGATCGAATCACCAGATAATCCTCAGAGGTCTCAATCACCCCCGCCAACGATAGATAGGGCAACCTCGGCGTGCTCTGCAGCCAGACTTCAGTTCCGTCCGCTTTAAGAAACATTTCGCACTCCTGGAGCTCGCTCAGCTCTTGATCACCGAGGTTCCGATTGGATTTGCGTGCAGGTGTCATTGTAACGCACCTTGAGCAGTCGCGATCTCAGTCGGTCGATGAGCTTGGGTTACCTGCATACGCCGTACCAATGCAGGCAGTCACAAAAACACCAAGACAACGAACTGACGGCGTGATGTCACATAACGAACATCGTGTATGCCTAGCTCAAAACGGTGCCAATCAGCTTGGTCGTCGGCTGCGGCCACCGTACGATTCTCTCCGCAGCAAATATTGCCTTCCATGTTAAGACCCACCGGCTGAATGAGCGTTGCCGGCTTCAGTTAGACATTTACATGAATTGATCTGCACCGAACAAACGTTCGATTGTCCTTGGGGTTCGCTAATCCGTTGATCCAATCAACGCGCACAAGGGACACGCGCGTTCATAAAGCAACGCGCATCGATTTCGCAGGTGGCACGCCGATTGCTGAAACGAAAACGAAGGAACCGCAACGGTGGATTTACTGCGGGAATGCCAATGAAGCTTGTCCGATCGATCTTGATGAGTGCGCTCTGATGAGACTTTTAAGTGGCAATGCCAAAGCAACCAATTATCAACATCGCGGTTGCCGCGGCCTCGCCACGCCGAACAGCATAAATGCGGCTAACGTCGGCTGAAGAGCATAGCATTCGAGCTCATGAAAGGACTATGACCATGACGCTCGTCAAAGCTCCTTTATGCAGCCCCGCAGCGCCGACCGTCTATGTTGGCAGAAATCGTCTTGGCAACTGGATTGTTTGCGAACAGAACGGAATTTTTGGCGGCCTCTTCGCGGGCCGCGCCCAGGCGTTCAAATACGCACTGCGCAAGAATGGCTATCATCGAGAAAAGATCGTCGAGCTGTCGCATGAAACGGAACTCGATGTTTCTGCCAATCCGGAGCTTGCGGGCACAAGGCGCGAGGCCTGATAGGTCCGCGCGCAATTGATCAGGACGATCGCATGAGTTTGCCGCCCGTCCACGAGGAGCAGGCGCCGATATCTCGATATTCGATCACGCGACTATCCAGTTTGGATATCTGATCATCACGAAGCATCGAGACAGATTCCTTACCCAACGCGCTGTACCATTTGCTCCGAACTCCGAAGCGACGAGTTTCGTGGGCTACCACAAGGAAGCCAATGAACACCCATGTAGCTAACAGTCCGCTGGCTCCAAGATTGAGTATGTCCACAATCCGATTCTAGTTGGGCCGGCGGCGGCTTCTCCTATGGCTCACACTGAGCACGATGCGTACCGGCCACGCCGCACTCTTCGACGTGCACGTATTCTTCAAGCGCGAAGTCCTTGATAGAACCGTCTCACCTGACCAACAGAGCATCGTAGCCGCTGCGTCGTTCAGCACGTCCATTTGGTTCAACGGTCAAGCTGACCGCAGATGATCCTCTCACCGCGGTTTGTCGTCAACCACACGCTCGACGATGTGCAGGTCAGAACTCTTAAGACGACTAACCTGACGCGATTTCAGGCGCTGCACGAGATTAGTATGTTCTTGCCCTTCCTATCATATTGGATGGTGCAGATACACGAGCATGATAAAACCCTAGCAGCCCGAAATATCCCTCCCAGAATTGGTAGCGTCACGAGCCTGGACAACTCGGCGTGACGCCGCTTTAGATGCGCACCACCTCAACTAGGCGACACTGATTACAACGCGAATGTGAAGCCTAGTCCTCCGCTCGGGTTCTTTTGATGTTAGATACATCTTTCGATCTGACTAGCTCGCTGGCTCGATTTACTTCAACTCTCAATATAGGCGACGTGCCCGCTAACATAAAAGCGGAAGCTCGTCGCCTTCTGCTCGATTCAATCGGCTGCATGATCGCCGCCACCCGCACGCGCATGGCGCCTATCGCCTACGGCGTAGCTGACTTTTTGGGAAATGGCGACGTCGCCTCTGTGGTGGGTCGAGATCAGCGCGCGAGCCTCGCAGGCGCCTTATATGCCAACGGCCGTCTCGCGAACTGTATGGACCTTGACGAGACCTTTCCGGTCGACCATCATTTCGGCGCGGCTGCTGTTGTTGCCGCTCTCGCGCTTGCGGAGATGCACAAAGCAACGGGTTCACGGTTCCTGCAGGCCGTGATTGCGGGATATGAACTGGGCGGGCGGGTGGCGAGCGCGTTAGGGCTGCCCATGCTCTTCGCGGAGAGCCGCCTAACTGGCTTTCCGGTTCTTTACAGTTGCTCCGCGCCGGTGGTATTCGCGGCAACAGGCGCGGCGATCCAACTGGAGATGCAGGACGCAACTCTGGCTAAGCAAACGCTTGGCATAGCCGGTTCGAATACCCCGCTGCCGACGACGGGAATGTGGGCATCGTCAACGACCGATCTGCCGGACTGCAAATACGCGGACGCCGGTTGGGCGGCACTTGCCGGTGTGTTCGCCGCGCAGTCAGCCGCTCTTGGCGCGACCGGCTTTTCTACAATCTTTGACGGTGATCGCGGCTTGATCAGAATGTCCGGCACGGATCAGTTCAACCCAGATAACCTGGTCGGCGCTCTTGGCTCTCGCTGGATGCTCGCCGATATCGCTTACAAGCCATGGCCGACGTGTCGTTGGGCGCATCATCCGCTCACCGCACTCATTAAGGCCATCGGCAAGGCCCGTATCGACGTCCAGCAGATTGAACGCATCGTCATCGGCACCAATGTGCTGACATGTACTCGGCGCTTTGGCAATCCGAGCCCGCGCACCTTTAGCTCACGACAGTGGAGCATTCCGCACGCTGTCGCAATGCTGCTGCTCGGAATTCCCGTGGGCCCGGCATGGTTGGACCCGGCGCAGGACGATAACCAAGACGTTAGGACACTGCGAAGAAAAGTAAGCATCGAGCATTGGGGCCCGGCAAATGCTTTCGCAAGTCACATCATGCGCGAGCAGTGGCGCAATATGCCCACACGTGTCGTGATTGTGATGCGCGATGGTACTCGTCTTGAGGCTGAAACGGAGTTCGCGCTGGGCGATCCGTGGACGAGCGATACCGCATACGGCGACGAACACATAATCGAAAAATTTCGTGCGGTAAGCGGGCTATCGACTGCGCGCGCTAACGACGTAATCCAGGCCGCGCTGAATATCGAAGCGCAACCGGACGTCGAGGCGATCGTATCCGTGCTGCGTCATGCTTGAGACTCGCGCGATTGAGAACAGTCCGCGGGCCGATCCGCAACTCCTTTCGCGTCTTAGATGGAACAGCTCGCGTCTTAGATGGAATCTGCGCGCAAGCAAACAGATGGGCAAATGGTTGCGCAGCCACTTGTGTTGCGATGCACCGGAACTTTTCAGTCTGTCAAATGGCGCTCGCCATGCGCCAATAACTGCGAGCGCCGTGCTCCGATGACGCTGTTGCAACGTCAGCGGTCGCCTGAGGCGCCTAACCAGACCACACGGTGCGCCCGGTTTAGCCAGGGCAGCAGTTTTGGCCATTGCCGAACTAGGGCTCAAGCCTCAAGAAACATAGCGTCCAATGCGAGTTGATAGCAATTTGCGGTTGAGCTTGCCAGCAAACATGATTCGCTGCCTTCACGAGTTTGAAGCCGGATGATCTTCTCTTGGATCTTGCCGGCGTCCAGTCGCACTGCTGGTCGAGCGTGACTCGTCGCGAGCTGACCGCGAAGCTCGGCTGAAGGTCGAGGTTGAGCGCGATGCGTCCGTTGCGCAAGCCGCCAAGATACAGGCCGAGGCCATCAATTCACAAGTCGAATCCGCCGCCAGTGCGCAGGCGAAGTTGTCCGACACAGAAGCGCTGATCGCGCATCTGCAGCTCACGATCGAGAAGTTGAAACAGAGCTTCACAGGCCGCACTCCGAACGCACGGCGCGACGGATCGAGCAGTCGGACTTAAAGACTAGTGAGGTCGGCGACCGAGGATGAGCTTGCAGCACAGGCTGGCGGCCCTTCACGCGCAAGCGGCCGATCCGCAAGCCCTGGCCGGATGATATCGAACGCGAGCGCGTCGTCGTCGGTCCCCGGCCCGCTGCGCCTGCTGCGGCGGATCGCGGCTCTCGACGGTGGACGACGATGTGATCAGAACATTGTAGGCGATCGCGCGACGTACCGCAGTTTTTCTATTCACCGCGAACCGTCAAACTTAGGGCACAATATGAATTTGGGGCATATTATCTTATGAAGTTCGTTCCGGACGAAGGCGCAGTCCTTGCTAGGAGAAGCCGATGTATATGGGCACATTAGCATATTTCGCTTATGTTGATTCCGGTGCCCACCACTCTCTCAGAGTATCACGATATTTGACCCTCTGATGATTGCCGATCGCACACCAGTCAAGAATGAATAGGTCTCACAACTCGGATCGTCTTTTTCGCCTACCGCCGCATGTCTAGCAGAACAACACCAACGGCCGCTCCGCGATCGATGGTCGCACGCCGCGCTAGCCAAGTTATCGGATCAGCACGGATCAGGGCGCCAAGCGCCGTGAAGAAGGGGTCGGCGGGAGCGAGGCCGTCGATGGTCCGCGCAAGAGACCCCATTGCCGAACGATGCAGGTGAGATGATCTCGTATGCTCGCGGCGACCGCCTGCAAACTAGTCAAGTGAATCTGAAGTTCCGCCGCATAAGGTCTGCTGAGCTTTGTGGCAGAAGCTTTTGACGGAGGCCAAAATCTGGTCTGCGGACTTGATCCATTTGAAGGGCTTCGGGTTTCTGTTGTGCAGGTCGATGAAGGTACGGATGTCAGCCTCAAGCTGCCTGACGGAGGTGTAAACACCTCGTTCGATCTGCCTCCTGGTGAGTTCAGCGAACCAGCGCTCGACCTGATTGATCCATGACGCGGAAGCTGGCGTGAAGTGGACATGATAGTGCAGTCGACGCGCGTGTCTTGTGGGGTGGCGTAGTTATCCATGACAATATGGACAATCGAGCCCTGCAGGAACTTGCAGCTTCGATCTCTTTTAAAACCTTCAAGAACTTGACCGCTCGATGGCGCTTGTAGCATTTTCCGATGACGACCTCGAGGCGACATCGAACGGCAGCAAACAGCGAGGTAGTACCCCGAGACTCTAACCGCTGCTGGATGCAAGTTCAGCGGCAGGCAACAGCCCCCTCATGTAAGGATCCGTGCGTCATAGCGATGCATCCCAGAACGAAGTCCTCATTCGACCGAGCAGTCTAAGAACCTGGGACGGACGCCCATATAGCAGGGCGTTTACCATCTCACCTAAACCCTACCAGCCTAGGTAGGCGCGACAATTACCTTTTGTGGGGTAACTGGAGTGGACCTGTTCTATGAAAGGCGCTCGCGCAACATAGGGTTTGCCGAGAGGAGCACGTTCCGGTCTCTATCTCCATAGGACGACAATTCTGAGAGCAGGCGTGTTGCAGTGAACCAGTCACGGGGAGATGACGATGGACGGAATGATTAAACAGTCACGAAAAATGGAACGTCTGGAAGCGCTTGAATCAAACGTCCGCTCGTACTCACGTTCTTTCCCGGCAATTTTTAGCCGCGCCCGCGGCTCGACCATGCTAACTGAAGATGGCAGAAAGGTCATTGACTTTCTCTCCGGTGCTGGAGCGCTGAACTACGGCCATAACAATCATGGGATTAGGAACGCCATCACTGAATATCTAGCATCCGGTGCTGTGGTCCACGGGCTTGATATGGCTACTCCTGCAAAACTAGAGTTTATGGAAAGTTTCAGCTCTGCTATACTTCTTGAACGAGGTCTGCAATATCGATTCCAATTCACAGGGCCAACAGGAGCAAACGCCATTGAGGCGGCTTTAAAGCTCGCGCGCAAAGTCTCTGGGCGTCAAAACATCATTTCGTTCACAAATGGCTATCACGGCATGAGCTTGGGAGCGATGGCGGCGAGCGGTAATCGCTTCTATCGCGCAGCCAGTGGCGTTTCGTTGTGGGGGGCAACCTTCATGCCTTTTGATGGCTATTTTGGTCCAGGTGTCGATACTGCTGACTACCTGCGAAGAATATTGACGGACGAGAGCAGCGGCGTCGATCGTCCAGGTGCCATTCTTGTGGAAACAGTGCAAGCAGAAGGTGGCATGAATGTCGCTTGCGAGCAGTGGCTGAAGTCAATTCAAGCGATAGCAAAAGATATTGGCGCTCTTTTCATAGTTGACGACATTCAGATGGGTTGCGGTCGCACGGGTGACTTCTTTAGCTTCGAGTTTGCGGGACTGTCGCCCGATATTGTTGCGTTGTCCAAGTCACTAAGCGGGTACGGTCTCCCATTGTCAATGTTGCTGATCAAAGAGGAGCTCGACGCGTGGCAGCCTGGGGAACATACTGGAACGTTTCGAGGGAACAATCTCGCACTTGTGTCTGCAAAGACAGCTATAGACATGTATTGGCGCAGCCGAACGTTCTCGCAGCAGGTTCGGCAACTGGGAGAAGCTATGCGGCGCCGACTCGAGGCAATTGCATCAAAGTATCGAAATAGCTTTGCTGTACGAGGTCGTGGCATGGCACTTGGGTTTGATTGCCAAAGTGCCGAAATCGCAGCGGCTACGACGCGCAAGGCATTCGAGAAGGGATTGGTTATCGAACGATGCGGGCCCGTTGATCAGGTCGTAAAGTTCTTGCCTGCACTCACTATCGACCACGATACACTAGATCAAGGCCTTGAGCTATTCGAAGAAGCTTTAGCCGAAGCACTTTGCGGGGTCAGGGGGCTGGTGAATTGAGGTCAATCTTAGTAACCGAAGAGATCTCACCGTTACTCGGAATTGCTCCTGGGGGTTCATCACGGCCAGCATGCGGCAGCAATAACGTGTCCTGCGCCGATGACTTTTTCGGGACGACCTAACTAGCCCTATGTTCGCCCTTTGAGGCGACGGGCCGCCGCCCCGCGGCAAGCTCCTGTCGAGGGTCGCGCCGGATCCTCCGGCGCCGAGGCCTCAAGCTGGTCAAAGAGTCTGATGGACGATAGCATTTTCTTGGGGCTGGCCGCGCACAAGTGACGTTTTCAGTCGAGGCGGCCCCTTCGCGCTCCTTTTCGACCGTCTGCTTGACGCATTCCAGGATCCCCACCGCGGACGGCCGCACTGAGCGCGTCACCGGAGCTGTTGACCGTGACGACCCCGATCTCGTCATGACGCTCAAGCTTGACCACTTCACTCACACTGCGCTCCCCGACGAAACAATAAAATCGGGTGGATAGCCGAACTGGCTGGCCAGCCGCTTTGGGCGAGTGCTCGGACCGTACTAGCTCGTTACAGAGCTGCATCAGATTGGACTGCCACCAGATCATTTGCTGCATATCGCTCCTGCTGCGTCGACAATGTTTCGGTATGCTTGACCGTGCGGAGCCGGTAGAGGTGTCTAATCATGTTCAGCTGCTAAGTCGTCTCGCATCGAATCCCTACCCTGAGCGGCTTCAGGTGCGAACGGATTCACCGCATCATCGGCCTCGTGCGCTGACCGACACTGATCGGCAGATCGCCAGATGATGGCCGAGTTTCCATTATCCCGCACCGCGCTTGCTCGTCTCAGCACAAGCCGTAAACGGTATCGTCCAGCGCTGGGCATAGTCGATAACGAGCGCTGATAGCGCCATGCCACTATCCAACCCTTGGCGACGAGTTCTGAGAGTGCCTGAGCGATGCCACGGCGCGCGATGCAGGCATGGTCATAGATTCGTTCGACCGCGGTACCATGGCCGGAACCGCCGACACAAACTTCTTCAGAAAGCGGACGCTTGCGCGAGTAACGCTGGTTTGCACGGTTTCCATGAAGATGCGCTGCAGAGAATCGACCTGACAGCTCTCAATGTTCGCGCGACCTAGGATATCGGAGTAGACGCTACACGGTCTCGTGGTATTTTTCGGCAATGCGAGGCAGGCTTTCAGCGTCAGATCATCCTCACTGCGAAGGCCTTGGAATGCATGGTCCAGCGCTTGGGCATCGCCCGTATGGCGGATCCAGTCACAATACGGTGCGATCAAACGATACTTGCTCACTCGCAACGTCCCGCACGCTTCGCAGCTTAGCCACCGCATCCCGGCAACAACTAGATCATCTCATGGCTCGCACCGGAGAGGCGCAGACTTCCTAGATCAGATGCTCATGCGTGTCCACGAACGGAGTCTCGTCGACCCATTACATGATCTGCGGGTCTGAATTCGTAACCGTTCTCCCTTCGTTTGCTCATGTAATCCGGTGGGCACAAAGGATGTCGATCAGGGATGGAACTCCGCGCTCACGAGAGCGCAGACCCCTTTGCGAGTTCATCCATTACCTGTTTGGTCGCCTGATAAGCTAGGTCGACGATCTCATCGATCTCGGCCTCGGATACAACGAGGGGCGGGGCAAAGCCTAGAATGTCTCCATGTGGCATTGCCCGTGCAATAAGCCCGCGATCGCGCGCGGCCTTTGAAATCTGCGCCCCCACCTTCAACTCCGGATCAAAACGCCGTTTCGTCTGACGATCCGAAACAAACTCGACCGCACCGAGCAAGCCTACGCCTCTAACCTCCCCGACGATCTCCAGCTTTGAAAACTGCTCCTTGAGTCGTCTTTGGAAGCGTTCGCCGACGGTTTTGGCGCGGTCGCTAAGCCTTTCCTTATCGACAATGTCGAGCACCGCGTTGGCAGCCGCGGCAGCAATTGGATGGCCGGAGTAGGTGTATCCATGTGAAAATGCTCCAACGCGGTCGGCGGCGTCCTCCATGACCCTGTACACCCGTTCACCAACGATCGCAGCCGAAAGCGGCATGTAACCGGAGGTCAGTCCCTTCGCGACCGTCACCAGATCTGGCTCGATGCCGTACAGAGTGCAGCCGAAGTCAGCGCCGGTTCGGCCAAATCCACAGATGACCTCATCGGCAATCAAAAGAACGTCATAGCGTCTGAGCACGGCCTGAATTTCACGCCAGTAACCCGCAGGCGGCGGCGTAATGCCCCCTGTGCCCAGCACTGGTTCAGCAATGAAAGCGCCGATTGTTTCCGGCCCTTCTCGCACGATTAGCTCTTCGAGCTCGGCGGCGCGCCTTCGAGAAAAGTCCTCTTCCAGCTCTCCTGGCTCCGCGCCCCAATAGTGATGCGGTGCGCCTGTGTGCAAAATGCCCGGAAAGGGAAGGCCCATATGATCATGGTAGAACGACATCCCGGTCATCGATCCGGAAATCACTGAGCAACCATGATAGCCGCGCTCGCGCGAAATAATTTTCTTTTTCTTAGGCTGGCCACGCAAATTATTGTAGTACCAGACTAGCTTTGCTTGTGTCTCGTTGGCATCCGATCCAGACAGTCCAAAGAACACCTTGCTCGGTTCACCAGGTGCCATTCGCACGAGGCGATCTGATAGCGTGGCCAGCTCTTCGGTCGTATGCGCCGCATACGTATGGTAGTATGCCAAGCTGTAAGCCTGACGCGCGATGGCTTCCGCTACCTCTGTACGGCCATAGCCGATGTTTACACAGTAAAGCCCAGCAAATCCGTCGATGTAGTTTCGTCCCTCTGCGTCCTTGATGCGAATGCCTTTTCCACTTGTGACGATCGTCGGATCGCCGATCTTACCACGTGCGAATTCCTTAAGCTGGGTGAACGGATGCAGGACACTCGCGCGATCTCGTTCAGCAATGGTCTTGATGTCAATCATTAGTGCCTCCTAAGCTACGAGATCGCCAAAGCAAACGTATTTTAGTTCCATGTATTCCGCTAAGCCGTGCCGCGACCCTTCGCGTCCAAGCCCAGATTGCTTCCACCCCCCGAACGGAATGGGCGGCCCAGTGAATGAAGCCGTGTTGATACCGAGCATGCCGCACTCGATTCGTTCAGAAAGTCGCAGCGCACGACGAAGGCTGTCCGTGTAGATGTAGCCAGCCAGTCCCATTTCGCCGGCGTTAGCTCGGGCGATGACTTCTTCTTCAGAATCGAAGGGAAGTACAGCTGCGACAGGCCCAAATGTTTCCTCGCGAGCGATGAGCATGCCATCAGTGACGTCGCTAAGTAGCGTCGGAGGAACGAAGTTCGGGCCTAAGCTAGCGCTTTGTTTGGCCGAGGCAGATCGCGCCCCCTTCCTTATCGCATCATCGATTTGGGACCTGCATTTGTTGGCAACCGACATTTTGGTCATTGGCCCAATATCCGTTGCGGGCTCCAAACCATGCCCGACCCTGAGTTGCGCCACCGCGGCAGCGAATGCGTCGACGAAAGCGCTATAGATGCTTTTTTGCACATAGATGCGATTTGCAGCCAAACAATCCTGACCAGACGTAGCAAATTTTGCCGCCATCGCCCCCTTCACCGCCTTCTCAAGATCGACGTCGTCAAAGATGAGAAAAGGGGCATGGCCGCCCAACTCCAGCGACACCTTCTTGACGCTCTCGGCCGCTCCCTTCATAAGCAAACGGCCCACCTGCGTAGAACCCGTGAATGAAAGAGCGCGCACTCTTGTATCGCTCAACAGTGGCGCCGACAGTTCGATCGAATTACCGACGAGCACTTGGAAGACACCGGGCGGGAGCCCTGCCTGTTCGGCCAATCTAGCGAGGGCCAGCGCAGACAGAGGCGTTTCGGGAGCAGGCTTCACAACGATCGGACAGCCCGCAGCAAGAGCGGCCCCCGCCTTACGGGTAATCATGGCCACAGGGAAATTCCACGGCGTGATCGCGGCCGCGACACCTATAGGCTGCATCCGTACCTGCAGCAGGCTTCCAAGCTTGTGACTGGGGATCGTGTCGCCGTATGCTCGCTCCCCTTCTGCCGCGAACCACTCAAGAAAGCCAGCACCGTACGCGATCTCGTGACGCGCCTCAGCGAGGGGCTTGCCTTGCTCGCTCGTCACAAGAATGGCGAGCTCTTCCGCGCACTCAAGCATCAATGAGGCCCAAGCCTTAAGGATGGCGCCTCTCCTTGTTGGCACTAATTCCCTCCAGGCCGGAAAAGACCGCTGGGCTGCGGCGATCGCCACTTCTATTTCGGCCGTACTGCAACGAGCAACATCCGCGATCTGCTCGCCAGTCGCAGGATCGATCACAGCGTCTCTGTCTTCGCCGGTCATCCATTGGCCATCGACGAGCGCTTCCCCCGCCAGAAAATCTCGACGGCGCAGGTTTTGCAAATGCCGGGTAGCAAGACCGACCGGGTGCGAGCCTTTGTGCCGAGTCGTTTGAAACGTCATTTGTGGGTCCCGCATGGTCAATTGTTGAAATACTCCATGCAATTAGGATACTGCTAAGTGCACAGAGATTTGCGTCGCATTTCCTCATCGCTTGAAGGATTTCCTGCAACATCCACGCGCTTTGCGACGGAATCGCCTAAAGGCTGGAGCCCAAATATGCAATATGACCGGATCGACGCCCGTATCCTGGAGATCGTTCAGAAGAATAATCGCCTGACATCCGAGGTCATCGGCGAAATGGCTGGGCTTTCAGCTACCGCGTGTCAACGACGGCTAAAGAGACTCCGCTCGGAGGGAATAATTGAAGCCGATGTCTCGATTGTCTCGGCGAAAGCGGTCGGAAGGCCTATTCAGATGCTTGTGCTGGTGAGCCTAGAGCGAGAGCGTTCAGACATCATCGACAAATTCAAGAAGGCCATCAAATCGTCAGTTGAGGTGGTCAATGGATTCTACGTCACTGGCGATGCTGATTTCGTCCTCTACATTTCAGCCCGAACCATGGAGGATTATGAGCAGTTCACACGGCGTTTTTTTTATGAGAACTCGGACATAAAGGGGTTCAAAACCATGGTCATAATGGACCGCGTGAAGGCGGGTTTTGCCATTCCGATCGAGTCGCCGACCGAAGATTGACGGACGGTTATTCTTTTTGATTCAATATTTCGTGAAGTTATTCAATCGCTCATTCCCGTACAAGGCCTGAAACTATCGCCTAGATGCTCTACTCTCTTGATTTAAGAGATTGAGCAGTGCGATTTTGCATCTAGTCAGTCCCGTGGCTCATCCACTCTGACGAGATGCAGAAAACAAGTTCGGCCGACGAATTAACTCATGCTGGTCCGGCAAACCGTGATGGCAAGGCCGACGTCTAGCTCTTCACAACCGGCATCAATTTTGAGGGCGAGATCGCGGCGAATGGAAATCGCCGCAGCTGAGATAACTCGGTTGCCCGGAGCCCGCGAAATCCTGAAGACGTCGCGGCTATATCGCGGGAATTAGCCAGCCAAATGGGCCGCTCATTCGTAACCATCTTTAACGGAACAGAGACAGGTTCTCGGGCGAGCGCGCCTTAGATCGACAGGCCCATTGGCTTTTCACATCGATCCGGAGACCATACGGATCCGGCGAATGTAGAGCAACTCGTTTGGCTCTGTGCGCCGGAAGGAAGATGAGCCTGATCGCGCTGCGAAGAAAGTCGTTCACGGTCAGGGCTGATCGGCGAAGAGCTCGCAGAAGCGGGGCGTCGGACAGGCAAGCTTGGGCAAAAGCAAAAGTCACTCTAGCAGGTGCTCTGATGACGTTTAGACTCGTTGATAGCTCAAATTACCGCCGCAGCCTAGCGAGCAAAGCAACGGAGCCAGCCGTGACACTGTCCTTCCCAGAACGGAGTTATGACGCCCACAAGAGCTGCCCCGGGAGAATAGTCCCTCGGGAAAGGCCCGTACCAGAAGACGGGACTGGACGGAGTAAAGCGGCGAGCGAAATGCCGACCTCAGGAATTCGGTTCTGCCAGGTTACGAAAAAAGGGTCCCCCAAAAGAGTCGCGCCCTTCAAGTCAGGGAGGAACGCCCATACTAGGCCTCTGAATTAGGCAGCTGCCTGTTCGATCGGTGAGTATGGCAGACCGAGGCTTTCGGCTACGGCCTTATAGGTGAGCCGGCCTCGATAGACATTAAGGCCCGCCCGGAGGTGCGGGTTCTCAAGCACGGCTGCGAATCCCCTATTGGCCAGAGCCAGACCAAAAGGTAGCGTCGCGTTATTCAAAGCCTGACTTGAGGTGAGCGGGACAGCTCCCGGCATATTGGCGACGCAGTAGTGAATCACGCCGTCTGCTTCGTAGGTTGGATCAGCATGTGTCGTCGGGCGAGATGTTTCGAAGCAGCCGCCCTGATCGATTGCAACGTCGACGATGACCGAGCCCCTCCGCATTGAACTTAACATGCTGCGGCTGACTAGTTTCGGTGCGCTCGCGCCAGGAACGAGCACGGCCCCAATTACGACGTCCGCAGCAAACACCTCTTCCTCAAGGGCATCCATGGTCGATAGCCTGGTACGAACCCGACCTTCGAACAGCTCGTCCAACTCGCGAAGACGAGGTATCGAGCGATCAAGGATTGTGACCTCGGCCCCCAACCCGACCGCCATTCTCGCTGCGTGCGTACCGACAACGCCCCCCCCGATCACGACGATGCGGGCCGGTTGGACGCCGGGCACACCACCAATCAAGAGGCCACGACCGCCCGCATATCGCTTAAGAGCCGCGCCGGCTGCCTCGATCGAAAGCCTACCCGCGACCTCACTCATGGGCGCAAGCAGGGGAAGCCCGCCGTATGTATCGGTGACCGTTTCGTAGGCGATTGCGGTGCACTCGGATTTGATGAGACCCTTGGCCAGCTCCGGGTCTGGCGCCAGATGCAGATAAGTGAAGAGAATCTGATCTTCGCGCAGCTGGGTCCACTCGTGCGGCTGGGGTTCCTTGACCTTGATGATCATCTCGCTAGTTGCAAATACCTCGCTAGCGGAGGCCAGGATCGTAGCTCCTGCCTTGCGATAATTCTGATCTGTCGCGCCAATGCCAACGCCGGCATTGGTCTCGATCAGTACACTGTGACCGGCGGCGACATACTCGCGGACGGCTCCGGGCGTCAGACCCACGCGGTATTCGTGCGTCTTGATTTCCTTGGGAACACCGACCTTCATTTGCAATCTCCTTAGCGAACGGCTCTTTGTAATCGGAAGAGCGGTACGAACCTGCAACTCGAAAGGCCAAATAGCGCAGCAATCCTGCGATCTCCTCGCCCGCGCGCAGGATTTCGAATGACAGATCACAAAAACACTCGCCGCAGCAGTTGTTTGGGCGCCGCCAGTGCGAGAAGCAGCGGAAGTCATTTCGAAGAAGAAGTACAGTTTGTGCCGGCGTCCCGTCTTGGCAGATTTCGTTGAAAAAAACCGGCAGTATTTCGTTGTAATGGCTCCGTCGCGATGTGGCCGAACCGCTCTAGCGGTCCCTATGCGAGCCTCGGGGTGGGCATGGGGATCAGCTTGGCCATTTTCCGAAGGTTCTGGGCGGTTGCTGCGAGGATGAACTCGTCACGCGCGCCGTTTGGTCCTGGTAACCGTAAATGGTCTAGCTTGAGAATGCGCTTGAGGTGCGCAAACAGCATCTCGATCTTCTTGCGTAGCCGGCGCGAGGTGCACCTTCCCAAGATCGCGCGATCTCGCGCGCCATGTCACGGGCGCCTTCATAGGTCGACCGCGGCACGTATCGAGCCGGCTCCTTCGGACAGCACCGGGGCTTTAGACGGCAAGCTTGGCAATCATAACTACTCGCCCGGTAGCGCAATGTCGTACCGTCGATCAATGAGCCGGTCGTCGACAGCAACTTGTTGCCGGGGCAGACGTAGACATCGCTGGCATGGTCGTAGGTGAAGTCGTCGCGTGAGACGGTGCCATCCTGGCGCGCTGACTTGTCGAACACCGTCACATGCGGCTCGATGCCATGCATAGACCAGCCAGCCGAGCATCTTAGCCGAGCCGTAAGCGCTGTCGCCCATGAGTCTGGCAGGATAGGCGTCGAAGCGCCCCATCGAACGTTCGATCATGCGCTTGCCACAAACCTATCGATTGACCGGAGCCAGGTGGTCGGCGGGAATATGCTTCTCAAGCGAGAATTCATAGAACAACGCAGCCTGTTCGACTTGCCGGTACCCCATCATGATCTTCAGTCCTACCGACTAGACAGACTGAATCATTTGATCCCTCTGCGTCGCAACAGCCGCCTTTTTCAACGAAATCGGCCCGTTAGCGCAAAGCTGCCCAGCTTGGTTGGAGCGCGCGGCGTAGGCTTTCGGCGAGACGCGTGTCGCGCATAGTTGTGATCTCGTCCAAGGAGGCACACGTCGAACTGATGACGTGCAGCGGCTGGCTGAAGGTGACATGGCTTGCATCGGTCGGTGTCACGTCGTGACAACCAGGATAGTTGTTGGCGGCGTGCACGAAGTGAGTCAGGAGCATCGGCCAATTAAACCGGCAATGGCCCCGGCAGACTATCGACGCTTTCGGCAAGAGATCAAAGTCGTTCATACCAAATAGGGAACAGTCAGCTCAAGTCTTGTCGAGCGATCAAATACTGGATTAGAGCCATACTGGCGTGGCGTCATTTTCTCCGAACGGCACGTTCAATCCATAAACAAACTCATACATCGAGCGGCGCGACGAGCGTGGCCAGCGCTCTTCGGGTCGTCTGTTAGATATCTCGCTCGCCACAGAGAACCCAGCGAGCGCCCCTGCTAGATTACCGATCGTGTTCCACTGGTCGAACTTGGAGGGGGCTGTTTGAAACAACCGATTTCATTAGCGCGAGTAAAGTGAATGCGATCAATCAAGCAATGCAGTCACGATCAGCGCTGAGGATCGAAAACGAGCGGGCCATTTGCATCGCAATGGAACGATAAGTGGGCGGCAGCATAACGACATCAGCGGAATCAACGAATTCTGCGACAAAACGCAGAATTCAACCCACTACCATTTGGAACATTGGCGAATAGCAATTATACCAGGAACAGGCAAACCGTACCTCTCGCGCCGAGACTGCGCCGGGAGCGCGGAAGGATGTAAGATAATTAACCCAGGCCCTTTGCCCTTCAAACAGCGGCACGCACCTGTCGGGAACGTTCGGCATGCTTTTGATCCCTCAAGAAATCGTCGCGGATGACCATGCATCGCATATTTCAAAGGTTTATCGATCTTCTCTCGAGCGCTGAATATGCGGATGCCTTTGCAGACGCGATGGCCACCACAGCAAGCGAGCTTGATCTTTCTTGCTTTGCATACCTCGCGATGCCGCGACAGCCTGGCAAAAAGCCATTGGTAATATCAACCTATCCGAACAGCTGGGTCGGGCATTATATCCGCAGTCACTACGAACGTCTGGATCCGATTATCGCGCGCTCGTCGGAGAATACTGAACCATTTCAATGGGGCTCAGACGTACCTTCGAGACCAATCTCTCCGGCGCAACGAAGATTCTTCGAGGAAGCGAGCGAATTCGGAATTCGGCTGGGTTTCACAATCCCAATTCACGATGAAGATGGCTCGGTTGCTGCTCTGACCTTTGCAACTGACCAAAGGCGGCCGCAGTTCGAGAGGTGCATCGATCTGAATGCCTCTGCCCTTCAGCTTATGGCGAGATGCTTCCATTCGCAGGTGCGCCGCAAGGACTTGCATCAACTAACGATCGAGGGAATCGTACTGTCTCCCCGTGAAGTCGAATGTTTGAAGTGGGTCGCAAAGGGCAAAAGTGTTTGGGAAATTGGCCAGATTCTCGGCATATCCCACCATACCGTGGCTTATTATTTAAGGAGCGCGAGAGACAAGCTGGGAGTTCGTAAAGTCGCTCAGGCCCTCATGCGATTGGCCGCTGCCAAACGAGATAGGCAAGATTAAGGCTCTGATCCCGCATAGTTATGGGGGATGATGTTGGCGGGCAACTTCTCCAGAGTCTCCTCTCCTGTGGGAGGGGGCCATGATTCAGCTAATCACGGAGTCACCGTACAACGCGTTCTTCTCACACTTTAGCATCCATGGATAAGCTTCACTATCGCGTTTTTAAGCGACCGTTGGAGTGGAGCGTTCAGAGCTGCGGCGGCTTGGTCGATGATTTCGATGGGCGGCGTCCGACCTACCTGGTCCAAACGTCTCTCGACGGGCTTGTGGAAGGTTCGATTCGTCCTTCGACGATGGTGCGCGATACGTTTCTTGGGGGACTTTCTTTTCCGGCAGATCCGGTTGCCTGGCAGAGCAGCAGATTCGCAAGTGATGCTTCTCCTCATGCTCCAAAGGGCGACTACGAGCTGGCCAAGTCGAGCTACGAGCTTTTCGCTGGGATGATCGAATTCGGACTCTCCAGTCGACAGAACAACATCGTCGCCGTCACCGACGTTCGGATGGAGAGAATAATGAAACGCGCGGGCTGGCCCCTCTTCCGTATTGTCTTTTGCTGTAACATCGGAAACACCCTCGCTGTGCCAGGACATCAGGAAGTTTCTGCGGAGGCTCTTCGGAAGGCACGCAACTCTGGCGGCCCCTCTAAGCCGGTTCTCTGGCACCAGTTTTGTTGGAGCCCGCGTGAACAGCCCAGTCCTTGCGCCCAATTTAGACTGTCGATGATTGCCGTTCACGGCTGCAACGGATGTAGTTGTCAACCTTAATTCACTTTTCCGGATTTCCGCGGTGCTGCAATGACGCGACACGCAAGCTTTGCCGGTCTAACGGCAGGAATTCGACGTCTTAGACTGGATCTCGGTCAACTTCAGTTGGCAGTTGCTGCAGCAGACTATGGAAGCTTTCGTCGAGCCGCTGACGGTCTTTCAATCACGCAATCAACGCTTAGTCGCTCTATCCGGCTACTGGAGCATTCGCTTGGAGTAACCATTTTCGAGCGATCGACCGTCGGGGTGAAGGCCACACCGGCCGGACATCAGGTTCTGCGAACGGCCCGCTCCATCATCGAACAAATGGATACGCTCGTCGCGAGGACGAAGACGGCTGGCCGTGGGGAATGCGGCCGCCTGGTTATCGGATTTTGCACGTCGCTTACCGCTGGTCATTTACGAGCAATGCTGCTCGATTTCCAATCGCGATTTCCTCAGGTAGAGCTTGGAGCGGTCGAACGATCCAGAACAGGATTGGTCACTGCGCTCCGCAATGGCATGATTGACCTCTATGTCGCAGCACGAGATCCGATCGATATCGGGAGCAGGAACACTCCGCTCTGGAGCGAACAGGTCTTTGTTGCTCTCCCTCAGGATCATCCCCTGGCTCTGCAGGACGGAATTTCATGGGTCGACTTAAAGAACCAGATGATTCTGACGAGCCAATACGACGCGGGGTGCGACCTTGAAACGTTGCTGGGTGCAAAGCTTATCGCCTCGACGGAGGGCCCGTGGATCGAGCGCCGCGACGTCAGCCGCGGAGAAATCAAGAATCTCGTGAGTATGGGCCTCGGCATCGGCCTCGTGCTGGAATCCGACGTGGGCGTCAATGTTTCTGGCTTGGTCTATCGGGAATTGCGCGACGGCATAGGACCATGCCGCATCGGCTTTTCCGCGGTCTGGCGCCATGACAATGAAAATCCGCCCCTAGCCAATTTCCTTAAATTGTTGGCCGAACGCTATCCTTCGCCCTCTGTGCGGTGAAGGCGCTTTCGCGCTCGAGCAAAGGCCCGGTCCGTTGCCATGAAGCGTGCCACCATCGGCGCGATTAGTTTGTTCGGGTCGCTGATCTTCTGCCCGGTTTCGCGCGAGAGGATCTCGGCATACAAAATTAGATCCCGATGTACGGCACCAGGCAAGTCGATAGCGATCCGAACAGGTTTCTCATCTGCAATCGCTCCAATCTTTAGTCTAGTCATTTCATCCTCTGTATGGTTCGAGTACGAGATCGCGATTGACGATGACCCTCACCGGAAACCCCGGCCGGATAGTCAATGTCGGCTGGATGTTGAGGTTACGCCGAACCACCTGTTGTCCGGCCTGATTGAGGGAGTCCCCTGCGCCACGGCGCAGCGCTGCGATGATGTCGCTATTGGAGCTATTGGCGTCCGCCCCGGAGTTCACCTCAGTCCCAACAGCGAGCAATGTCGATAGCGCCGCAGCTCCCAGCAGCTCCTTCCAGTGGTTATCGACCTCATCCTCGAGGCCGGCGTATCCAGCTGCGTCCGCTCCCGCCTGTCGCTCGAGCACGATGGAACGTCCGTTGGGCATGATCAGACGCGTCCAGACGAGGAGCATGCGCGACTGTCCAAAAGCGACCTGGCTGTCGTAGGTCCCAATGAGTCGCGCGCCCTGGGGGATCAGGCGCGCCCGGCCCGTGGGAGTATCGAAGACATTCTCGGTTACCTGTGCGGTGATCTGGCCGGGCAGATCGGACCTGATCCCCGTGATGAGAGCAGCGGGAATGACCGTGCCTGCCTGGACAACAAAGGGAGATGCCGGCTTAACGAGGCGATCAGGGCTCGTCATTCGGCGATCTACGGCCGCATTGACGAATGCAAGTTTACGATCCTGTCCGTTCTGCGCAAAGGCTTCATCGGAAGACGTCGCCGTGTTGCCTGACTTCTCGCTGGAGGGGGGTGTTGCTGCCAATGGGCGGACGTTGGTCGAGGCGAACACCTTGCTGGTGCGGGCTGCCTCGGATTCCTGATTGAGGCGCTGCTGTTCGGCGTCGGCGACGAGCGAGCCTGATTCCATTCGGCTTTGAGCTGCGAGAATGGGCCGACCCAGATCTCCGGGCAACGGCGGTCCGAGCCGCGGCACATCGTGGGGCATTCCGGCATAGTCCTTTGGCAGGGTCGAAAGTTGGTCGGCAATGGTATGGTGGTCGGTCGAATAGAGCTCCTCAGAGGTGGGGTTGCGCTTTTCAGGTCTCTGCAGAGCCCAAAAGGCCGCACCAGAGATAGCCGCCAGAGCCAAAGCGGTGCTGACAAGGAGGGCCCTGCGGGAGAGGCGCGTTACTCGCGGCCGTTCAGGTCGCAGTCGCAAGGATTGGGCAATATCCTCTCGTGCATCCGCCTTCGCCCGCTCGGTGTCCCGAACGGCGTGATCTCCTCCGGTATCGGTCATAGCGGCCTCCCATCGCTTCTCGCGATACGGACTTTCTGTTGTCCATCCCCGCCGAGCCGCAATTCGGCGGCGGCAAACAGCCGGTCAACAATGAGGACATTGCCATAGACACGGTAGTTGACGATCTCGGCCTTGCCATCCGGTCCAATGACAAACAACGGCGGCATCTCGCCCTGGGTAATACCCCGAGAAAATTCGATGTAGACCTTGCGCCCATCGTCATAGGCGTTCACCGGCCGCCAGGGCGGGCTGTCTCCTCCAATCGTATAGCGATAGCGACGCTCGGCCGGATCCGGAATGTAAGGTGTGGGCGACATCGTTTGGTCGGGAGCGGATCGAGCTTTCGGATAAAACCAGGCAACCGAAGGCATGTAGGGTTTTTCCCGGGAGCGGAGCTCAATCAGATAGGTCCGGCGGTCAGTGTTGACGACGAGATTGGTCGTGATCGCGGCGCGCGTTGGCTTGACCATGATGTGGACGCGGCGCGTATCGCCCCCGCCGCTTTCGGTATCGCCCACCACCCAGCGCACGGTATCGCCGGCAGCCACAGGTCCCGAGCCGATCAGTTGTTCCCCCGGCTCGAGCGCAATGTCGGTGATCTGTCCTGGTGAAGCATAGATCTGGTAAAGCGCGCCCGGGCTATAGGGAAACACCTGCACAGCATTGAAATACCCGGCCTTGCGAGGTTCGACCCGCGCAGCATCATTGGCGGTCTCGATCCGCTCGACCGGTTCCTTGGCTTCAGTCTTCTTGCCGCCGCGCGCCGGCGTCCAGGTCGGCGGGACGTGAAGCGGTTTTGGACGGTCGTCGACAAATGCTGGCAGATCAGGAGGCGGTGGGATCTCCTCATCATAGCTGATCTGCGGCGGCTTGGTGGTACAGCCACCAAGGATGCATACACTGAGCAGGAGCGCGGACACGACGGCTTGTCGGAAGCTCTGGAGGCTCAGTACGAGAACTTGAGGCATTACGATCCGAACTCCTTCGACCAGTTGATCGCGTTGACGTAAATGCCGAGCGGATTTTTGCGCAGCCGCTCGATATCGCGGGGTGGTTCGATGACGATGGTGAGGATCGCACTCCAGCGTTCGGTTGCCGCTAACTGCCCGTTGTCGTAGTGCCGCTCGCTCCAGGTTACGCGGAAGCTGTCCACTGAGGCCCGAATGACACTCGAGACCTCCACGGCAACTTGCGCTTTTCCTACCTTAGCGAAAGGATCGTTGTTACGGGCATAGTCGTTGAGCGCGGCTGCGCCCCGATCGGTGGTGAAATCATAGGCGCGCAGCCAGTCCTGCCGCAGCACGATGGCGTCCAGTGGAAGGCCGCGCACATGCTCGATAAAACGCGCCAGATGAAAGGCAATCTGCGGATCGCTCGCCTGGTAGGCGGCATTTGCCGGCGCGATGGTCTTTGCCTCGCCCAGATGATCAACTTCAACGACCCAAGGCGCAATCGTCCCCTGCGCCGACTGCCAAACGAGGGCGCCCGCAAATCCTGCGGACAGGAACAGACAGCCAAACGCCATCAGTCGCCAATTCTTGGCCTGCACCCGCGCCGAGCCAATACGGTCGTCCCAAACCTGGGCCGCCCTCTGATAGGGCGTGACCGGTGCGGGCGTACGGCCATAGTGAACGGCCGATCGTTTGAACATAAAGTGATCTCCCTGAAACTAAAGGCGCCGCGTTGAGTGTCGTCGGCCGGGAAGGATGGAAGAGGTCTTAGCGGCCGTGGTCAGTCTTTCTCCTTGAGATCGACCGATGCGCCACCACTTCCGTGATCGCCGGCACGAACCGCATTTGTCGCGGCTGTCGCTCCCTGCTGGATCGTTTGTGCGCGCTTTGCACGGCGCGCCCAAGCAGGCACGTTCTCGGATGCCGCGCCGGACGGATCTTCGTTAGCCACATCGCGAGCCGCGCCGCCGCTTGCGCCAAGTCGAGCAGCGAGAAAACGCAAAGGACTTGCCGCGGCGGAGGCGCCGGCTTGCGCAACTCCGCCAAGTCCTCCTGCCCTAAACGCGCTAGCGGTTCCGCTCGCGATGGCCGCCCCGCCTCTTGCCGCAGTGGCGAGGGCGCCGCCCGCAAGTCCAACTCCGCCTGCAGCAAGGCCGGCTGCGGCGGTAACCACTCCTCCTGCGGCGAGACCGGTACCGGCGGCTGCACCTGCACCGAGCTGCGGACCGCCGGAAACGATGCCGTTCGCAATTCCGGGACCGAAGATGCCGAGGCCCAGCAGCGATAATGCCGCAAGGACCAGCGCCATGGCGTCCTCGACCGTCGGCTGGTTACCTCCGAAACCGGCGGTGAACTGCCCAAACAGTGTCGATCCGATGCCGACAATGACCGCGAGCACCAGGACCTTGACGCCGGAGGAGATGACGTTGCCAAGCACCCGCTCGGCCGCAAATGCCGTCTTTCCAAACAGCCCAAACGGAATCAGCACAAAACCGGCGAGCGTCGTCAGCTTGAACTCGATCAGGGTGACGAACAGCTGGATCGCCAAGATGAAGAAGGCGAGCAGCACCACGATCCAGGCAAACAGCAGGACGGTGATCTGAACGAAGTTTTCAAAGAAGCTGACATAGCCCATCAGCCCCGAGATCGAATCAAGGATCGGCCGCCCGGCATCAAGTCCAACCTGAGCGATCTTTCCTGGCCTTAAAAAATCCGCCGAGGACAGGCCGGTCCCTGACGCCTTCAGTCCAAGACCGGCGAAGCTCTCGAACACGATCCGGGCCAAGCTGTTCCAATTGCCGACGAGGTAGGCGAAGACACCGACAAAGAGCGTTTTTCTGATAAGGCGGGCGATGATCTCCTCATCAGCACCCCAGGACCAGAACAGGCCGGCGAGCGTGATGTCGATTGCAGCGAGCGTGGTCGCGACATATCCGACTTCACCCCCGACCAGCCCGAATCCGGAGTCGATGTAGCGGGTAAAGGTTTCCAGGAATTGGTCGATGACGCCAGTACCGCCCATCGTTCACTCGTCATCGTTGGGAATGGAGGGATAGCCGGACGGCAGGCGGCTCTCGTCTTTGCCGCGCAGAGGCGATGATGCGTCCGGATTAGTTTGGCTAATACTCGCTCCTGAGGATCCGCGGCCAAAGCCTAAGAATTGACGGCGCTTCTCGGCCCAGAGTTTCTGGCACGCGAGCAGAGCATCTTTCTGCTCGTATTCGACCGTCCGGCATTGCTTGAGCTTTGCGTCGGTCGGGTCAGATGCCCCTTGGGCGATCGACGCCTCAGACGGAGCCTGGTCTTGATCGCTGCGTAGCCGGATCGCGCAAGCCACAACAACCAGGACAGCAAGCGTCACCGCCAGTACCATCGGGAGCTTTTCAAGTCTGTTTGTCGACATTAGTGGAACATCTGCACTGTTGTGGATTGGTAACCTTGCCCTTGGTTGAGGAAACGCCTAAGCTGCTCTCTGCCCTGATCCTGGGCGGCCGCGCGCCCCGCCTGCTCCAAAGTCTGAGCACGCCCCTGCGCTGCAACTGCCGCGGTGAGATCTGCGAGCTGCTGGCTTTGAAGTGCGAGCAGTTGATTGCCAGCTTGGCTTGCCTGCAGCGCACCACTGGCGCCCTGGCTGGCACTCACGAGAGCCGACATCTGGGTACGGTTGGTGTCGAGATTGCTGACCACGGTCGCCTGCACGCGCATGGCGTCCTGCAAGCCCGCAACAGCGTTTTGCCAACGTGTTTGCGCATTCACGATCAGCGCTTGATCGGACTGGCCGCCAGAAGCCGGTGCGTAGGTGGATGAGAAGGCGCGATCGATCTGCCCGATATCATAGGCAATACGCTGGGCCTGGCCGAGCAACTGCTGGGTACGCTGGATCGACTGCTCCAGCTGCTGCAATGAAGAATACGGCAGGCTGGCCAGATTTTTTGCCTGATTGATCAGCATCATCGACTGGTTTTGCAGCGATGTGATCTGGTTGTTGATCTGCTGCAATTCGCGCGCGGCTGTCAGCACGTTCTGCGCGTAATTGTTGGGATCGAACACGATCCACTGTGCCGTCGCCTCGCGTGGCATTTGGACCGCGGCAGCAGCGATCAAGCCCACTGCTATTAGCTGAGCTAATCGTCTCATCAGAGGCTCCCCAGCTTTGCAAGTTGCGGAATTAGGTCGCAGGCCCAGGCGAGCTCGCGCGCCTCGAGCCAACCCGTCACGAAATTCTCCCGGCCGTGCTCGGCTAGGACACGGTCAATCAGTGCCTGGTCGGCCTTCGAGGAGCTTGCTGTGAACGCGAGCGCGACCTCGCCGAGACCAAGCTCGAACAGGCGGTTGCCCCGACGGCACTGGCAGTAGTAGTCCCGCTTCGGTGTCGCGCGAGCCAGGATCTCGATCTGCCGGTCATTCAGTCCAAAGCGGCGGTAAATTGCCGTGATCTGCGGCTCAATGGCGCGATCGTTTGGCAGCAGGATCCGGGTCGGACAGCTTTCGATGATGGCCGGCGCAATGGCCGAGCCATCGATATCGGCAAGCGACTGGGTCGCAAAGACAACTGAGGCGTTCTTCTTGCGAAGCGTTTTTAGCCATTCGCGCAGTTGCCCGGCAAAATGGGCATCATCGAGCACGAGCCAGCCCTCATCAATGATGAGAAGGGTCGGTCGGCCATCAAACCGCTCCTCGATCCGGTGAAACAGATAGGAAAGGACGGCAGGAGCAGCCGCGGTCCCGATCAACCCGTCGGTCTCAAACACCTGGACGGAGGAGCCACCAAGGTGCTCGCTTTCCGCATCGAGCAAGCGATCATATGGTCCGCCCAGACAATAAGGCTGCAGCGCCCGCTTCAGGATATTGGACTGAAGAAGCACCGATAGCCCTGTGAGGGTGCGCTCAAGGGCTGGCGCCGAAGCCAAGGAATTGAGCG
This sequence comes from Bradyrhizobium sp. UFLA05-125, assembly GCF_059803515.1. Lineage (NCBI taxonomy): Bacteria > Pseudomonadati > Pseudomonadota > Alphaproteobacteria > Hyphomicrobiales > Nitrobacteraceae > Bradyrhizobium > Bradyrhizobium sp. UFLA05-125. Next base: position 100,712 of record NZ_JBANBJ010000007.1, on the reverse strand, counting down.
CGGACCATATGTGCTCTCTGACCTCAGGCGTGAGCTCGACCCGTTCGCGGGAGATAATCGAGGCGATCCATTCGGCGGCCCAGCCGCATTCGGAGATTTCATCGATCTTGGCGAGCGGCTGCAGGGCAACGACATCGGATGATTCTCCGGCGACCGCGCCACCGAGATCATGCCAGTCTCCGCCCATTGCGATGGCCGCGGCCCGGATCGAGGCGCCAAAGTCGAAGGCAAAAATCTGTGCCTCGGGATAGCGGCGGAACTGCAAGGCCATCAGCGCCAGGAGAACGGATTTCCCGGCCCCGGTCGGCCCTATAATAAGAGTGTGCCCGACATCGCCGACATGCAGGCAAAACCGGAACGGTGTCGATCCTTCCGTCTTGCCAAAGAACAGCGGCGGCGCCTTGAAGTGATGATCCCTCACCTCCCCAGCCCACACGGCCGATAGCGGGATCATATGGGCCAGGTTAAGGGTCGAAATCGGCGGCTGGCGGACGTTGGCGTAGACGTGTCCGGGCAGGCTGCCGAGCCAGGCCTCGACCGCGTTGACGGTTTCGATCATGCAGGTGAAGTCGCGGCCCTGGATAACCTTTTCGACCAGCCGCAGCTTTTCGTCGGCTACGCGCGGATTGGTATCCCACACGGTAACAGTCGCGGTGACAAAGGCTTCTCCGATCTGGTCCGACCCCAATTCCTGGAGGGCAGCGTCGGCATCGATCGCCTTGTTGCTCGCATCAGTATCAAGGAGAGCTGAGGTCTCGTTGGTCATCACCTCTTTGAGGATCGCCGCGATCGACTTGCGCTTGGCAAACCACTGACGGCGGATTTTGGTGAGAAGCCTTGCCGCATCGGCCTTGTCGAGCATGATGGCCCGGGTCGACCAGCGATACGGGAAGGCCAGCCGGTTCAGATCGTCCAAGATCCCAGGCGTCGTGGCGGTCGGAAATCCGACCACGGTCAGAACGCGGATGTGGGCGTGGCCCAGCGTCGGCTCGAGCCCGCCTGTCAGCGGTTGATCGGCGAGCAAGGCATCGAGATACATGGGAATCTCGGGCACTCGGACCCGATGCCGTTTGGTCGAGATGGTGGAATGCAGGTAGGTCAGCGTGGCCTCGTCATCGAGCCAGCCGCATTCCGGCATGAACCCTTCGACGAGCTGAAGCACGCGATTGGTGCGATCGAGAAAGCCGCTCAGTACTTCCCGCGAATCTGCATTAGCCGTCCGATGACCGCCCTCATAGAGCAGCCGTTCTGCCACCGCGGCGCTCTCGGCCGGCGGCAGATAGAGCAAGGTCAAATAGTAGCTCGACTCGTAATGAGCGCCCTCCTCTTCGAACTGGGCCTTTCGCTCGGCATCGACCAGAGCGGATGCCACGTCGGGAAAGGTGTTCGGAGGATAGGCGCCTGCGGCATGGCGCTGCGCCTCGACGAACACCGACCAGCCGGATCCGAGGCGGCGCAGGGCATTGTTCAACCGGCCGGCAACGGCGACAAGTTCGGCCGGCACGGCGCTGTCGAGATCTGGCCCCCGAAACCTTGCCGTCCGCTGAAACGAGCCATCCTTGTTGAGGACGACACCCTCATCGACGAGCGCTGCCCAGGGCAAAAAGTCTGCAAGACGCGCGTTTGAGCGCTGGTATTCGCTAAGATTCATCATGGGATAATTCACGTGTTGAGGTGACCGGGAATGCGGACGTGACGGCGCCCGACTTCGACGAAATCGGGATCGCGCTTGGCGGCCCAGACGGCAGACATATGGCCGATGAACCAGATCAGCAGACCCGCGATCCAGAGCCGCAAGCCCAGGCCAAGCGCCGCCGCCAGAGTGCCATTGAGGATCGCGACCGACCGCGGCGCACCACCCATCAGGATCGGTTCCGTCAAGGCGCGATGGACGGGTGCGACAAAACCTGGAACTTCATCCATCAGATCACCACTCCGCCGCCGAAAGAGAAGAACGACAGGAAGAAACTCGAGGCGGCAAAGGCGATCGACAAACCGAACACGATCTGCACCAGCCGCCGAAATCCGCCCGAGGTGTCGCCAAATGCCAGCGACAGCCCGGTCACAATGATGATGATGACTGCAAGGATCTTGGCGACCGGCCCCTCAACCGATTGCAGGATCTGGTTGAGCGGCTGCTCCCATGGCATGTTCGAGCCAGCAGCCCAGGCGGGAAGCGCACTGCTCAAACTGAAGGCAAATGCCGCGATCGCAGTAATCCCCGCGTTGCGCGGCGCTCGAGAACTCATGAATGATCTCCTATTGCTGAAAGACAGTAGTCACCGGAGGGTCCGAGCCTCGAGACGCGAGCAAGCTCGGCCAGGCGTCGATCGGCGCCGCGGCCAACAAGAACAGCGATAACGTTGATCGTTTCGGCAATCAGCGCGCGCGGGACCGTGACAACGGCCTCCTGGATGAGCTGCTCAAGCCGGCGCAACGCACCAAGAGCGGTGCCGGCATGAATGGTCCCGATGCCGCCGGGGTGGCCGGTCCCCCAGGCCTTGAGGAGATCAAGAGCTTCGGCCCCACGCACCTCGCCAATCGGAATACGATCGGGCCGCAGGCGCAGCGAGGCGCGGACAAGATCGGATAACGAGATCACCCCGTCCCGGGTGCGCAACGCAACGAGGTTCGGTGCCTTGCATTGAAGCTCTCGTGTATCTTCAATGAGAACCACGCGGTCCGACGTCTTGGCGACCTCAGCGAGAAGCGCATTTGTGAGGGTGGTTTTCCCGGTGGAGGTACCGCCAGCGACCAGGATGTTGAGGCGATCGGCGACAGCCGTTCGAAGAGCGACAGCCTGTTCCTTGGTCATGGTCCCGGCGGCGACATAGTCATCCAGAGTGAATACAGCTACGGCCGGCTTGCGGATCGCGAATGCCGGGGCGGCAACGACGGGCGGCAGTAGACCTTCAAATCGCTCCCCGGTCTCCGGTAGCTCGGCCGAGACGCGTGGCGCACCCGCATGAACCTCGGCACCGACGTGGTGCGCGACAAGCCGAATGATCCGTTCTCCATCAGGAGCGGACAGGCCTTCGCCTGCCTCGGTCAGGCCACTCGACAGTCGATCGATCCACAGCCGACCGTCCGGGTTGAGCATCACCTCAACAATCGAGGGATCTTCTAAAAAGCGTGCGATCGCAGGGCCAAGCGCAGTGCGCAGCATGCGTGCTCCGCGCGAGATTGCCTCCGGCTGAAACGGCTGGATTGTCATCGATGTCCCAAGAGCCGAGGCACCCCAAGCGGCCTCAGATGGGTATGATTAGAAAAGCAGATCCTTCATTGGCGCAACGCGCGGCACGCGGTGATCGTAGACTAGCGTAGGAAAAGAAAGTGCGCGGAGCATAGCCGGCCTACAGATTTTTCGGGGCTCGCAAAGAGGTTGAGTAAGCATTCGATCAGCGTTCAGTTCGACTGGATATCTTCGCAATCGGAATATGCTCAGAAAGACTACGCTACCTACCAACTTTGGGTGTGGCCATCAGCGAACTCGCAAATACAATCTGTTAGGACTCCAGATGACCTTTCATTTCGCTATCAGCGAGGGGGTGTTACACTAAATCATCGTTCTTGATCGCTTGCCTAGTTTGAGAACGACTCAATAGCATCGGGAGCAGTGGAGACGACAGTTGGGCCCGGATCTTCTGCGAGCGTTCGTGATGGTCGCGCCCCCCGTCTTCGCGAAGGCGAGTGAACGGCTGTTCGGCAAGAGGCATCGGACGCTGATCAAACGTGCTGATCAAACGTCTGGCGAACTACTTCGATGAGAGCAAATCCACTGGATTACCTCGACAGATAAGTCGCCGCATCAGATTCGCTCCGCTCGCAGCAAAAGTCGTAGTTCAATGTAGTCACCTTGAAAGGATCATCAAAAGATGGCTGATATCAAAGCAGCAACATCGCCGCAGGCAGCGCGTGATTGCTCATTGCTAACGAGAGACGATTCACGATCGTCCTGGGTCCCGACCGTAACGCAGCTATCCGACCGGGACTTCGCGCGGAATTACCGCGACGCAATGCAGCCGGTCCTTCTACGAGGTGGCTGCGAGGGTTGGGGCGCTTGTCGACGCTGGACCCCTCAGTATTTAGATCAGGTCGCCCGGGTCACTTACGGTGCAGGTCAAGACAATCAGCAGTGGCGACATCAAAGTCTCTTCTTGGCGCCTCGCAGAATACGTGCGGTTAATCATGGAGCAGGCGCCGGGCGGCGATGAAGTCCCACCTAACGTTGAGACAATTCCGTACTGCCACGACATTCCGTTACTGGGCTTAGTGGAACGTCTGGCAGGAGATTGTCAGCCCTTTCCTACAAGATTTCTCAGCCCGTGGTACCGCCAGCATTGGTGGCGCTACTCGCAGTTCTTCATGGGTCCAGCAGGTACAGTCACTCCGCTCCACTTCGATAGCCTACTTAGTCATAACCTCTTTTTTCAGATCTATGGCGCGAAGCAGTTCACAATACTGCCGGCGAGCCAAGCTGCGTATTGTGGGCGCCGCGGTTGGAGGTGGTTTGATGTGGACCCCGAGCAACCGGACTATGTACGGTTTCCGCAGTACCGGCAAGCAACGCCCGCCGTCATCAAAGTAAATGCTGGCGACATGCTGTACATGCCACCCGGAACCCTCCACCATGTCCGCAGCCTATCGGCCGCGATTTCCTTCAACATCGATTGGCACACCAAACGAAGCGTATTGTATGCGCTGGGGCAATCGCTCAAGGGACCGCCGAGAAAGGTCACTTATTACAATTCGATTACAGCTTTGGCGCTAATCACCAAAATACCTGAAGCCATTACGTTTCCGTTGTACCGACCCTACTTGAGCTATGTGAGTTGACGGTGCGAACTCGCAGAGAGCCCGCTAGCAGCACGCAATCGAGGTCACAATGAGCACGATTTTTCCAGAACACTTGTGTTAGCTAACAGATGCATTCTCGGAGACCGATTCGAGGATCCAAGGGCAAGGCTGCCTCACCCATTAAGCCTTGCGTTATTAATCTAAAGCGTGATGGCATTAGAAGCGCAGGTACTTTGTTCTCGGAAATGCCCGGGGTCCCTGCTCGCTGTCGTTGTCTTAGCTCGATTGGGTTCGATTAATAGTCCAACGAAAGTCGATTTCGACTCGCGCCCGCTTTCTCAGCTCTCGAATGCCATGCCAGCCCCCGCAGCCTCCGCCCGGGCGTTTGCAAGCGTGGCGATGGCGGTGTCCTGGATGCCTGTGCCGGTGAGATCGACGATGGTGATCTGTATGTCGTTCGTGCGTCCCGTTTTCGATCCGGCAATGACCTCCCCAAGTTCTGGAAAGTTTGTGTCGCGCGCTACGGCGCCGACGGCAATGGCATGGTGGAGTTCGCCAATGCGCCGCGTCTGCCTAAGGCTGTCGGCGACATAGAGATCCGCACGCGCGACGGCGGCGGGTTCGATTTCGTTCTTTTGTTCGGCGTCAGATCCCATCGCGGTCACGTGCTGTCCGGGCTCAATCCATGTCGCACTCAGGATCGGTTGAACGGCCGGCGTCGTCGTTACAATCACATGGGAGCCAGCTATCGCGTTTCTCGGTTCCGCATATGCGGTCACGCGAAATCCCAGCTGCACTGAGAGCTCCTGCGCAACGGTCTCCGCCTTGGAGGTATCGCGCGCCCAGATGCGAGCCTCAGAGATGGGCCGGACCAGCGCTAGCGCCTGCAACTGCAACCTCGCCTGCATTCCAGCACCCAAAACCGCGGCCACGGAAGCGTTCTTACGGGCGAGATGGTTTGCTGCCACGGCACCTGCCGCGGCCGTGCGCACATTAGTCAAATGGCCGTTGTCCAACAACAGCGCTTGCACCAGCCCGGTTTTGCTGGAAAGCAGTACCATCATGCCGTTCGTACTCGGCAGACCGATCTTTGGATTGTCAAAAAAGCCGGGGCTGATTTTGATGGCAAAGCCGTCGAGGCCCGGCACATAGGCTGTCTTGACGTCCACCTCGCCTCGATATTCGGGAATGTCAAGCCGCAGGATGGGCGGCATCGTCACTGCCTTGGTGGCGAGCGAACGGAACGCTTCCTCGACGCATTCTACCGCCTTGAGATCAAGCGGTACGATTTCCCTAAGATCGCGCTCTGTCAGAATCCTCATACTTCGCATCAGATCCCCTCCCCAAAGGGATTGCTCATCCCGTTTACGACGCGCCGATGCAGTTCCATATCGATATTGCGGCCCGACAACACGAGCGCGACAGGCCCGCGCAATCCTGCGACTTTGCGCGCGAGCAGCGCCGCAATGCCGACGGCGCCTGCGCCTTCGAGGACTTCGCGTTCTTTGTCGTAAGCATGACGAATGCCGGCTGCGATTTCACTCTCGGTTAGCAAGATTACGTCATCTAGCAGGGCTCGACACATAGCGAAGGTGACCTTGTTATCGAGGCCAATGCCGCCACCGAGTGAGTCGGCAAGGCTTGGAATTTCTTCGACCTGTACCGGTCGACCTGCGTCGAGGCTCGCCTTCATCGCCGCGCCGCGTTCCATAGTAATCCCTACAACCCTGGCACGGCGCCGCAGGCCCTTGACCGCTGCTGCGACCCCGGCCACCAGGCCGCCGCCGGAGAGCGGCACGAGCACCGTGGAGACATCCGGCATTGCTTCGATGATTTCGAGGCCGATCGTTCCTTGTCCGGCGACGATGTCGGGATGATCGAAGGCTGGCAGCATCACGAGTCCTTGTTTAGCCACCAAGCGCTCGACCTCCTGCTGCGCTTCGTCCTGCGAACCGCCAATGATCCGCACGTCCGCGCCGAGCCGCCGTATTGCAGAGACCTTGTTGTCGGGCACTAGCCGCGACATGCAGATCGTTGCACGCGAACCCACTGCGTGTGCTGCATAAGAGAGCGCTCGGCCATGATTGCCGGTAGAGGCTGCGACGACTCCGCGTACCCGCTCGGCTTCGCTGATCCTAAGGATCGCATTGGTCGCGCCGCGCAACTTGAAACTTCCTGTAGCTTGGTGATGCTCAAGCTTCAAGCCGACCGTGACACCGCAAACGTCTGAAAGCGTCGCCGACTGCACGAATCGCGTCCACAGGATGTGCGGGGTTATCCGCCTGCGCGCATCCTGAATTGCATCTAGACCAATCATAGACACTTTCGGGTCAAGAAGAGTTTGGCTAACGTTGACTGCACCACGAACGTGCTCTTTTGCGCAGGGATGATGCTTGCCAAATTTGGGCGCCGGATCAGAGATCCGTCCGGAATAAGCAAGAACCAGCCACTATGTAGCGCTTCAGTATCCCCGTCCTCCGTTTTCGTCGTCGGACTCTTCATCCAAAATCTCACCAACCTCCGACTCCAAATCCAGCCTTAGAACGCCCGCACGTGGCGCCCGCCGTCCAACCCGTAGCCGCTTGAGAATACGCAATGCCACGACGGACGGCACAAAGGAAAGCACACCAATCATCGCCTTGACCCCGTTGGGCGGCAGTTGAGTAGGCAACTACACGCGCCTGAGACATCAACTCGATTATAGCAGCGAACTTTCCCTAAGAAATGGCAATAACATTAGCTGGCGAACGCTGGTACGATTGGAGCGAACCGCAGAACGATGAGATGCGTACGCATGGTCCGGTCAGGCATGTTAATCGGTTGCGCAACTATACTGAGTTCCCAATTTGAATTTCCCTAATTTGGGAGCCTCTGTAGCGGAAATCGGCGTCTATAGCGGGAATGCGAAGCTTTCATGCGATCAAGCTCCGACTTTTCGCGTCTGCGAGCAGCACATTTCGAGGTGATCTGAGCCTTCGAAGATCGAGCCCGACACGTCGCAGCGGCGCCTACACAATATTGGGCCGGTCCCAGCCATCGTTCCGTTCGTGCGAGATCATACCTAATCGCGGGGGCAATGCGCCAGCCGCATTCGCGGATCGAGCTGAGAGCCCGAGCGCCAGCTCGGGGAGTCAGGGTGACTAATTCTTGCTCTCTTCGAACCACTCTGGAAGTTGTGATAAGCTTCGACATGATGTGACGAAAGACGGCTTGTTTGAAGAAGGTCGAGCTGTGCCGTCCCGGGTGCGCAGCGCAACGAGATTCGGCGCCTTGCATTGAAGCTCTTTTGTATCTTCAATGAACGCGGTCCGACGTCTTGGCGACCTCAGCGAGAAGCGCATTTGTGAGAGTGGTTTTCCCGGTGGAGGTACCGCCCACAACCAGGATGTTATGGCGAGCAGCGACGGCAGTTCGAAGAGCGCCAGCTTGCTCGGCGGTCATGGTCTCGGCGGCGACATAGTCGTCCAGAGTGAACACAGCTACGGCCGGCTTGCGGATCGCGAATGCCGGGGCGGCAACAACGGGCGGCAGCAGTCCTTCAAATCGCTCCCCGGTCTCCGGTAGCTCGGCCGAGACGCGTGGCGTACCCGCATGAACCTCGGCACCGACGTGGTGCGCGACAAGCCGAATGATCCTTCTCCATCAGGAGCGGACAGGCCTTCGCCTGCCTCGGTCAGGCCACTCGACAGTCGATCGATCCACAGCCGACCGTCCGGGTTGAGCATCACCTCAACAATCGAGGGATCTTCTAAAAAGCGTGCGATCGCAGGGCCAAGCGCAGTGCGCAGCATGCGTGCTCCGCGCGAGATTGCCTCCGGCTGAAACGGCTGGATTGTCATCGATGTTCCAAGAGCCGAGGCACCCCAAGCGGCCTCAGATGGGTATGATTAGAAAAGCAGATCCTTCATTGGCGCAACGCGCGGCACGCGGTGATCGTAGGTTGGCGTAGGAAAAGAAAGATCGAACCGGAATGTCCGGACGCACCGGAATCGTTGATGGTCTCACGATTAAGCGAGGAGGGGCAGCGCATGCGGCTCGCACTACCATTCCTCGTCCTCAGGCTCGCGTACGTCAGCTTCTGCTGAGGTCACGGATACCTCAATCGCGCCTCTATTTGTTTCGAGATTGCGGAGAAAGAGTTTGGCGAGCCGTCTGCCCAAGTCTCCAAACCATGGGATCATGAACCAGCCTAGCGACAGCACCTGCACCCCGACGGCGCATGCGAACGCGACCTGGTAAGCAATGATCGGATAGTGACCTTCCTGAACGGACCATTGGTCAAGGATGAGTCCGGTCCCGTATTGGACGATGAAACACCAGCCGAAGTGAAGAACGTTCAAGCCGGCATTTGCTCTGCCGGTGAGCTCTCTTGGGAAATATTCTGCTACGATCGCATAGCTGAGAACCGTCGCTGCGCCGACAATCGAGATGACGATCCATGGCAATAGCGATGGCAATGGGAGGCGCAGGATCAATGCAAGCTCAGCCCCTACAAACAGCGCAGTCACTGCCGCGAACAGGCCTTCCGACCCTATCCCACGTCGGCGTAGCCGGTCAGCCAAAGTACCAAGTAGCAGCGCGCCGCCGCTGATCCCGAGTGCCATGATGAAGAGATGGGTGATCGAGGACTCGCGGGTGAGACCTTCGACGTTTGTCATCCAAGGTGCTGCCCACAAGGCCTGCAATGACCAGGCTGACCCAATACAGCTTGCCGAAAGCGGTGCTATCCGCCAGAAACGCCGATCTCTGTAGATCGCACTTAGTTTTATGGCGGTCGGCTGGGTCACCTGTGGTCGCGCGGCCTCAGGAACCATCCAAAAGATGAGGAGGGCCGAAGCGAAGGTGGCAAAGGCCAAGAGCTCAAACAGCCCACGCCAGCCCGTATATTCCAACAGCCACTGGGCTGGGGTTGTTGCAGTCACCGCACCCAATGCGCCGAGCATCATCAGGTAGCCATTGACCAAGGCAATACGTTCCCTTGGAAACCAGGTGACAATTGCCTTCAGCCCAGCCATGGCTGCAGCCGACACACCGATGCCGATCATCGCACGGGCGACCAGAAGCTCTAGAAATCCTGTGGACGCTCCAAATAGAGCCGCCCCGCCGCCGGCAATCATGAGGAGCACGCTCTGGACCCGCCGTGGGCCAAAACGATCCAGCAGTGTCCCGATCGGAATCTGGACGCCTGCGAAGACCAGGAAGTAAACCGACGTCAGCAGGCCAAGATTGGCAGCATCGAGGCCCAGATCAGCTGAGAGCTGCCCTGAGATCAGCGTGTTGATGGTGCGGAACAGATAGGAAAGGTAATAGCCGGCGACGAAAGGAAGAAAGACGCAGCCGATCAGGCGCCAAGTCGGAAGTCGGGGGCTGCCCTCGGATTGCGATGGATTAAGATTGGATAGGCCGTTCGCTGTCTCTTGTGTGCGGATCCCGCGATCGCCGGCCGATTTAGCAGAACGCGTTTGGCAGATTGTGAAAGTTACGGTTGCTGCCGCCCTCCTCGGCGGCAGCACTCGTATCGGCAGTTGGGTCTAGAATGGTAGCCGCGGGGCGTTTGTCGGCAGAATCCGCAGAGACTTGCGAAAGATTTTCGGCCGCATGATCGAAAGCATTGGCGGCATCGATTTTGTCGACCGTCTCTTGCAGTAAGGGCCGGTTCGAGCGCACGCGCCGGTCGACCTGTTCGGCCAGCGCCTTGAACCGTTCTTGGCCGAGTGCACAGGCTTCACGCTGCTGAGATCGTGCCATGTGAGGCGTGACGGTGAGATGATAGCGAGCATGCAGTGCAACTGTCTCGGCGATGATACGGACGTCGATGTCCAGACGTTCAAGTTGCCCGTTTATCCGATCGAGCGCCTCATGAATGAGACCTTCGATTGGCGGCGCTGGATCAAGGAAACGCTCAAGAGCGGCCTCCACGACCATACTCTTGCCAACTCCGGGCCGACCCGTTGCAACTTCGAGACGGCGGAAAATCGGTTCGGAAAGCTGGACGCTGACTTTTCTCGTTACGGCAGGGTTTTGCTGCCCCGTCCCCTCGCTAGCATCGGCTCGTTCCAAATTTGGCTCGTTCGTTTCGTCGAGCGCTGTTTCGAAGCTCATGCCCGCTCCTCCCGGATACAAAAAAGGTCCAGCCCGCCCATGGCTGAGCGCGGCGAAATCGGTTCGAAATGACAGTGATTGCCCCACCGATAATGGGACGTCACAAAGGGCAGGACGGCTGCTCGTTTCAATCGCGGGAAATTCGAAAGCGTAGTCTGGCGTAGCCAAAGAAAGGAACGGCGGCTTCGTGGGGTAGGCTGCCGCCGACGCTTTTGGGAAGTGGCGCGAGCGCAATCGAATCTGGCTGAAATCCGGATCGTCAACGGCTATCTCTTTGCACGGCCGGCCCCCGGACCGAGGACTCAGCGTTCCTCGATCCGAGCCGGCGGGCTGTAACGCACTGCGAGCAGAAAAAGAGGCGGCCATGACCAATCATGGCGGCCGGCAAAAGTCTGTCTACGCCAATGCCTACTGCGTTGGCGTTTGGCAGGTCGGAGCATGGGCGCTCCCACTTCCGTCCTTTCGGGGGCGACTAGACCTCATTTTTGAACAGTTTGGGCACGGCCTCGGCTCGAGTGGATCGGGGTATCGAAGGGCTCAGTCGGGACGATCGGGATAGGGGGGCGTCTCGCGACGCCGCCCCTCCCGCACCACCGGACGTACGGGTCCGTATCCGGCGGTTCAGTGGATTATGCATGCCGCTGTACCTCGACGGAAGGCAAGCCGAGTGAGCTGAAGAACGCGATTGGCATGGCAATGGTGAGCGCGGGACTGTTCGCGAGCCGCCAGGGGCCATGTGGGCTTCCGGCGGTTTTTGCCGCCCGATTCCGGCCGACGCCGCGGCATCGTAGCTCCGCAAAACGAGTGCTTCCGCACTTCCATTGTTTCCAGGCGATGGCGCGCAACCGCCGCCTGAGCCATTGGTCAAGGTCGCGCAATCTCGACGGGGTTTGGCAGAAGCCGAAGTAGCCGCGCCATCCAATCAGATAGACGGACAACTCCTTGACAATCTGCGCAAGGCTTCGACCACGCGTGCGCCGTGTCAGCTCCCGAACTTTCGCCTTGAAGCGGGCGAGCGCCTGCGGCGCGATGCGCCGTCGCGGTGCCGTCTCGCTAGTAAAGCTAAAGCCCAGGAACGTCCGCGCACTCGGTTGGGCAACCGCGCTCTTGGCCTTGTTGATCCTGAGCTTGAGGCGCATTCCCAGGAACTTCTCGATGCCCGCCAACACCCGCTCACCCGCCTTTTGACTGCGCACATAGATGTTGCAGTCGTCAGGTAGCGCACGAAGCGATGGCCGCGCTTCTGAAGTTCCTTGTCCAGCACATCCAGCATCAGGTTCGACAATAGCGGAGAGAGCGGTCCGCCCTGTGGCGTGCCTTCCTCCGTCGGACTGACAAGTCCTCCCTCCATCACACCCGCAATCAAGAATGCACGGATGAGCTTCAGAAGGCGCTTGTCAGCAACCCGCTTGGCCACCAGTCCCATCAGGATATCGTGGTTAACCCGGTCGAAGAACTTTTCCAGGTCGATGTCCACGACGACGGCGTGCCCGGACGCGATATACGCCCGCGCCCGTTCCACCGCCTGATGCGCCGAGCGCCCCGGCCGGAAGCCGAAGCTTGTGTCGGAGAACGTCCCGTCCCAATCCGCCTGCAGCACCTGCATCACCGCCTGCTGAATGAAGCGGTCAAGCACCGTCGGGATGCCAAGCGGCCGCCGGCCGCCCGATGCCTTCGGTATCTCCACCCGCCGCACCGGCCGTGGTTTGTAAGTGCCCTCAAGCAACTGGGCTCGGATCGTGAGCCAGTGCTCCTTCAGGTGGGCCGGCAGTTCTTCGACAGTCATCCCGTCGACCCCTGCCGCGCCCTTGTTGCGCTTCACTCGCGCCAACGCTTTCTTCAGATTTTCACGCTCGATTACTGCTTCCATCGACAGTACTGCGACTGCCGGGCGTTCGAGGTTGGCCTTCGACGCGCTTGCTTCGGTCTCTCGGGCGGCGGCGTATTGGGTTTCACCCACCGTTCCGGTGCCCGAGTTCAGCTTAATCTGATTCTTCTGCCGCATGGCTCGCGCGAGATCGACCACTCTACTAACCACTTCTACTGTTCGGGCCTTCGACGGCGCGCCGCCGCCTAATATGCCCTCTGCTGACTTCTGCGCCGCGGTCAGGCCTTCTTACGATGGCCTCAGTCCCGTCACCGGGACACAGCGCAGACCTCCCGAGGTAAGATCGACCGCCTTCTCCGCACACCCGCCGGATCTACCCTCCCGACCCTTGATGGCCTTGGACTTCGCGATCATTTGCTCGCTCGTCCTCCGGGTAGGCCTCGTTATCCGGTTCTTGTCCATCGGGTCGCGGATTTGCTCCACGCTTCCTTCAGACCTCACCTCACGGTAACGCCCTTGCGCTTCGCTAACCCTTCGCCGCCATCAGGCTGGATAAAGGACTTTCACCTCCAAGCTGTCGATCATGCTCGGCACACAAAAAGGGCCGCCCCAAAAGGGGCGGCCAGAGTGTGTTCGTCGCGGGAGGGAAAATACGACGAACGAGTTCAGCCATAGCTCGCCAGAGTCTCACCCAACCGACCAAGGCCGTGCAGCTGCGGCTTTCTGAGATCAGAACGCCACAGCGGCATATCGCCTTCTGTCGCCCGGAAGTGCGCGTCTCGAAATCGGGCGCACATCCCGCTGCACCGTAGCCAATTGTCGATGTTGATTGATGCAATGGTTCGTACGTTGACGCCGAAATTCGGCACAGAATGCTCATTTTGAGGGATTTCCACCCATTCTCTGGCTGCTTCTATTGGATTTCAACGACACTCAATTCGTGTTCCCGGCTCATCGACTGAGCTCTCAGTTCACTATTCGCTAACCCGCCGCTGAGATCCGGCCGAACTCGGTGGCTTGGCTCTCGAGCAGCCGCCGATAGATTCCCCCGGGCCGCTTAGTCAACGCGGCGTGCGTGCCCTGCTCAGCAATGACACCATCGTCAAACACTAGAATGCGGTCGAGGCTGCGAACGGTCGACAGCCGATGTGCGATCACAATCGAGGTCCGGCCCTTCATCAGCCGCTCCATCGCTTCCTGAATAAGGGCTTCCGATTCGGAGTCGAGGCTTGAGGTTGCCTCGTCTAGTATGAGGACCGGCGCATCCGCCAGGAAGGCGCGCGCCAAGGCGATGCGCTGCCGCTCTCCGCCTGAAAGCTTGACGCCGCGCTCGCCGACGAGCGTGCCATAGCCCCTGCGCAGGCGCAAGATGAACTCGTGCGCATTGGCCAGCTGCGCCGCCCGCTCGATCGCCCCCATACCAGCTCCGGGCCGGCCATAGGCGATGTTCTCGGCAAGCGAGCGGTGGAACAAGATCGGCTCCTGCTGCACGACCGCTATCTGGCTGCGGAGCGATTGCTGTGTCGCTAGAGCGATGTCCTGGTCGTCGATTAGAATGCGGCCGCCCGAGACATCATAAAGCCGCTGCACTAGCTTGACGAAGGTCGTTTTGCCGGAGCCGGAGCGGCCGACCAGACCAACTCGTTCTCCGGTGCGTATATTAACTGTTAGCTTGTCATAGAGGGGCGCTCGGTCACTGCCGTACTGGAAGGTCACGTGGTCGAATACGATCTCGCCGCCATCAATGGCGATCGGCCGCGCATCCGGCGCGTCCACTATCCCGATCGGCTCGCGATGGATGGCGACCAGCTCCTCCATGTCGTCGACCGAGCGCTGGAGGTTGTTGATGTAAAAGCCGACCTCGCGCAGATACCCGTGGATCACGTAGTAGCTGGTCAACACATAAGTGACGTCGCCCGGCGAGGCGAGCCCTGCCATCCATAGCAGCACCGAGCCGCCGATCACCGACGCCCGCAAACACAACAGGAGCGAGTGCTGAGACATGGCGGCGTAGTTGTAGCGTAGCCAGGTTCGCCGCAGCCGAATGCGCCAGCGGTCGATGGTGCGGACGAGCCGAGCATCCTCGCGCGCTTCAGCGCCGAACGATTTCACCACCGCATTACAAGTGAGGGCATCCGCCAGCGTGCCACCGACCTTGGTATCTAAGGCGTTGGAGATCCGTGCGGCCGGCGCGATATAGTGGACTGTGAGTGTCAGCGTCACCGCGACATAGATCGCCATACCAATCGCGATCACGCCACCCAACGCAGGCCAATGCAGCCCGAGCAGGATCATCGAGCCGACCAGTACCGTCAAGGACGGCATCAGAGAAATCAGAATGGTATTGTTCAGCAGGTCGAGGGCCCACATGCCGCGCGTGATCTTCCGCACGCTCGAACCGGCGAAAGAGTTGGCGTGCCAATCGGTTGAGAACCGCTGGATGCGCATGAACGTATCGCGCGCCACGTCCGACATCGTCTGAAGTGTGAACGGAGCGATTGCGTGCAGAGCAATGAGGCGCAGGATGACCGAAAGCAGACCGAGCCCGACGATGCCGCCGAAGGCGGCCAGCGCGGCATGTCGCGCTGCCTGATTGTAGGGGCCTAACGTCAATGCGTCGACCAGCTGGCCGGAGTAGACCGGCATGAATAGGTCTGCCGCCGTTGAGCCGAGGAAACCAACCAGTACAAGGGCGGCGCGGTAGGGCTGAAGCAACCAACGGCGAAAAACGAAGGGAAGAACTGCCCGGATCGCGATAGGACGTTTGTCAGCCAGAGCAGTCATGCCGCAATCCGGCCATCGCTAGTGCGCAAATCAGCTCCATCCGAATTGAGCCCTGCGTCGCAACGGCGCGATCGCGCACCGGCATTCGGTTGGCATTCCTTCTTCAAGCGAAGCGTTCGATGCCAACCGTCTGAGCCGCTCGGACCGGGCTCCATAGCTTTCCGCGGAAGCCTGGCGCCCTCACACGAGGGAGAACGCCTCTCCTCATTCGCCATTAGGGGCCTTAAGAATTCGTTCATTGTGACATCTGTGCGTGAGGACGACCTCTGCCTGTAAAGATTACGGTCGCCGCAATGCAGATCTCGCACGACGACGCCCCGCTTGCTTTGTGAAGCTTCCGTGCAGCGTGAGCGGTCGGCGGCACAACGAGCGTCCATGGTGTTCGAGGAGAAGAACGGATTGCATTTCATGACAGCCGGCGGGGAGACAGCACACCCATCAGGTTCGGCGGGCGAGATTTATGTTGGTTCCCGAAGACGCGCGGGATGCTCATGCTGTGCCAGTGTCGGTCATCTCAATCAATTGCTAAGGCTGGTAGTTGACTTGGGCGCAAGGCGCCGCAAGCGATGTCCGGCAAAAGGCCAATTTTGATACGTATCCACTCGTTACTTACGTAACGGGCTATCTACGGATCGGCCCATGAGACTACCTTCAGTTATCAGAATATTGAGTGCGACCAGAAGATTGAGACCAAGACCTCGGAAGCGTCACTATCCGCGATCTGAATGCGTCGCATCCAAAAAATCGATTTCACCAACCCACATTCTGCCGGGTAGGAAAAGTGCCAGCCATTGAGCAAGATGGTAGATTTCCTGTCGGGAAAACTACGATGAGTATGTCATCATGGACGCGGCAACCCACTTATAGGCGCGGTCTTCGACGACCCTGCACCAATAGCTGCAATGGCGGCCGGGCGCCTGCAAGCGCGAAAAGCGATGTTCATGCCCTTCCATTCAGCTAGACGGGCCGATCGCGCTTCGCCGGCCCCCGCCCGCAACAGCTTTGCGACACTTTAAACCAGCGTATGTTGAGGCAGCAACCAAGGGATGAATTGACCGTCACGCGGGCTCGCCCCCAGAATTCTATGTCCTTGGCGACGGTGAAGCTAACCTCTATCCCCGCTTGGACCGACCATGAATCAGATACCGCGGCGGGCCGAGCGATCCTTCTCCCAAGCGCTGCGACCACTGATCTCATAGGTAAGCCCTCACATGCGGCACGAGTACCGCAACGGCAATTTCATTGCGCGGGCACATCTCGAGGATGTTCAAGATGAACGTGCAGGACTTAATCCGACTCAAAACACACACACTGCCCCAGCATTTGCGGCGGCTCGAGGCTGAGTCGATCGAGATCATGCGCGAGGTTGTCGCCGAGTTCAAGAAACCGGTGATGCTCTACTCGATCGGCAAGGATTCCAGCGTCATGCTGCACCTTGCCGTGAAAGCCTTCTATCCGGCACAGCTGCCTTTCCCGTTGATGCACATCGATACGACCTGGAAATTCCGGGAGATGATCGCCTTTCGCGACCAAACGGCCAGACGCATCGGGGGCGATCTGATCGTTCATGTGAACAAGGACGGCATCGCGCGCGGCATCAATCCCATCGAGTCCGGCTCCGCGCTGCATACGCAGGTTATGAAGACCGACGCGCTCAAGCAGGCGCTCGACCTGTACGGATTTGATGCGGCATTTGGCGGCGCACGGCGGGACGAAGAGAAAAGCCGTGCCAAGGAGCGCATATTTTCGTTCCGCTCGGCAGGACACGCCTGGGATCCGCGCAACCAGCGGCCCGAACTTTGGAATCTGTTCAACACCCGCATCCGGCGGGGCGAAACGATGAGGGTGTTTGCGATGTCGAACTGGACGGAGCTCGACATCTGGGAATACATCATGTTTGAACGAATCTCCGTCGTCCCGCTCTATTTTGCGAAACAGCGACCTGTGGTGCATCGGAACGGCACGTTGATCATGATGGACGACGAGCGGCTCCCGCTCCGGCCAAATGAGACCGCCGAGATGCGGACGATCCGCTTCCGCACCCTTGGGTGCTACCCCCTGAGTGGGGCCATTGAGTCGGAAGCCACAACCATCGAGGACATCGTAGCCGAAATGCGCCTTGCGAAAGTATCGGAGCGCCAGGGGCGTCTCATCGACACGGATGAGGCAGCTTCGATGGAGAGGAAGAAGCGGGAAGGATACTTTTGATGGATACGGACGCTGTTCGCTGCATCGGCGAGCCCGTTAGCAAAGATCAATTGCGGTTCATCACTTGTGGCTCGGTCGATGACGGCAAATCGACGCTGATCGGGCGCCTCCTGCACGACAGCAAGATGATCTATGAGAACCATCTGCAGGCGCTTGCGCGCGACAGCGTTAAGCACGGCACGACGGGCGAAGAGATCGACTTTGCCCTGTTGGTCGACGGCCTTGAAGCTGAACGCGAACAAAGTATTACCATCGACGTCGCCTACCGGTTCTTCACCACGTCGCGCCGATCGTTCATGGTCGCCGATACGCCAGGTCACGAACAATATACCCGCAATATGGCGACCGGCGCCTCCAACGCGCAGCTCGCCATCATCCTGATCGATGCGCGCAAGGGAGTCCTGGTGCAAACCAGGCGCCACTCGTTCATCTGCTCGCTATTGGGCATCCGGCATGTCCTTGTCGCAGTTAATAAAATTGACCTCGTTGACTACCGGAAGGATGTCTACGACGGCATCGTGAGCGACTACGTCGGCTTTGCTTCGGCGCTCGGCTTCAAGTCGATCGTTCCAATCCCGATTTCTGCCAGACACGGCGACAACATCATCTACCGATCCGGCAACACCGATTGGTATCACGGCCAGTCCCTGCTGGATTACCTCGAGACTATCGACATTCAGCCCGAGACGACCGACCTGCCCTTCCGCTTTCCGGTACAGTGGGTGAACCGCCCCAATCTGGATTTCCGGGGGTATGCGGGCACGATCGCCTCGGGAAATATCGCGGTTGGCGACGAAATCATCGTGGCTGCATCGGGTCGCAGCTCGCGCGTGATGCGGATTGTAACCGGTGATGGTGATCTTGCGGGTGCAGAAACTGGCGATGCAGTAACCATCACGCTCGAAGATGAGATCGATATCAGCCGCGGCGATGTGTTGGCAGGTCCGACGCGGCGCCCCGAGGTCGCCGACCAGTTCGCCGCTCATCTGATCTGGATGGATGAGGAGCCGATGATGCCGGGCCGCTCCTATGCATTTCGGATTGGCACGCAATCGATTGCTTCCGGCCACGTCACGCGTATCAAATACAAGATCGACGTTAATACCCGTGAGCCTCCCCTTGCGGCGACCACGCTGGGCCTCAACGATATCGGCTTCTGTCACGTCGCGACCACTCGGCCTGTGAGCTTCGATCCGTACCACGTCAATCGGCGCACTGGGTCCTTCATCGTGATCGACCGCTACACCAACCGTACGGTTGGTGCGGGAATGATTGATTTTCCGCTGCGCCGCTCGAGCAACGTCGCCTGCCAACCCCTGACGATCGGCATGCAAGAACGTGCCGCGCTCAAGCGGCAGAAGCCGTGCATCATCTGGCTGACCGGTCTTTCCGGCTCCGGCAAGTCGACGATTGCCAATATCGTCGACCAAAAGCTGTTCGCGATGTCGCATCACACGATGCTGCTGGACGGCGACAATCTCCGTCACGGCCTCAACCGCGATCTCGCTTTCACTGAAGCAGATCGGATCGAAAACATTCGACGAGCTGGTGAAGTGGCGAAACTGATGCTTCAAAGCGGCCTGATCGTCATCTGCTCGTTTATCTCACCCTATAAGGCGGACCGGGACATGGTCCGCAACCTCGTGGGGAAGGGCGAATTCGTCGAGGTCTTTGTGGATACGCCAATTGACGAATGCATCCGGCGCGATCCAAAGGGCCTTTATTCCAGAGCAAAGTCAGGCAATATCAAGAACTTTACAGGCATCGATGCCCCGTACGAAGCGCCGAACGCGCCGGAGGTGCACTTGAAGACACTGGACGAGCCACCGGAGCAGTTGGCGGATCGGGTTCTGGATGCGCTTGCCACACAAGGGATTATTTCCCTGACATAGCCGGACAGAGGTACCCAACCCGAACAAATGGGGCGAAGTTCGCTTCGCTCCATTTCAGCTGCTTAAATCTTCGGCTGGAAACTAATCACGGGTCGTGGCGGAGATCGCAATTCAGCTGACCAGTCCAGATTTGCGAAAAGCGCTGTAAAGTCCGCGTAGTTAGCAGCTCTAGCCAATCTGGCAACAAGCTGACAAGCTGATGTTGCGTTTGTCGCAGGCCGATGTTGAGCCGCGGTCGCCTTACCTCGAAGTGTGGAGCGCCGATCTGTAGCTGGAGTCTTTGGACTTGCTGACTGACTTAATTGCATGTGGTGCAAGTGCAGGGCAGCATAGAGACGCTCTTGAGACCGGCGAACACGATGGAATGACTGAATGACCAAAAGAGCATTAGCCGGAAGCGCAGGGCTTACTTGGTCAAGTGAAGCGCTTCATCCTCGTCGGCCAGCCACTTCTCTTAAGAATTCACTGCACATTGTTAGCGCCCAGCTCCAGGCAGACAGTAGCCCACCCATATGAAACGCGTTTCCGTTTGCAAGCTTGAATGGAGAATTGCTTGGCCTCAAAAGATGTCCGCGCACGTTAAAACTTCCGAAATTCTCATAGCACCATCCTTTCTCTCTCGATCAGAGCAAAGACGTGTTATTGTTCGCGCTAACTAGAAGGAGGAGGTTCATACGGCCCAAGTCTCCTTGACTTTGCATTTTTGGCCGGATGGGCGTGATTAACGGAGATGCGCGCGGCAACCACGATCTGTAGCTCGCGGCGCGCCTGACAATCTCCAAAACATTTTTTCATGACATCTTCCTGTTGGACTGAAACCGCGGTTATCGCGTATTCTTAAGGCGAAAGCACAATTTGAGGCGCGGGCGATATCCGCAGCATCATATTGAAGTGATAGCGCATATCGACGGAACTTCAGAAGGATAGGCTTCGTTCAGAAAAGTGAAGCTTGTTCAATGATGAGCCTTGGCAACCGCACATGAGCTCCAGGCCTTGATCGATAGAGTGGTAGCATGACGATTTCAAGCGCGCGGCACGTGATGATCATCGGTGGCGGCGCCAGCGGCGTCCTGCTCACCTATCAATTGCTGCATCAGCCAACCAGCGATCTACGCGTCACGCTGATCGAACAGCGTTCCGACATCGGACGCGGCATTGCTTATCACACGGGCAATCCTGATCACCTGCTCAACGTACGCGCCTCAAATATGAGCGCGCTGCCCGACCAACCGGATCACTTCCGGCGTTGGCTGAACTCGCGTGACGCGGACGCGTCGCTATATCGCGATCCCTATTGCTTTGTGCCACGACGCGTCTATGGCGACTACATCGCCAGTTTGCTCGAGCAGCAGACATCTGAGCCGACGGACGCACCGCGTTTGTCGATCGTGCACGGGACTTGCGTCGATATCAACGAAGGTCCAGCCTGCGTGTCGGTCAAGCTGGCTGACGGCCGATTGCTGATGGCCGACACAGTCGTTCTCGCAACCGGACATGATACGAGAGCTAACCGGCCGGCTCATGCGAATCCCTGGGCACCACCGTCGACTGCTGGCGTCGACATCGATGCCACCGTACTGATCCTGGGTACGGGGCTTACCATGGTCGACTATGTTCTGTCGCTATTGCGCGACGGCCATCGCGGGCCGATCATCGCTATGTCACGGCGCGGCCTGCTCGCAAAACCCCACCGCCACGTCGATGCTTTGCGAATTGAAGAGGGGGATGTTCCTTTCGGTGCCAGCATTAGTAACCTGCTGCGCTGGCTTCGTGATCGCATAGACCGGAATGCGGCCCAAGGCGGCGACTGGCGCAGCGTCATCGACGGCCTTCGACCCTATACCCAGCGACTGTGGCATGAGCTTCCGCTGGCATCGAAACGCCGCTTTCTCGAGCACGCGCGCGCTTGGTGGGACGTGCATCGTCATCGGATGGCTCCGGAAGTCGAAGCACGCATCGGCGAGACGCTTGACAGAGGTCAGCTCACCCTGATGGCAGCAAAGGTGATCAGCGTCGAGCCCAACACGACCGGCGCCAGAGTCAAGTGCCGCAGGCGGGGCAATGCCAATCCTCTCGACATACAGGTCGGCGCCGTCGTCGATTGCACCGGCATCGTCAAAGATCCGCGCGCTACGCTCAATCCGGCCGTGCGCAGTCTATTCGATCGTGGCCTTTGCCGCGTCGATCCGCTCTGCATTGGCATCGAGACTGATCGCAATTGTGCGGTCATCAGCAGCGCCGGCACGGCTTCGCACCGGCTATTCGCGGTGGGTCCGCTCACGCGCGCGGCCTTTTGGGAGATCATCGCGATACCAGACATTCGCAACCAATGCGCGGCACTCGCGGCGCTCCTCGCTGACACCGCCGGCGAGCATCACCCCGTCGGGTACCTTGAACGCGTCTGACTGCTGACGCTCCCGCGAACGATTGCTTCGCCCCCCTGCTGGGGTCGCCCAGCATGAGCGGCCCTATTCCCCTTACCTGAACTGCTCTGCTGCGTTCAAAACAGAGCGTCTAGCTCTCCGATACTGCCAAGATTTCAAAATCCGTCAGGTACGGCCGTAATGTTGCCGAACACAAGCATTGTATGGGTGACTGCTGTCTCCCTTCAAAAGGTGCCGCCCGCACAGACATTCGTGAGAGCGGCACGACTTCCCGCGGCGAGCACGCCGTTCCAGATTGAGGTGATAACCGTCGACCTCGATAACAAAGATGAACATGAGACGATACCTCCTATCGGCCTACCTCGTCCTTCTCGCCCTGCCTCGGATTGCCCATGCGGCCAAATCCACCGAAGAGCAGATGCTGACGCTTTCTCCGGAAACGCGACTTGAACAGCGTTGCGATGCACGCGCGATGGGAGCGATCGGCCGCGAGCACCAGGGCTTTCGGCCGGATGAATTCGTCGCCTATGCGTTCGCCGATCCGGTCATTCGCGGCCATGCCATAGCCGCGGGCGGCGCCGCATTGCGAAGCCGCGGCGTGTGGTACCATGTCGCGTATCACTGCGAAACGAGCGACGACGGCCTAACAATTCGGTCATTTAGCTATACCCTCGGGACGCCAGTGCCCAGACCCGAGTGGGATCAGCACTATTTGGTGCCTTAAGATGACAAGCGCAGAGAGTTCAGAGCTGCGAAGCAAACTCCGCGCGGTGTTCGCATTGGCTCGCCCATCAGCAGCCCCTGCCTGGATCGCCGCGTCCGGCTCATCCATTGCTCCAGGTGATGCCTAAACAAGCTGACGTGCAGGTGCGCTTGGCTTAGAGGGCAAGACGAAGGGGACCGTTGACCGGCATCTGACCGAAGTGAGCAGCAAGTTTCTCAAGGTCAAGGGGAGCTGCGACATGAGTGGGCGAATAAGCGTGCGCGCGGCTTGCGCGGCGGCGCGTTATCTGTTGATAGGCCCGCGCCACAAACGCAGCACCTCAGGTTGCTTCAATGCGTCATGAAGCTGGTCTACAGCGCTGGAATGGAACGTTCCAGCCTCACAAACTTACTTGGTCAAACGGCGAGCCTCATCCTGGTCTGCCAGCCGCTTCACGTAGAAAATGACTGAATATCCGTGCAGCATCCCTTGCCTGCGGCGAACATAGCCAGCGGTCTCATAGAGTTTTTGAGCCGCTACTTGGATCGTTGTCGTATCGAGCACGATGCACTTGAACCCCAGAGCAACGGCTCTCAATTCCAATTCACGAAGGAGGCGCCTTCCAAACCCTCGTCGTCGAAAGGCCGGATCGACCCGCATGCGCTTCAGCTGTGCAACATCAGAATCGACAGGCTTCAATCCTCCCATGGCGACTAAACGGGAACCAATATGGGCAGTTAAGAAGTCGCCGCCCGACCTGATATATACTTCGCCTACATTACTTAAATCATCCTCCCACGCGCCTTCTGGGCCACGTGCACCACCATGTTCGGATGCAGCTCTATGCAGATGCCACACATCATCGGCATCCCCTGACTCAAACCGACGAAAGATCACCTCGTCTTGAGACATCGACATCCGCTACGGACTCGCATCAGAGGCCTGCTCCTTTCCCGTCATTATCCTTTTGCCCACGCAGATAGCACCCTCAAGCTGATTGACGCGCCGTCGGCAAGAGCCGCTGCAAAAGGACAGCGTCAATACTTTCGGATGCCTCAACTCCGACAAGTGGTCGACCAGGCTCGACCGTATATTTCAAAGCCGTGGTATGGTGCATCAGGGTAAACCGATCCAACGCTCCAACACAGGAGTCGCACAGCCTTCGGATTTCACTGTCGCCGTGCTCAATGACGGGCGAAATGGTTGCACCCCCAGGAAAGTCGGCTTTTCCTTCCAGCCAACCTGGCTTGAGACACGCGCCTTCCTTGTCCTGCGCCAACCAGCGGAATACCTCGTGAATGTACGTTTGCGGATAGTATTCGGACAGCCGATACACATCCGTGAAGAATTGCGGTTTCTGGAGGAAAAGCTCTTTGCCGATCAGCAGCACTGAGACAGCCACAATACGGGCAGAGAATCTGCCGCTTGGGCCAAGCCTATTCTTGTAAGGATTCTTTGCGTAAAACACGCGGAATTGGCCAAATAGATCCGGCGACATATGTTCAAAGCGCCTCAGGACATGATTCGCTGCCTCAAGGTGCTCCACGCACAGCCCAAGACATTGACGCGCATCCGCGTCAGCGGCATCTCGCAACGCGAGTAGAGCGTCGATCGCCAACTGTAATTCGCTTTCGATGAATTGATGGCCTAAGCAAAAATCTCGTTCCTCGACGCCGGCCGCTCCGAGGCAGTATACACGCGGATCGTTCTGCACCGGATTCGTAAGTATCATATCGTCATAGGAGAGGACATCAATGCCAGGCAGCCGCTGGCGGGTTAAGCGGGCAAGACGACTTAGCGCTTCCCCCACCGTCAATTCGGCGTCCCCGAGATGCAGGCCGGCAAACGCGGACATGTGATAGGCACAATTGGTGAGATACTGGATGTCTGTCTTAGCGATCTCGAAATCGGACTGCGGTAGCCGGCGCAACAGCGCATCATAGTCCGTGTCCGCCACAATCACGCTGATAGCGCGACCGAGTGCCCTAACCGCTTCATCCGGCCGCTCGCTGCCTTTGATCGCCGCAATACGATGTGGCAATTCATCGACGACAAAATTGCTGAGTCGCCCAAGCGGTCGTTTTCGTTGTCGAGGACCAATGCTATCGGTTACATGAGAAAATATGTCTTGAGCGCAGTAGCGCAGCGGTTCTTGGGCGGAAGGGGAAATAGTGCCGACCACAGCGCGCACTCACCGGCCCTGGCTAAAAACAGCTTGCATTTCGGCAGTCGCCCCGTATCGGGCGGCCGGTGAGTAGTCGTGCTTCTCGATAAGATCTTTTCGTTTGTCTAAGATCCTGCTGTCGGTGCGCGCGACGCGCTCAAGCACCGCGTTGGAAAAGAATTGCAGCGATACCGCGCCCGAATTGATGATGCCCGAAGTGGTTAACGTCAGCACGCCTTCGTTCGAAATGGTGATGAGTCCTGCCTCATTTAGTTTCTTAAGCTCGCGACGAAAGTATTCTTCCATGGACACGCCAAATTCCTTCTCGAAACGAAAGAGCGACACTCCACTACTTCGCAACGCGAGCATGACGGTTCTGCGCATCAGATCGTCTTGCGACAGGACGACGCCCTTCCACACTGGCTTCGCGCCAAACTCAACCCGTTGTAAGTAGCGGTCTAAATCGGCCTCGTTGTAGAACTGGCACTGACTCATGTAGCCAAATCCGCCAACCCCAAACGGCACCAGATTATTGTCGTTCCAGGAATCGTATTTGCGGCGCTGCTGAACAGAGTGCGGCTGAGACTTCTTGGTCCAATAGAAGATCGGGCCATGACGATAGCCAAGCCTCGTAAGGATGTGCTCCGCCATGAAATGCATGATGATGCGCTCCTTTGCCCCAGCGAATTGGTAGCGCCCTTTGCTCAAATGGCGGGCTACGGGGTCCGTCGATTTGAACAACAATGGGAAGATGTTAAACTTCTCCGCTCCCATATCCAGTAGACCGATAAGCGAATCATACCAACTCCGGAGCGTTTGCTGCGGCAGCCCATAGATAAGGTCCAGCGATAGATTCTGAACGCCCAGCTCATCCAGCAATTTTACGAGTTGTCTCACCTCGTCCACACGGTGCCCGCGGTTCAATATCCGCAGAATGTTTTCATCAAGACTTTGAACGCCGAGCACGAAGCGGTTTACGCCGCCTGTTAGCATGGTGGATATGCGATCTGCGGCGTCCACCTGCTTTCCAAGAGAAGGGTGCAATTCGAAACTTACTTCGGACTTCGATAGATCGAAGCGCTGTTTGATCATGTCAAATAGCGTCTTGAGTTGTGGGTTGGTCAAGATTGAGGGGGTGCCACCTCCAAAGAATGCTGTCTCAATTTCCCTACCGGCAAGCGCCGCGTCCGACCAACTCATTTCCTTATTTAGAGCCGCCAGATAACGCTCCACTCGCCCGGAACGCGGGTTGATTTCCTTGGCGAAGTGACAAAAGGTGCAATACTGATTGCAGAAGGGGATGTGAAAATAGAGATCAATTGACGAGGTAATCTCACTCAACAATTTTTCGGCATTCAGCTCGCCCATTGCTTTGAGGGGTGGATATGTGCCGACTAGATAATCGTTGTAGGTGTCAAGGTGCAGTTTTCGCGCCCTCAGCATGTCGAGGTTGATTTCGTACGAGCGGTCGATCGCGAACTCCAGTGCCTCGGAATAGCTTGGCGCGCGCATTATGGAGAATCCTTTAGCGTTCGTGTGAAGGCAGGGCGCGACGATACGCAGTCGTCAGAGGGACGGCATTCTGTTCGGGTTCGATAAGGGCGCCGTGCACCCTAATCAGCACGCAGATTCTCTGCCCCTGGCCTCGCGCAGATCACATCCTGCGTTGCCATCGGCTCGGCGACACCGACGCGACTATGATAGTTCGGCGCGGATAACGACGGCGGCACCTACGTGCCGCAGCGAACCTCCAGGCGCCGCAACGGGCGGTGCAGCGTCCATCGCATTCACTTAAGATCAGTCGAGCACACTTAATTCACATCCTGGACAAAGAGACCACCACATGTTGCGCATCCTTCTCCGTGTCCAGCAATTGGCGTGCCATCGAAGACGGCCCGCGAGTCCTGCTTGAGAATGAGCGAAAACTATCTGCTACGCACCGCACCGACGAAAGATTTGCACGCAAGCGTTCGGTTGAGGACATAAGCGTCTAAAGTCGAACACGGCTAGAACACGACAACGCGAAAATATCGAGTGACGACGGTTTCCCTCAATTCGGTTACCCGCGCATGAGCTTTACCAGAGATCGCATCGATATTCAAAGAAGTGTGTTTTGACCGAGCGAGGTGACTGGCAGATCAGGGCGCCCAAGCAGCATTCAATGGAAAATTCCGCCTCGCTCAAGAAACCGGCCTTATCGCAAGTTCGAAGCCGGTTTCATCTGTCGGTTAGCCGTCATCTGAATACGTGATCGTTCGACCATTTCCGGATGCGCTCTTCTGAGACTTCGAAATGCATCGTGTCGCGGAAGCCTACTCCGGAATACCATCCCGCGGCATTGAGCAAGGGGATTAGGATCGCGATGAACCGCGGCACCGTCCTGCCGGTATTGGCCGGGGCTTCGAACCCGACGATCTTGAAATCAACTGCCGTTCCCCACGCGTGATTGGAAATTTTCGTGCTGACGGAGCCGTCGGTCGGCTTGCGCCTACGCACGCAGAGCATGCCCTCGGTCGACAATACGCTCTCAAGATCCGGCTCCGCGGCGAAAGCTTGCGCTAGAACGATCTTCAGGTCGGCGATCGCCGGCTCTAGGCCCTGCAATCGGAAGAGCGGCGACATGCGTTCGATGACGAGGTTCCGCTTGACGAGGTCCGATGCCCGCTCGTTCTGGCAATGGGTCGTCAGCGGGAGGTGGGGAGCGCCGAGTAGCGAGATCATGGTCTGTTCTTTGGCGCTTGAAAGATGCTTATTGATAGGCAACAGGTCGGCTAGATCGACGCGCTGCGAATAGAACCGGGCGATCTCCGGACGGCTACGGCCGCCTTCCATGACGGTTGCATCCAAAGCCGTTATCACGCTCTCGGTTGCTGCGGTCATCGGCGCGTCAATGATCCCCTCCACGGTCAGCAACAACTCCTTGCTCGCAGATCGCACCTCGGCGGCATGATTGATGATCGGCCCCCAGTGCCCCGCCTCTTCCCGCAGTCCCAGGGCGGCGATCTCGACTGTCATCGCCGGACATTCCTTGCTGAGCTTCTGGAACGCAAAGCCGGGCGAGGTGGAGGGACCGAAATTCTCGCGGTCCTTTGCTCGTGGAGGCGGCGACATTTCTTCTTCAAAAGTCTCGCGTAATCCCTCTTCCGGATTGCTCTGATAGTGGTGAAAGATGTCAAGCAGCTCCGCACGCCCGGCGAGCAAATCGAAGCTTATCTGAAACAGACCCGCCTCGGCCGTGTCGGCACTTGTATTCTGTGCGCTACGATCTCGGCCCTCGCAGTAGCGCCCGCTGCTTTCACGCATTCCGAGGCCAAGCAGCAGCACGAATAGCCGCCGCAGCCGCTCCAGCGATGTCGCAGCGCCCATGCCAATTGTCTTAAACTGGTCATTATACCACGTCAGCGCATCGCCCTTCAGATGCCCGCGGGGGTCACGAAAAGCCGGCTCCAGCGCGCGCGACATCCGGTCTGCAACCGCATCATGCGCCTGTAACCTGGCATACGCTGCCGCGTAGGCGACCGCCATCCCGGCCGTGTAACCGATGCAAGCCGGACCGCGGTTCTTCCAGTCGTATCGAGCGATCGCCGAGGCCTTTGCGGTTGCAATGATGCGAGGAGTGATGGCGGCTAACGCCGACGCAGTATCGAACTGCGGGGCGATGAGGTCGAGCGGTTGGGCTTCTCCGTCCAACGCCAGTAAGGTTGCCGGTACGACGGAAGGCTCTTCCCCAGCAATAGAGACGGCACCTAGCTTGGCCTGGAAATCAGCAGCCGCAATCAGTTCTTCCATGGCGGGCGACATCGCCGCGTTGCCTGCCAGATGCCACCAGTTGAGCCCCGCAATTTCGTCGTACCGTTTGAAGCCCTTTACGAACTCCTGAAGTTTATTCTCAGCATCCTGGCGCCCCCATTGCTGGTTTTCTCCCCAGTAGGCCTGGGCAGTGATGATGATCGGCTTACGGGTGATGTGGCGCCAAACGTCGAGGCACAGACTGGCGTATGCGGCGGCATCGTTGGTCTTGTAAGGTCCTTTTGCGCCCGGCTGCGATAACATCCTCTTGTTCGGATACCAGAACCAATAAACCTGCGGTGCGAAGGCATCGACAAATGGATCGGCCGCGCGCATCAGCTCGGGTTCATGGTAGGGCACGAAACCGTGCGTGGACAGGATCAGCGGCTTGCCACCTAGCGCAGCCCTAGTCGCCGTCAAAAACGTCTTGATGCCTTTCGCCGTCCATTCCGCCCCGTTTACGCCCTGCTCAATATCGGCGACGTACCCGTCGGGGTCAAATTTGGCGATGGCATCTGCAGCGTTCTTGATGTCTTTGTCGAGTTGGCCGTCGCCCTGACACCAGCCCCATACAAGGACTTTGATATCAGCTTTACGCAGGGCCCCAACCAGGCCGAGATTATCTTTAACCTCGAACAGGCCATCCTTTCCGTGCCCTCTGATCCAGGCATGATTCATTTTCATTTTGAGAAGGGCGCTCGCTACACCATCCCAATTGCGATATTTCTTTGATGCTGCAGCAGGTTCGAAAATAAAAGCTCCGTGCCCATACATGACAGTCACCTATCAATTTTTGGAATCAAAGATTAGAAATCGGCCTCCACTGAGCTTTAGTCACCACCGTTGCGGGCTCCGCTTCTGCTGCGAGAACGACCGCGGCCATCCCAAGCATTCCCCGCGATGACGACCGTCCGGTAATTCCAGCGTCGCAAATCACTTCAATTGATATTGTATCGCCTCGGCGCGCCGCTCTTCGGCCCATCGAACATGATCATGACCTCTAGACCGGACTGGTCTTGTCCAAGGACGTGAAGCCCTTCTGCCTTCCAATCGGGTGGGATATCATCGATGATCGCGACAGGGCTGAATGAACTATTCTTTGGGTCTATTGCATGCAGCGCAAACGAAATGCCCTCGGCCTGGGCCGGTCCACTCAAAATAAGGAGCCGACCGTCTGCCAGAACTGCAAGATCTCTGATGCCACGCCCTTCAAGGAAATCGAGTTCGATCTCACGAACTTCTTTTCCAAGCGACATTGAGCGACCCGCATCGAAAAGCGCGTCCAGATCCACTTCGACCAGATACGCTTTCATCCCGATCACCGGCGCTCGCAGTCCCGCGTAAAGCTTGCCAGTGACCACGGCGAGGCCTTCGACGTTAAGGCCGTTGCCCGTCATCAGATCCCGCGTGAAGAATGCCTTCGCATGAGGTGCGATCAGAAGCGCCTCCGACAAGCGATAGCTCGTGGCGACCTGGCCCTTCTCGATCGGCGCTTTCGGACCGGCGGCCGCCGCCTTCGCAACCATGTCGTCTGGAACTCGCGCCAATATGAAGGACGAGGCGCGGAATTTGTTGCTTTTGCGCGAGCATCCGTGTGATCCGACAACGTAGAAGTCATTTTGATAATGCGCGACGGCTTCGCCGTCCAAATCCTTGAACTTGTCGACCTTGTTCGAGCACTCGTGTATGTCCGGTTCTTTTCCCACAATGTCGGCGGGCGCGGCGTCCTTCTCGATGATCCGGATCTTGCCCGCACCCGTGAGCCTCGATCCCTCGCTTGTCGCAGCCTGCGCCAGCCGTCCTTGATCATCGATCGTGAGGCAAACGTGCTTTTCGCCGACGGGCGGCAGGCAGCTCACGCCGCTGATGTTGGTGGCTTCCTCTCCATCGTCATCGGTCAGCGGCGCGATGACCTCCATTATTGTCGATTTGATTGACGCTGCGTGAGCGGCGTACGGCGCTGAGACGACCAGAAAGGCCGACGCGAAGAGGTAAACGACTTCACAAAGATTGGTTTGACGGGGCACAATCTACCTCCCCACAATCTGAAATCGAAACATCAAAAATGCTGTGTAACTATGGACGCAATTCTAAATCGCGTAAACGAGCCATTTCGCCTCACGTCTTGTTATCGCTGAAGGCGCTCGCGACCTTTCCTTAACCTTCCGCATGCGATGACGATTTTTTCCTGCGTAGCAATCGCTTCCCAAGCCGCGATCCGACCGATTTCTATCGGCACAAGTGGAATCTCAGCAAAGTCTCAAATCAGCTGTCAAAAATGACGACGGCCCTCGTCAGAGAAAAAAGTGCCCGCCGCCTCTCTCCTGCCATGCCACGAGGCAAGGTCTGAAACAGCGGGCTTTCTCCGCGAGATGGTAGGGCACGGGCACCTCAGTCGAGACGAAGCAAAGCCGCTAGCTATCCTCCGGCTTTGGCTTCTCGCGCCGTTTCCTTTCGACGAAATCGTGCGGGCTCTCGTCCTCCGGGGGCGTATCACCGCTCGTTCTATCCTCGACTTGTTCGATCAAATCTCGCAGCTCGCGTTCCCGGTCCGCATGCTCTGCCTTTTTGCTGGGCTTTCGTGTCGTCCGCTTATTCATTGCTATCTCATGCTCGCATGACAATTCCAGCAAGCGGCACGCACACATCACGCGGCTTTGGGGGCTCGCGGTGGGCGGCGGACCGCTTCAAGGGGGCGTTCCTCCCTTCGGCTGTCTCCCTTACCGCACAGTCTCTCCAGGAGCTCCTCCCAAACTTGTGCTTGCGAGTTCGTTGCATGGTCGAGCTTTTCCGGACTGAGGTTCGACGCCATGGCGGCCGACTTTCGTCCGACGCCGATCGCCTCGCTCGTGAACCTGTCCATCATTCTGTCTATGAACTCACGCGGGGTCATCCTGGCGTCCGTCGGTATACCCAAATCCTCGAATTCCGGTTCGTCCGTGTCAATTCTTCGCTCTTGGAAAAAATGGCTCGAAGTAGGGTCTTGCCAGGACAGATAACCGCCCTCAAGTACCTGCCTTGGCTCGGTTATCGCTCCAGTGAAGGAATATCTCACGCCGCTCGACTGCACCGGATCGAAATAGTGCGGCGTGTAGAAGTCTGATACGAGTAGGTTATTGACCGTGTATCCGAACTGCGCTGCTTCGGAGGGATCGCAAGCCTCGAGGAGGAAGTTCACCCGCCCCTGATCCGGCATCGGAGAGTCGCCCGGAACGAACCGGCTCCCGAACGGATCGACCAGCATTTCGATCATTTCGTGGCTACACGTTTGGCAGAGCACGTCAATATCGGGATTTGCGCGCACGAGCGATAACGGCTGGCCGTTTTTGTCCGTGTGAAAGCCGCCAGCACCGGGAGGGACTTTGCCCCCTATGACGATCGGCCATGTCCCGACCGGGACCTGGCCCAACTGCTCAAAGGCGTCGACGGTCGCCGAAATCTCCCACACAGGACCAAGATCTCGCGTAGCCTGCTTTTGCAGGGCGGCTGATATCTTCATCACAGCGCGCGCGGGTACAGTGTGGGATAAAGAAACCAGAGCTACCTGTCTAATCAACGCGGACATGCAATCCTCCTTGTCAGTTTCCCAAGGAGCGCCCGGCACTCAGAATAGCTCACGCGGTTAGGTTGTCAAAGGTCTCTTACACGTCGAGCATCAAAGATTCACTTTGCATGAAGCGCAAGGAGACTTTGTTGAAGTAAGCCTCTGAGTATGTCAGCCGCTCTTACTCTTGGAGCTTAAAACACGGGAGCATCTGCTCTTCGTGAAAACTTCGAGGCCAAGGGTTGGAATTCAAAGCGGCAGACTTAAGGACGGCTCTTCGATCAGGAGTATGAGAAGCTCTCATCCACCTTCCGAAGAGACGGGAATGCGCGGCGTTTCCGGTCGACCTGGGTCTCGCATGCATGCTAACGAGTCCTAAACGAGCGGTGCGCATCCGCCGGGTGATGGATGAAGGCAAGGTGCTGATCGCAAAACTGGCGAGGGGCAACCGGAGAAAATAGCTCATCACATTTTGGCAGCCGGCTTGAGTGCGTCATCGGAGGCGTCGTGGCGGTCTGTCCAATCTGCAACACCGAAGCCTCACCTATCGACAGGACCGGCGATTCCGAGGGCTACGACTGCCCTCGGCACGGCAAGT
This sequence comes from Bradyrhizobium sp. UFLA05-125, assembly GCF_059803515.1. NCBI lineage: Bacteria > Pseudomonadati > Pseudomonadota > Alphaproteobacteria > Hyphomicrobiales > Nitrobacteraceae > Bradyrhizobium > Bradyrhizobium sp. UFLA05-125. The sequence goes on along the minus strand of NZ_JBANBJ010000007.1, from coordinate 67,919 downwards.
TCAAGGTCTCCGGAAGCATTCTTGCGAGCCAGACCAGTCCTAGTCGTGAGAAGTGGGAATCTGCGCTCGAAAGGGCCAAGGAGGAGGCGAAGCCGGGCGAATTGCCCTGCATAACAACGTACGATTTCTGACGCCGGTCCAGGATTTTCAATCCTGACTAGATCTGGTGTATCCTGATCTGACGACTCATACGTGGAGAGGGCAATGTTCCCAGTCATCGAAGTGAAGACGCGGATAATGGGCAATGTGGTGACGACGGAGTTGGTCGCCATGTTCGATTGCGGGGACGCTGAAGCAGCCCTTGCATCTTTCCCCAGGCAACGATGTCAGACGATCAGGTTCGCAGGGTGGGACAACCGGTATTGGGACTACGGACAGGTTGAACAGTAAGAATGACGAAAGCCCCGCCCTATGGTGGGCCTCTTACCAAGAGGTTCGACGGAGCGAGGACGTTACGCCGCCGCCGCAACCTGCTCGGCGTCCAACTTCAAAATCATCGAAATCAGTTGTCTGAGGTCGATTGAGTCGGCCTTGGCCGTGAAGCGCCTCTTGGCATCGATGTCAGCCTTGGTAGCGGCGCGCGTGGCTACGATCCGGCTTTCAAGATCCATCGCCTCGCTACTGGCGGCTCTGTATTCGAGCCCGTCGATTGCCTCGTCACCGCCGACAGCGTACAGGCGATCCATCTCGCGATGGAACTCGCCGTGGCGGCGGATCATTTCTATGATGCTCGACCTTGCGGGGGCGGAGGAGTGGCAGAATACTTTCGTGGCCTTGGGCATGGGATGCTCCGTACTTGAGGAAGGGCTGCCTGATGTTCTCAGCACCAGGTCGACCCGCCGCTCGTCGGCGGTAAAGCCCATTGAGCAGTACGCGAACAGTGCGTCAAATCGCGGTTGCACCACAGTGCTGCTGCAATTCACGTGCATCCAGTTTGCTCGCTGCTGGAACACTTCGATGCATAACTTCTTCGAGATTTTCAGCGCTGCAATGCACCACTCTGGTGCATCAAAACCCCGTGAGTTCGGCATGAGCGACGATATCGAGCATGAGATCGCGAAGCACCTTGAAGCGGTACACGACCTTGCGATTAGGATCGTCGACTCGAGCGAGACTGGTCAAAAGGCCTTCATGACGGCGGCCGGGGTGCTGGCCGCGGTGATCCACAGCACCGTTGTCGACGGGACCAGGGAAGAGGTTATCGGCGCAGCTATGGACGCGATCCGCGACCACCTGAGACTGTTAGACGAACTGGCGGGCATTGGCGCAAGCATGAATTGAGGCACCAGCCGGATGCGGGAAGAAATCGAAGAATGGCTCCGTCTGAAGACGGTGACCGGGAGGTACTCGGCCGGCCTCGTGTCAGAATTGACCACTCATTGCGTGAACCGGACGATGCACGTCCACATGATACTAGACGAGATCGCAGCGCTCGAAGGTCTCCCTGGATCTAAACCATCTCTCACAAAGCCGCCGACTGAGTTTCGCGGCCGGCTATTGGCGAGGCTTTGGGACAAGCACTTCATGCAGCCAAAGTACATCTGGAAGAACCTCGACAACCACTGGACTGACGAACGGCTTGAGCGGCTAGCACGCGAGAAGCCGGCGGCCAATGTGCCCTATCGTCTTGTGATCGACGGCTATTCCGAGCGAGGTGGCAACGCTGCGCCTAATTCGCAGCCGGCGCTCACGGGCGAATGGATCGTCTTTGCCAATCACCAGGGCCGCAACTACTATCTCACGCTGGGCGTCCACGGCGACGATCGTCGGATCTGGGATCGCTGCAGCGCTTGCGCCAACGAATTCGCAGAGTTGAGCATTCTCAAAGAGGATAGACTGCGTGCGTAGCGCCTGGCGAAAAGGGGCAGCGAATGGACGTTCTCGAATATTGGGCACCAAAGCTTCACTGGAGCCGGTTCTCCCAGGGCGAAATCTCTAACCCAGTGTGGAGCGCGTTCGTTCAATTGGTCCAGTTCTGCCACTCTGTCGAGCATTGGCGCGACGTCCTGCGGTCACGAGGCTAACGAGGCCGCCTCAACCGTATTACACTCCAGAAAGCCGGCACATGCGTAAGAAGAGGTTGGACGAATGGAGGCGCCCGATCAACGAAGCTGAACCGCACATGCACCGCGCGGCGCATCTAGCGGATTCGAAGGTCGCCGAAATATCTCATCTCTTCACCGAAAATGGGGCCTCGGACTGGCGGCTTTTCAATGCCGCAGCCCTATCGATCGGTCGATCTCTGGGTCACGAGCGCGCTCGCTACAAAGCGTTGCATTCGACGCGTTTGACCCGGCCGATCTCTCCGAACATGACCCAGGCGTCATCGCTCGCCAATGGCTTCTTAGAGCAGGCTACACCGACGAACAGCCTTCCTTGCACTGAGGTGCAGCTATGATGCTGCTCTGCCGCGTCCTGCCGATCGCGCGGTGATGGCTGTGACATGGCTATCGCTTCCGACTGCACCTTCCAAACCGTTCACGGTGTACTCGATACTGTCGCGCAGCTCACCCGTGCGTAGTAGCGGTGCCGGTGTCTTGAAGCCGTGGCGCTGCTCATCCTCGATGGTCGCTGCCGCGAGAGGCGCCCATTCTTCGTATTGCTTCCCGATCGCAGACCTCGATTTTTTTTCTGCAACCTTTGACAGTAGCGCTCGACGATCTTCGGCCCAGCCACCTGAAGGTCGCGCTCGATCGCCGGCAACTCCGCCGCAAACCCTTGCGGCCACCGAAGAGGCGGCACAAGTAGGTGGTCGACATAATGTGTTCCTTTCGCGGTTATGAAATCAGCTCCAAGGCGCGACGACGCCGCCTGTGCCAAGAGCTGTGCCTGTCGCCATGACGCGGCGGACCTGAAGGTCGAGTTTGTAGGTGCCGACGGCGCGGGATGGAGACCGGCGCACTGTCGCGCAGCTCATTGGCGCTGAGGACCGCGATGCCGGTGCGGCCGGAGCCGATCGTCACGATCAGGCTGGACGTGACCTGGACCAAGTCCTGGCTGTCGCTCGGCGTGACGGCGGCAAAGTTTCGGTCGGGCGCATTGGTGCCGAACAAGCGATCGATCGCGGTCTTGCGCATCAGGCATCATCCATGACGACGTGAGAGCGAAGCACCGCGGCGATGCGATCCTCCACTTCAACTAGTCCGTCTTTGCCGACGACGAGCTCCTTGCCCTCGTGCGAAATGCTGGTAGTGCCATCGGGTGTGCGTTCGTCACGATCGCCCGCCACCTCAGCGCTGGTGGAGGCATCGGCTTCCCCAGCGCCTTGCTGAGGCGTCGCGAGCCGCTGCATCACGGCGTCGAAGTCCTCGGTCTGTGATGGTGTGGCGGGAAGGTTCAGAGCGGCGATCGCCAGCTGCATAGCGTTCTGCATTCGAACCAGGTCGTTCGATGAGACGGCGCCCCAGCCAAGAGGCTGGCGTTCATCTGCTCGGTGATGGCGGTCAGCTCCGCGGCATTCCTGATGAGCACCACCTGATGCGGCGCTGGCTGAGCGGGAAACGCGGCAGTGAACTCGCGGACCGGCGCCTTCACTCGGCGAACGGCCGGTTGCGATCATCCAAATCGTTGATGCTGAGTGCTTGGGCCTTTGTCGCGGCGGACATCGATCGTATCCGGGCTGCATCGTGCAGCGAACTGCCCGCGATCGTAGTGACTATCGGATACGAAATCCAACGACGCTTTGCGCTTACTCGATGACGCCCACCTTGCAGCACGCCGGCTGCTTTGCCTGCTCGTTTGGTTCAAACGATTGGTCATCGATGCTATTATCGCGCAAACGCCACAAAAGGTTTCAGCGTCGTTTTCCCTAAACTTGGCAAGCCGCCAGATGCCGCGCGGACACTTCCGCGTCCGTACCCCTAGCTCGCTTAAGTGCCGCCCGTCGAAAATTCTTGATGGCTTTTTGGCCGCGCTCTGTGGCGACGCATTTTATGCAGACGACGGCAGGAAAGGAAACTTTGGCGCGCACGCATCCAAGGCGTACCTTTGGGCGCTTAGCCTCAAGCTCCATTGCTGCAAGGCACGCAAGGAAGAACGTCGCGGAGAACGTCCCGCGCTTGAGCTTCATTGTGATCCCGGCTTCCGTTTCCTCTTTGAAGCCATGCTTTTTCACTACTAACAATGACCAACGGCCCGCGACAAGCGCGTGCGCAATGGATGCTTGCAGAAAACGTCATTTGCGGGCGAACTATGCTTCAAAGTGCAGACGCCTCGACTTTCTTGCATCGAACAATTCTCAACAGAATCAAGGCTTGCCTAGCGAGCGTTGTATGGGTCCGCTTTTGTCGTGCCGATTCGAAGCGCATCATCCGCCGTTTCGTCGGCGAGCAACTTAGCGAAGCGCCTTTGACGCGAGCGAGCTCTCGCAATTGCGCCACGATGATAAGTTTTTGCATGAAATCTTTACACCACAAGGTTCGTCTCGTTCTGCACCACCGGTTTGAGCTTTAGTCCAGATGACGCATCAGGCACTCCAGGGTCCTTTCATGGCTATCGAGCGCATTCCCACGGCGAAGCAGTCAGGTTTAATGGATCGAGCGCTCTCTTTCCATTCCGCGCCTTTTCGAGAGAGCTTGAATCGTACGTAACGTCATATTGTACGATCTCGAACGTATGAACGGCCGACGCCGGTTGTGACAATCCTCGGGATCGTATTTGACTGCCCATTGGTACGCAGCTGCCAATGGCATGGCCAACGTCTATCGCAAGAGGTAGAACAATGACCAATGTCGGCGTACTGGGGAGTAGATCTTGCGCCGGCGGTTACCGAACTTACCGAAACACCGACGATGATTAGGTCCCGGGCTTGGCGCGCTTAACTCCCGCACATCCGCACCCCTTACCGGCATTTCAACTGGATGCAGTGGAGGGAAGCCCTAGAACGTGGAATAACCTCGATCCAGCTGCGTTTTGGCCCCAGCTGTGTCGCCTTTATCGCCCATCGTCCGAGAACACGCATGAGCAAGCCCTCATGAAGGACGCAAGTCGGCCGCGTCGGGACGCTCGATGTTCCAAACATTTGGAAGAACACACCGCAAATGGTTGATTCATACCCGACGAATTTACAGGACCTGCGCGCTGCAATCCCCCTTGGCGGCCGGGTTTTGGAGATAACGACGACCACGGGCTGCGTCGTCGGATGCTCCTATTGTCCGCAGGCCAAGTTCGCCGAACGGCAAAGAGTCGTGTCTCATGCAAAGCATCTTCGTCTCGAAGATTTCAAGAGATGCCTGGCGCACGTACCAGCAGCTGTCGATATCAGCTTTTCCGGGTACTCGGAGCCCTGGCTCAACCCGGCTTGCACCGAAATGGTTGAGCATGCTTACGAAGCTGGCCATGGCATTCGGATTTCCACGACACTCGTAGGAATGAACGAGCGGAATCTACGACGCTTGCAGGCGCTGCAATTCCGGATTTTCCTGGTGCACGTCTTCGATGACGGCGCGCACATGAACAGCCGCCTCGTCAGGCGCAAATTTGTCGATTTGATACGTCAATTGGTCGACGCAGACATTTCATCCATGCTTTTCGTCGTCATGGGTGAAGTCCATCCCGACCTTGTCGAGATAATCCCCGAGGAATCGTTGGTTCGCTCGCGACCGCTGAGCAGTAGGGGTGGAAGTGTCGATCCAAAGATCGTTGAGGCACGACAGCCGATCGTCGGAGCACTGACATGTGCCGACGAACGAGAGCATCGTAATCTTCTTCTCCCAAACGGCGACGTTACGCTCTGCTGCATGGATTTTGAACGACGCCACATCTTGGGCAATCTTCTTCGAGATGAATATCAAGATCTCTTCAAAGGACCGACTTTCTGCGAAGTTGTCGATCGTATGCATGGAATGGACGGCTTTCTGCTTTGCCGAACCTGCGAATTCGCCCAACCAATAGCATCGGCCGCCTGATTTGTAAGAAGTCGACGCCTGCCCAGTCCAACACGAAGCTGGGCATGCATTGTTTAGTTCAATAATGGTTTAGTTCTACTCTGCCCGGCTGATCTGCAAGACCCGCAGGTCTAGCAAGCTCAGTACCGGTGGGGCGTTTACACCTGATGCGGCGCCCGGAGAACACGCGGTTCACAGACAGCGGCTTGTCGGCGCCGCTGCAGTCGGGATCGCCCACCTTGTCAGGCGGCAACGGCGCGATCCGACAGTGCACAGCGTTTCACACCCATCCACGCAGCCCGAACAATAATCCGGAAGCCATTGATTCTGGACTCAATGCAGACATTCCTGAATGTGGATTGTCCTAGAGCATGATCCGGAAAAGGTGAAGCGGGTTTGCTTCGCGACAAAATGCGGAACGCGTTTGGGCGGAGATCACGCTCAAATAACCTAAGGCGCGATGATGATTCACCCCAATCTCATCGCGCCTTAATGAACCGGACCTTGGTTGATCAGATGGGCCCGCCTCCCCTCTGGTCTGCGCGCATTCTCGAAGACAAGACCCAACGCATATCCTGCACATGATTCACCGCGACATTCAACTCATCAGCCGTCGCGTAGATGGGCATTTGGGCATCGTTGATCCAACCGAACCCGAGATATCGAAACTGATCAGCTGGCACTCTCACCCGACTGTGGCCGAGCTCGCGAAGAAAGTCCTTCGACCAGCCGTGGATCGTATACGCCTCGAGTTTGTCGCTCATCGCTCGCCAGCGTTCGATGCGCTCCTCGCGTGGCATCTCCATGGCTGTTGAAATCGCGGCCGCAATGTTCTCAGGAGAGGTTGGATCTACATGCAGCGCCTCATCTTCGTTGAGGTCTTCTGCCGCGCCTGCGAACTTCGATAATACCAGCACACCTGGATCGTCCGGATCTTGCGCAGCAACGTATTCTTTCGCCACCAGGTTCATGCCGTCACGCAACGGCGTCACCACACCAACCTCCGCGGTGCGGTAAAGGCCCGCGAGCTCCACCTGCGAGACGTGATCCTTCTCATAGAGAATCGGCTTCCAGCCGTCGTTCGTTCCATGCTTACGATTGACGTCGTCGACGAGGCGGTCGATATCGCCCTGATATTCACTGTATGCTGGAATATCGCTGCGCGAAGGGGTCGCGATCTGCAACAGCGAGATGCTGTGCGGCTTGTCTGTCTGTAGCTGATCGAAAGCTTTGATCCGGTTGTCGATACCCTTCGTATAGTCGAGGCGGTCGACGCCAATTGCTAGCCTCGTGCCAGCGAGTTTTGACTGCACCGACGAAATCCTCTCTCGATGCTTGGTCAGCGATTCCACAACATAGTCTGCGAACTGCTTCGGATCGATACCAATCGGAAACACTTGGCACCGGGTCAAGCCGCGGGCCGAGATCACAACATCGCTCCTGCTCTCCAGGGCGAGATGCGATTGGAGGCAAGAAAGGAAATTATCGAGATCCCAGCTGGTTTGAAAGCCGACAAGATCGTACGCCAGCATCGATTCCATCAGTTCGTCATGATGGGGCACCTCTTCTATCACATCAGGCTTCGGCCATGGCGTGTGCAGGAAAAAGCCGATCGGCTGCTCAATATTGAGCTCGCGCAGCTCGCTGCCGAGGGGAAGGAAATGATAATCATGCACCCAGATCGCGCCTCGACTTTCAAGGCGCGACAGCGCGCGCGCCACGGCGCAGTTGACGTCGCGATAGCTCTTATAACTTTCCTCCGAAGCGGGGGACATCCGCTCGGTCAGCGAATGAAATGCCGGCCACAGAGTAGAATTTGAAAATCCATAATAGAATCCGGCATAGTCGTTGGCCGGCACCTCTATCTTTGCAACTTGACCCTTGCCGTGCTGTTCGAAGGCAGTTACCTGCTCGCTGCCCTCGCTTAGGGTCGGCGAAACCCCAATCCAAACAGCGCCAGAACGTTCAACGACGGGTTCAAGGGCTGCGGCAAGACCGCCCGTCTTGGGTTTGTTAGGGTCGAAAGTCGAAACACGGTTGGAAACAACGATCAGTTTCTCATCTGGCTGCTGAGACGCTGTGCCTATCTCGGCCGCGTGCAGGGCAGAAGCAATATGAGGGGAGAGCTCCGCATCGGCTTGCCTTGGCCGCCCCTGTACGGCTTTCCTCAGGCGCGGCTCAAAGGCGGCTTGGTTTACTTGCAGCCGTTCTGGCCTTGCGCGCGACATGCCAGAAGAAGCCGTACTTGAAGCCTTCATGACGTTAAACGGGTCCATTCCACACCTTCGATTGAGCAATCAGAACGGCTAGCTCCGGACTCCCCCGCTTCTCATGTTAGGAGCTCAATCCTTCAAGAAGCTGACGAGACTTAGATCGAATCATGGCGGCCGCACAGAAGGCTCGATGCGGCGGCAAGCTCGATCATGTCCTCGATGCCGGGAGGGCAGTCGAGGCATCCTATGACGACCTTTCTTGCAGCAAGGCCAATGCAAATCGCGCTTCGAACTCAAAAGCCGGCGTATGGAACGAAAGGTATTTTCGGCGGCCACCCTGCAGCAGGTGCCTTTTGGCATAGCTGCTGGTGGCATAGCTGCTGGTCTATGGTTCACAAGACCCAACCGTATAATCGTGGCGTGCGCACAACAACAAGGCGGTCTCTCGGGATGGATATGCTTGAGCTACCCGCTGCCACTGCTCCATCGCCACGCGGCCGTCAGACGCCTTGAGCATAACGGTCATATCTTCATACTTTTTTGCTTCAGCCGATCTTGAACGTATTCACCCGCCCCGCGCGCTCAAGGCACTTGAATCGCACGGAGCGTCATATTGTACGAGTTCAAAGTAGGTCGCGACGGTCTGACGCGTGCGCAAGTTCAAAGCTGTCGCTGACAGTTCTCGCTAGCCGTCTTGACTTAAGTCTTTGTGTGGGCACGTCGCCATGACGCATGGCCGATGTCCCTTGCCACAGGTGGGACAATGACGTCCAACGCCGTTGACGTATGCGTAGTCGGCAGCGGTGCCGGTGGCTCGATCGTTGCCCACGAGATCGCTCGGAACGGATTCGGTGTGCTCGTCCTCGAAGCGGGCCACATGCTTCCCATCGGCGCCTCACTGGCAACTGTCCAAAATGGCGGGGATGACGCGGTCCTGGTGCACTCTCCGGCCGGCACATTGACGCCGTTCGGACAGCCATGGACCGTGTCGGCGCCCGGCCGTGGAATGACATTGTACGCCGAGATCGCTTTCCGATATCGCACCGTTGATTTCGACGCGGAAGCGCATGTCGCGGGCGACGCGCTTGACCCGATCTGGCTCATCGATGGCGCCGACCTATGCCCTGACTGCGAGGAGCTCGAACTTCGGATGGGGATGGCCCGGCCGGCCGGCGCAGATCCACTCGAGCCACCCAGCGATTCAGCCGTTCTGCCGCCGCACGGCTGTCGAGCGGGGATTGATCCGAAGGCCTCCGCGGTCGACCGCTGGGGCCGCGTGCACGATATCGACAATGTTTACGGCACTGACGGCCGGTTCTTCCCGTATCCCGGGGGCGTCAATCCAACCTTCACCATTCAGGCGAACGCGCTGGGATTGCTCGGAGAACCCTCACGCAGCTGACCTGATCGGCCGCGACCGGAGAATCGCTGATGTTCACCAGCACACCCAGTGGCACGTTGGTCGCGACGGATAGGCACAAATCCGCCCTACGCCGCGCCTTGCGGATCACGGCGTCGGAAAAATGGGATCTCAATCGGCGTTTTCCGGTCGTGATGAGCCGTGCTTGCGGTGCGCATGTCTGGGATGTCGACGGAAGACAATATGTGGATCTCACCTCCTGTGGCGGGGCTGCGCCGCTTGGAGCCGGATATGAACCGGTCGTCGCTCACGTGACTGCCGAAATGCGCCGCACCGGCGGCATTCTGCCCGGACCGTTGTCGGTGCATCGGATCGAGGTCGCCGAGCGGTTGGCGGAGATATTCCCCCTCGCGCAACGCTCGATATTTTTCCGCACTGGCTCCTGCGCCACGACCGCTGCAGTCCGCCTTGCTCGCGCGCATACCGCTCTTAATCTGGTGCTTACCAGCGGATATCACGGCTGGCACGACTGGCACTTACAGGACCGTCCCGGGATGGGACTACCTGACCGGGACCTCGACAGTATCGACTTCCACTACGACCTCGACCTGCTCAAGAGACTGACCAAAGGGCAGCTTGTCGCTGCTGTGATCATCACCCCCGAGGTCAACTTCTTCCCGCCCGAATATCACCGGGAATTGCAGAATCTCGTGCACCGGTACGGCGCCCTGCTGATCCTGGACGAGGTGATGACGGGATTCCGCTACGGCCTCGGCGGCTATCACACCGCGATCGACCTTGCGCCCGACCTGATCACACTTAGCAAGGGACTGGCCAACGGCATGGCACTGTCGGCGGTGGCAGGTCGGGCAGACGTGCTCGACGCCGCCGAAAAGACCTACATGGGCAACACCTGTCAGGGCGAGATCAGCCCCTTCGCGGCAGCGCTCAGCACCCTCGAAGCGCTTGCCGATGGCACCGCGCTCGCGCGGATGCGCCGGGTTGGCGAGCAACTCATGAGCGGCCTCAACGAGGTCTTCGTCCGTCAAAAGGTTCAGGCGCGCGCGTTCGCATGGCCCACGATGTTTGACGTGGTGTTTGCCAATGCCGACCTGGGTCATGCCTTCTTTCAGGAAATGTCGTCGCGCGGCTTTCTCATGCAGTACGGCGGCCGTTTTATGCCTTCCGCGGCGCTCTCCGATGCCGACGTGCGGGCCGCCATTGAAGCCGCCGCACACGCCCTGCCGGCGGTACTGACTCAGGTAGAGGCTACGTCCGACGATCCGGATCCGACTGCCGCTGCCGTGCGGTTCGCCGGTGATCACTTCATTGCCACTGCAGATTCGATCCGGCGTTGGTTTTCCGCGCCGAGCCGCGCATGAGCACCAACCGTCGAACAGGGAACACTGCCATGCCCGAGGCCGACCCGTTCTCCACCTCGCCAGTGCTGCTCGGTGGCGATAACCGGTCCGGCATCACCTTGCTGAGCGTCATGCTGGACTCGCATGCCGATTTGGTGGTGGGGCCAGAGATCGACTTCCTAGAACCTCCGAACCTCGGCTCGCACATTCTGGGAGCGACCGACCTGCTCGCAGCTCACGATCCCGGGGTCACCGGCACGATCAAACGTGTGATCGACCCGTTCTGGTATGACGGCGCGCACTTCGTGGTGCAATGCCAGCGGTTTGGCCTCCACTTCGATGACGTACGCAAGCTCGTCACCATGGTGATGGATGAGACAGCCGGCGACATCGTTTCATTCGCCGACAGGTGCAGGCTGATTAACGAGATCGGGGAGCTCCGTAAGGCACGAAAGGGCGCGCGGCGCTGGGGACTGAAGCTGCAACGCAAGATCACCCAAATCGACGTCTTCGCCCAGCTATGGCCGGATGCGCATTTCGTGCACATCGTACGGGATGGTCGGGACCTTGCCGCCTCGCATGTAAAAACCGTGCCAGACTGGGGTTACCAGTCCATACCCGAAGCCGCGCGGGGATGGCTAGAATTGGTATCTCGGCCTCATTTGGTCGCACCGCCTGAGCGCTATCTCGAGGTGCGCTATGAGGATCTGGTGACTTGCCCCCGTGTCTGCCTGATGCAGATCCTAAATCACCTGCACCTGCCCTGGGACGAAGCGGTTCTGCGGCATGCCGAACATGAGCACGCGCTGTTCGAACGGCCGTACGGCCACCCAGCGGCCAAGCCCGCAGGCAAGCCGCTGCATGCCAGCCGTCTTGGTCGCTACACCCAGGATCTCACACGCGCGGAGATCGAGGAGTTCGAGCGCATCGCCGGCGGTGAATTAGCCCGGTTGGGTTATTTGTCGGCCTCGAGCCCAGCCGTCGACGCATGAATCCCATCGAGATCTCCAGCCCATCTCGCAGGCTATCGGGCGGCTACTGGGGGCTGCTCGTCGGACGCACGGTCTCTGAATTGGGATCCGAAGTGACGCTGCTGGCGCTACCGCTGACGGCGATCACTCTGCTGGGAGCGGGCCCGGCGCAGACCGGGCTGCTGCTCGCCTGCGGCCGGGCGCCGTACCTCATTATTGGCCTGTTCGCCGGGGTGATCGTGGACCGCCTCCCGCACCGATGCATCCTGTTGACCGCCAATTTAGTGATGGCAGCAACGCTCGCAACGATTCCGCTGCTCGCCAGCCTTGGCCAACTGGGAATGGGCCAACTGTGTATGGCAACCACCCTTGTCGGGACGGCTGCAGTGATCGGCGACGTCGCCTATCTGGCGTACGTGCCAACGGTCGTGGATCGGGCTCTATTCGTTAGAGCGCAGAGTTCCTGGCAACTCAGTAGGTCTTGCGTGGTGACCGTCGGTCCGTTCCTGGCAGGCTGGCTGGTCAGCGCGTTCTCCGCGCCAACCGCGATTCTCGCCGACTCGGCCTCCTTCGTGCTGGCCACTGTCTTGCTGTTGCTAGTGCCGGCACGCACGGCCGAGCTGCCGACATCTGGCTCGGGCCCGGTCATCTGTCAGATCGCAGAAGGTCTGACGGCCGTGTTTGGCAATCCTTTTCTGCGAGCGGTTACATTTGCGACCGGCAGCTTCATCTTCTGCTCCAACGCTTACTCGGCGGTTTTTCTGCTTTACCTGACCCAACAGCTTGGTTTGGACGGTTGGACCACAGGTTTGGTCCTCAGCGTCGGAGCACTGGGTGGTATTGGGGGCGCGGTCACCTCAGGGTGGGCCGCCCGCGTGATCGGCCTCGGCCCGGTATTGATGGTCACCTTGGCGCTCAGCGGCGCAGGCATGACTCTGGCAGCGCTGATCACGCAGCCACGGTCGGCGGCCGTCATTTGCGTGGCGCTGTCCCAGTTCGTGCTGTCGTTTGGTCGAGAGATCTACAACGTGCACCAGGTCTCCGTTCGATACGCGCTGTCCCCGCCTCGGCTGCTGGGCCGCGTCAATGCGAGCATCCGGAGCCTGGTGTGGGGGCTTGCGCCACTCGGCGCGGTGCTTGGCGGTGCGGTCGGTGCCGGATCTGGCCTGCGGACTGCGCTACTGACCAGCAGCGTGCTGAGCGCGGCCTCCGTGCTATGGATCTGGCGATCGCCCCTGCGCCACACCCGCAGCTTGCATCTGTGAACTTACGGACTGGCTGGCGGGACTGCGTATTAAGATCAAGAGCTCGGGACCTCGAGCTGCGGCCGGGCCGGCCGACCTTGGGGCGCATCAGCGTGCCCGGCACTGTTCAACACGGCTCGCTCAGCGCGACATCGACGATCATCCAAGTCTAGTGAGCGGCGAAATCACGGTGCCGCTCCCGTGATATTGGCCGGTGTTCTTGTCGGCGCCGCACTCGCCGCAAAAGTTGGCATGCAGTGCGGTCACGCATTCATCCGCGTTATCGCCGCCACGCTTTTGGCGCGGGGACGATCGTGGGATCGGCAAGTTGATGGAACGGTGCACGCTCGCCGGCGGCCGTCTGCCCGCGCGCGAGCTTCCAGCCTCTCGATCGAGGCGCCAGGGCTCCTGGCCATCCGGACGCAATGAGCGCGCGTCTCGATTTGGTCCCCGCTATAAGGTCTAGACGTCGCTGCGAGCCTGGGCCTTGGACAGTCCGCGTCGGCAGAGGCGTTGAGCAGATTCTCACAGTCAACTTAGCAACATGACCAGCATCATAAGAGGCGTTCGAGCTGCGATTTCCGGCCAGACCACACTGGTTTGACCTACCCCGAAAGCCAACCGGCCAGCGCGACGCCTATTCATTTCGGACCAGCGGCTTCAGGCCAATCTGCGAACTCCATCTCGAATCGACCAAATCCGGCCGGCTTGGTCGTGAAATTGACGGTCTTTCCCGACAGAGCCGCCAATGAGCCGGATGCGAATTTAAAGACCATCTTACCGGACGCGGCTATGCCAAGAGATCTCTCGTCCCGCATGACAAGGAAGGCGATCCCCTCCAGGAGCTGTCCAACTGCAAATCCGTCGCTCGTACGGTGAATATCGAGAGACGCTAAAGATGTCCCTTTCTCACCGTTCAACTCGCTGACCGAAATCGCCGTAATGCCCGCATCTCGCAATGTCCCGTCGGCCACGTGGCAGGTATATTGAAGGCTGACAATGACGTGATCATCTCGATCACCTATTGGCTCTCTATCAACCCCGTCTATCGAGCAATCGTAGCGCCGGATCGTGTCCGCAAGCGCTCCCCCGCCGAGCTCAAGCAAACTCAAAGCGGAACATAGCACGATCGCGAGAAAGGACGTCTTCATCTGCCTATGCCTTCGTGGGATATCCTCCGTTTGATGCGTACAACTTGACGCAGCGGCCGATTCAAGCGCCTTCGGCGGCTTGCGGCCCGGACGGTCGTCAGGTGCCATCGGTCATCGGCAGCGCCGCAAGATCGGAACGCGCCCAAGCGAACAGCTACGGTGAAAGCTCGCGTTCGGCCTGCGCACTTATGGGGGTTTCCCGAGCTAGGCGTAGCACAGTATTTTCGCATCGGACGCCAGACAACAAATGGCGGAGCGCGCCGCTTCCGCTGGCGTCACAACTCGGATGAGGCGCAGCGATGCCGGTCTCCAGGCGCTGACTTCCTCATCGAGGCTGAAGTCCGCGCCATCGCTGCGGTAGAGCGGCGGCCAGCCGTTTTGGAAGGTCTCGCCAGTCTCGGTTATCAGGTCTCGGAAGGCTGATGACAGCATAGGTCACGGGCGGTCGGGTTGTTCTCCGAAAGCCCGCCAGTCCGAGATATGGGGTCCGAGCTTTCGGGCGGATCCCAAGCGGACAACATGTAGGTAGCCGTCCGCATCGGAAATTCCACAGAGAGGCACGATCCGGTCCGAGATGGGGACATTGAAACGACTTGGTACGGTGAGTTCGAACGCCTGCAGTCACTGGTCGCAAAAACGCGAGAAAACGTCTCCATCGAATCTGGCGGGCTCTTTGGCCAATATCCTCGCAAGGTCGTTGCCGACCTCGCAACGCATCCGGCGGATAGTGACGCTATCGCGACGCGACAGCGTACGCGCAGAGCGGTTCATCGCCGATCTTGACCGTCGTGGGCGCGCGCGTAGTGTATGAAGCTGCTCGGGCCGCTCGATAGCGCGCTGCGATGTTAGCAATCTCCGCGTTTCCGTCATCGGTCGTGCCCGACCATGCTTGACTTTCGAGAATTAGGCTCCTCCTTTGCGGTCCGCCTCAAACGCTTGCTTCCCCTTTGCGGCCCTTCAGAGGAACGACGGTCTCCAGCATGGCCTCATCACTGCGCGCGCCGCCTTCCATGAAGAGGTCTGCCTGCCATTGGGCTCGCCTAGCCGCCGACAATGAGTAAACAAGTCTACCTGCAGTCCAACGGCTTCGCGCTGATCATGCTTTGGTACGAGCCCGCGGACGATCCTGACTTCGACGCGGACGGCAAACGGACGGCCGAAGAACGCCTGCAGTATCGTCGCGCGGTTCTCCTGAATGCCGCCAGCGCCTTTTGGTCTAGGATGCGACGCGCCGGAGCGCGCATTCCGCAGCGATCGACTCTCGCGCGGGTCACGGCCCCCTGGGTCCGACTGGCTCTTCTTCTAGATCCAATTGATTGGGAAGTAGAGGCTCTTCGCCGAACGGACGATTGATGATACTGAGCGCTTCGGTGGCGGCATAAACGCGGTTGCGCGAGTAACCGGTACGCTCTTTCAGAATACCCGCTTCCTCCAATTGCGCGATCGCCTGATGGACTTGCGGCGGACTGATGTCCAGCAGTTCGCCAAGCCGCTTGGCGGTCACGATCGGATAGTTGTGAAGTTCGTCGAGAGCGCGCGCGGCCGCCGACGCCTTGCGGAATTTGCGGCGCTCCCGCCAGACACCGGATAATTCGGACAACGCCTCACGGGTCCGAGTGAGTTCTTCAACCGTGCCGGTAACGACGTCGGCCATGAAAGTGATGATCGGCTGCCAGTCCAAACGTTGTTGGGCATCCTTGAGCGAGGCGTATACCCCTTTTTGCTCTCGATATATGGCGACATGTACAACGGCACATGCTTCTCGGCCGCCATCATGAGCGGAAGGAGGAGACGACCGACACGGCCATTGCCGTCGCGGAAGGGATGGACCGCTTCGAAATGAGTATGCGCTATCGCCATTCGCGTGACGAATCCTTGTGTCATCTGCTGCATTCCCTCGTTCCGCAGAAAGTCGACGGTTTGAGCGAGGCAGCCGGGGACCTCTTCAGGAGGCGGAGGATTCAGACTCGAATACGCGATGTCCTTATTTCCACCGATCCATACGACGCGCGTGCGAAGGTCGCCCGGAACGTCCTTATAATCCCGATTGTCCTTCATCACGGCGCGGTGGAGATCGCTGATCAGATCCATCGTGAACACGCCGTACCCGTCCTTTGCCGCCAGCGGAATGAATCCGTCGAGTGCCACGGCGTAGTTGAGTACTTGACGCGCTTCATCCCTGGCCCCGTCGTCCCTCGTCTCCTCGACTGACAGCAGTTCGTCGAGAGTGCTCTGGGTACCTTCGATTAACCGCCTCACGCCTGGTAAGCACTCGGCTGACGACGTAGGGATCTTTCATCGGGGCGGAGATGGCATCGACCTTACCGAAGGCCACTTGGGCGGCATCCAAGGATTTCGCCGGAGCGGCTACCGATACGCCCTCCTCCGGGGGTGCCGGTGGAATGATTCCGTAATGGGTATCGTACGGCGGCGGCAACCGTTTCAAGGTTTCCCGGATGGTATGGCTGAGGTCGCTATGCTTCATGGGAAACCCAAATTAAGTGATATATTTTCTACGTATAATTAGGGTTTCCTGAAAAAGCCGTAGCATGTTGCGACCTAAGGCGGCGAATGTAGGGCTCGATTATAAGGTGTCCATGCCGCTGCTCTGGAACCCCAAGATCAATCCTGGCTGAGCGGCGAGGCGCTTTTTCGTCCAGCGCCGACAACGCGATGCCCGGTCATTGGCGGGATCCATACGCTTGGCCGGAGTGGCCCTATTGGCCCGGACCAATTGAACGTTTTTCACGAAATCTGCATGGAGAAATTGTTTTTCATGGGATATGATAGAAATTCGACCGATGGGGGCTTCCGCGAAGGAAATTCGAGGTCAGAGATCATTTTTCAGGAAACCATCAAGTGAGCGTGCGATTTTCAGGGGCGGTGAGCGTTTTTCATGACCGGCGGCTGCCTGAAACGGCGGTCCCAGCGGGTTACGCTGCCCTGATCGACGCTTACAAGCTGCCCGTTCCCGTCCCTAGGACCCTCTCGGGGATTGGCATCAAGCACCGTATCATCGAGCAGGGCGGCTGGCGCATCTACACGCCGCGACACGCCCCAGAGGCATCCCTTGAGGGGCATCTGACTTTTGCCCTCAAAAACGAGGGGTTGGACTTGGCCGTTCTGAAGCGGCTTTTCCTCGCCGTGAAGGAAGGAGAGATCGCGGAGCTCGTACGGCAAAAGCCTACCGGCCTCTACACCCGCCGCATCTGGTTCCTGTACGAGTGGCTGCTTGGCCGTGAGCTGAAGCTGCCGCCCGCCGACAAAGTCTCATATGTGGACGCGGTCGATACCGAACTCCAGTTCGCAGGGACCGGCGAGAATTCTGCCCGGCATCGTGTCCGTAACAACCTTCCCGGTACGCCGGAATTCTGTCCGCTCGTGTTCAAGTCTGCTGCGCTGAATGAGTTTATTGCGCAGGACTGGAAGGAGCGCGCGCGCGCGGTCGTCAGCGCAGTTCCGAAGGACCTGCTCGCGCGGACGGTTGCGTTTCTTTTGTTGAAGGATTCGAAGTCCAGCTACGTGATCGAAGGAGAAAGGCCGCCACAGGATCGTATTCAGCGGTGGGGCCGTGCCATCGGCGAAGCGGGCCGTGCGCCGCTCGATGAGCAGGAATTTCTGCGCTTGCAGACCATCGTCATCGGCGATGAGCGCTTTGTGAAGATGGGCTTCCGCCAAAAAGGCGGCTTTGTCGGTGAGTACGACCGAGACACGCAGCGGCCCATTCCCGACCATATTGACGCCCGCCATGAAGACATTCCCTCGCTCATGGCGGGTTTGATTGCCTTCGATCATAGCGCCGAGAACGATCTTGATCCCATCGTAGCCGCAGCGGTACTGGCATTCGGGTTCGTCTACATCCATCCGTTCGAGGATGGCAACGGACGCATCCACCGTTACCTGATGCATCACGTTCTCGCGCGTCGAGGGTTTAATCCTGCTGGACTACATTTTCCGGTATCGTCGGCAATCCTGGACAGGATCACCGAATACAAGGGCGTGCTGGAGAGCTATTCCGCACGACTGCTTCCCTGCGTCCAATGGGACGCTACGCAGAAGGGCAATGTAAAGGTCCTCAACGATACAGCCGACTTTTATGGGTTTTTCGATGCAACGCCGCACGCTGAGTTTTTGTACGAATGCGTGCGCCAGACGATTGAGCAGGACCTGCCGAACGAGACGAGCTTTCTCCGTAACTTCGACGCTTTTCGTGCAGGCATCGAGAGCATGATCGACATGCCGGAGCGAACGCTCAATAACCTGTTCGGCTTTCTGCGACAGAATGATGGAAGGTTGTCGAAGCGGGCACGAGAGAACGAATTCGCCGAGCTCACTCAGGACGAAGTCTCTACGATTGAGCAACTATACACGGACTCATTCGGTCAAAGCAGAGCCGCAAGTGGCTGACGGCGCATCTGGTTCAGATACAGGAAAGCCCACTCTTTCCAGCGGTGGCACGTCCCTTGAAGGGGATGGTTCGTCATTGGAGGGGTGATGAAACGCATCAAGATCGACGCCGTAAAGCCAGGGGGCATTCTCTTTACAGCGCGCCCTGGAAAGATCAGCAAGACCATTCGGGTCACGACGGTGGTGTAGTATCTCACGCAATGATCTGCGTGCAGCATGGTCCTTTATCGACTCGACTTCTAGCGGAGTGCAGGCACGTAATTTGCAGCGTGAGTTATTTGAAAACGATGAAAAGGCGTTTCACTTCCGTCTGAAGAATCCACCTGATCGCAAGGTGCTTGAGCAGATTGTTGACTATGCTCGATCTGAAATCGGTGCGCGCTATTTCATAAGCGAAGCGGCACGGTCAGTCGCCGCAGCCATCACCGGACGTATGAACTCCCGGATTTCGGACTTCGATGCGGGCGTGGCCGCAGCTTTATGAGCATGGCATTGCTGGCACAGATGCGGGACGCTCAAAATGAGCTGGGCAAGCGCGTTGATCAGCGGGCTGGAAAGCCAGCGATGACCGTCGTGCCGGTGCAAAGCGACTTGGCCGCCTTTGTCTGAGAGCTCGGCGATGATTGGAAACAAGGTGAGCAGCGGGGCATTCATCGGCGCCGCTATGTGCGGCGCAAACCTGTGCCACGTCGGCCATCGATGCTCGATCCTTACATTCCCATGATCGAGGAATGGCTCGCCGCGGCCCCGCACTTGTTCGCGGTCGATCTTCTCTCCCGGCTGGAAGCGCATGCGCCCGGTCAGTTCAGTGGCCATCAGCGGCGTACGGTGCGGCGGTTGGTGAAGAATTGGCGATCAAAGGCCGGTCGACAGCTCATCAGCAGCACAGAAACCATACTATCGGTCCAACCTTCGTGCCTCGGTGTCTAATCCCACGGGTTGCTTCGCCGAATCACCGCAAGCCGCTCGCTCGCTACGGCGCTTTGGAGGGCGCGCTTCGCGAGCGGCTTGCTCGGACTCGCGGCGTCCAATTCGGGCGACGGCAGGGGGCACTTCGGTAACATTGTCATCTGAGGCAATATGAGGGGCAGTTCCGGGTGACGTTTGACACGCAGATAAGCGGACGTTGCCTTCAGTTTGTGGGGCAAAAGAGACTCCACGTAATTTGAGCCGGTGCCAATCATTATGCTGTAGCCGCGCTTTCAGAAAGCGGCGAGCCGGGCGCAGTAGCCTCAGCTTGCTCCAAGTCGTTAGCCGCTTCACGTCATGCCCCCAATTCGGCCCAACTGTCATATCGCGTCACACGCGGGGGCAAAAAAGGATCACTAATGTCCAGCGTCTAGCCTACCCCCGCATATCAACAGCCCGACCCACGGTAGGCTGGCCGCATTCCCGATCCCCGGAATCGATATTTCGCCTGAATTTCCCGAGGCCGCTTTGACAGCGACATGCCCGGCCGCACCCGCTGAGACTGATGTCGACGGCATGCCAGGGTTGGGCAGATGGGGAGAAAGCTCCCGTTAAGCATGACCTTTGCCCAGACAGCCAGACGCCACCCGAAAGGGGGCGGCTTGCGCATCAGTCCACACATCTGGGACGAAATAGCCGGGACTATTGGTGGGCCACTTATTCTGGCGCAGCTTTTCGTCCTAAAAGCCGAGCATTCCGCCGCAAAGCACTAGCTCGGACAGGTTAGTTTCTCGCCTCCGTTGAGGGAGGCTAATTTGTCAACTACAGCGATTGACACTAGGCGCGAGACCTATATCGCGCCTGGGGTCGTAATACTCGGCGTTCTCTTTGCCGTGTTCTACCGCAACCCGCTACTCCTGACCGACCCGCAGATGTTCAGCGAGGACCTGTTCATCTATTTCAACGAGGACCGCCTGTTCGGCGCGGCCGCGCTGGTACGGCCGTATGCTGGCTATCTCCAGATCTGCTGCCGGATTATCGCTTTCGTCAGCGGCTTTTTCCCAGCTCGATATGCCGCAGAGTTATATGCGACGTTTTTCGTGGGAACGATCTTCGCGACCGCAGCGGTGATCTATGCCTCGCCGATCTTCACTGGCTGGGGAAAAGTGCTTGCCGCCCTGGCATTGGTCTACCCACCGACCGGCTCGGAAACCCTATTCGGGATGCCCTACACCCAATGGATCATGGCACCGGTTGCGGGGCTGGCCTTGAACGAAAGTCCTGCGTCCAATGGACGAACGGTGGTTCTGCTCGGCTATTTCGCCTTGATCGGCATGTCCTCTCCGATGGTCATCCTTGCCGCGCCCTTCGTGCTCTGGAAGACCTTCAGCGAGCGCACCCGCTACACGCTCTGGCTTTGCGCAATCACCGCGCTCTGCGTCGCCGTTCAACTCCACGGTATTATCAGCCGATCCGCAGCGAATCCGGCCGATGGGACTGTGGTCGAGCGCGCCTTCGCGGCCAGCAGCATTTTCTATAGTTGGCTTACAGGTCCACACTATCCCGGCTTTTGGACTGCGTTGGCGATATCACTGCCGACATTCGTGCTCGCCACTTGGTATCTCTGGGTCAATAGAACACAGCGGGCCATCATCTATTTGGTCGGCTACGGCGGGCTCGCACTGATCGCCGGTTGTTTGCAGGTCGACGCCTCACTTCACGCCAATCAATTCCTGTTCGGCGCGAGATACTTCTATCCTCCAATAGTTCTATTCGTTCTTGCCTTTATTGCAATCGAGCAGAAGACCGGGCGCGACCTTGTGACATTGCCGATCGCAGCTGTCGCGTTAGGGCTCATCTACACGGCGCGCGTCACCAACATGAACGTTCACTTCACCAACAGAAACTGGACTGAAACGGCCGCGTGCGTGGAGCACAGCGCCAACTGCATCACAGGGCTCAATCCCGGCAACACCGGCTCCGTGCGCGTGCCCTCCGACTCCGAACTCAAGATCATGTCGAGTGAAGAGCGTACAGCCTTTCGGGATTCTGAAAGAACCCCATGAAGGGATATGCTCAGGGCGCGAGCGTCGTACCGATGTTTGCGCTGGTCGTCGTGGTTGTCGCGCTCATCGCACAAGCGGGGGGATTTTGAGCGTTAATGTTGCTGAAAATCGAGCCTGTGAGGACCGATCGCTTGTTACCGCGTCGGTAGCTGCGATACGAAATCCCGCATGGCCGCGATATCGGATCTGCCTATTCCTTCATTTCGACAGGCAGTGCCGTATAGACCCACATGTGGTCGATGCCTGCCTCGCCAAGGCTTGCACGAAAATGCGAATTTCCGGACCGAATTATAACTGCGAGGCCGACATCCCACGCTAGAGAAAGGAGGTCATATCCTAGAGCTTGAGGGTTCTGCCACGGTGAATTTATCCAACGGAAAAACGATGGCCTCCCATAGGGCCGTGATTGCCAGCTCGGCAGGCGCACACTCGGATCTCACGAACTCTTACGTGTGAACAAGAACCGCGGAGCATTCGTCGAGGCCTCTGCAAGCGAGCCTGGCAAACGCGCACTGATCGCAAGGCGCTAACGCGAAATTCGCTCCGAGCGGCCGCCGATTATGCAGGGTAAGAATAAATCGTACTTGTATCGTCAGTCCAATTGACTGGATCGCGCTCCGCGACAGGGACGAGAAGCTCGCGAGAGTGGCTTCAGAGCCCGGCGTTATGGAAAGTGCTGTTGCACCTCGATCATCGACCATCGTATGAGTTGCTCTCAAGTGCTTGAGGGAGCGGATGTGTTGTGACAAACTATCTGTTCATCCCTTTGGCCTTCACCAACAAGTTGTTTTGGATTGACGGAACATCAAACACCTGCTCGCGATTGGCTATCATCGTCGAGCAAGGCGTAATGCCCATTCACGTCGCAGCCGGTTCTTCGGAAATGGCGTGATGGGAGCCGCCGCGGCGCGGCGTCACTTCGGTCGAGCAGCGTCAGGCCAATCTGTGAACTCCAACTCGAATCGACGGGAACCGACGGGCTTGGTCGTGAATTTGACGGTCTTCCCTAAAAGAGCCGCCAATGAGCCGGATGCGAACTTAAACACTGTCTTACCTGAAGCCGCGATGCCCGCGGCTCTCTTGTCCTGCATGACAGAGGAGCCGCTCCCCTCCAAGAGCTGTCCAACTGCAAATCCTTCGAGCGCTCGGTGAACGTCGAGGGAAGCCAAATACCTCCCTTTCTCGCTATCCCACTCGCTGACCGATAATGCTGTAATACCGGCGTCCTTCAACGGCCCATCCTCGACGCGGCAGGTATATTGAAGGCTGACGACGACATGCTCGATCCGATCGCCGATTGGCTCCCGATCAGTCCCGTCGATAGTGCAATCGTAGCGCCGGATTGTGTCCGCGAGCGCACAGCGCTTCACCTCGAGCAGACCGAAAATGAAAAGCACTACAATCGCAGAAAAGAGCTCCTTCATTTGCCTATGCCTTTGCGGGTAGCCATATTTTATATGTACAACTTGACGCCACGACCGATTCAAGCTCGTTGCAATGGCTCCTCTCGTGTGGACATCTCGTCCAACTCGAAATCCTCGGCGCTGCGGCAATCGAGACCGCGCGAGGGCTTTGCATAGTGACAATGAGAGGTTAGTGGGGCCGGCCTGCAATAGTGCCGACATAGCTTCGCCGATGTACTGACCACGCTGAGCGTAGTCGGCGAATGAAGCATGCTGGATTTCATAGCAATAGGACGCAAAGGCCGGCGCCTCGTTGTAAATTGTCACGGGGCGTGCGCGTTCCAGACGATGGTGATCACCAATTCCAGGGGATTGTGATCGCAATTTCCAGCGGATCGTGATCGGGGACAGCGAGGCGCACACCACTGACAGTCTGCAACCCAGGTAGCTTGGTCTTTTGCGCAACCGCAGAGGATCGAGATGCCGACAGAGAGTAGGATAAAGTCGGGCCACTCGAACAAAATCGCTTGAATCGTACGCTGCGTCAGGTTGTAGGAAAGCCCGGCATTCGCGATCATCAAAGCTACAATGGCGCAGACGAAGACAACTTCGAGGGGCTGCCGGCACACTATTCCTAGCGGATCAGCGCCGACGTTCATGAGTGATCATGAATCGAGCAATCGGACCGTTAAGAGCGCACTCAAGACTAAGAAGCAGCCTGTCGTGTGGTCGCGCGCTGCTGCGAATCGGGCCGGTCTGACTGCCGCTGTCGGCGAGCTGGCGCATGCGGCGACAGTGGTCCGCCAGGAACCAACCTCTGTCCTACGCTTTGGGCGCTCTCGGCCATGAGACTGCAATCGCAAATGGCAGGCAATTGAGTTGCTCAAACGTGCGACGCACCGCGATAAAACGGAGCAAGAGACGTGCGTTTTAAGGGTCTTGATCTAAATCTTCTGGTCGCGCTCGACGCTCTGATGACAGAGCGCAATCTCACCGCAGCAGCGCGCAGCATCAACTTAACGCAGCCGGCCATGAGCGCCGCAGTCGCCCGGCTGCGGGTCTATTTTTGTGATGAACTATTCACGATGAGGGGGCGCGAACTTGTCCCAACTCCGCGAGCTGAAGAGCTCGCCGCTCCAATTCGGGAGGCTCTGGTACACATTCGGGTCTCCATTATCTCCCGGACCGTGTTCAACCCAGTGGAGTCGACCCGCCGCTTCAAGATTATCCTTTCCGACTTCATGGCGGTCGTCTTCTTCCGTAACATCGTCGACCGGGTCGCGCGAGAAGCACCCGGCGTGCGTTTTGAATTGCTCTCACGCGCCGACGAACCCGATGAGCTTCTCAGGCGCGGCGAAGTCGACTTCCTGATTCTACCGGAATTGTTTCTGTCCAGCGCGCATCCAAAAGCGCAACTGTTCGAAGAAACTCTGGTGTGTGTGGGCTGCCGCATGAATAAACAGCTATCAGGCCAACTTACGTACGAGAGATTCGCGTCAATGGGACATGTTGCGGCCAATTTCGGACCGACACACAAGCCCTCCATCGATGAATGGTGCCTGCACGAGCATGGGTTCAAGAGGCGCATTGAGGTCATTGTTCAGGGCACTAGCATGATCCCGGCTATGCTATCGGGGACTGAACGAATAGCGATGCTGCCGTCAAGGTTAGCGAAGCTCGTCGCAGAGACGGCACCCTTGCGGGTTTTGCCGCCCCCATTGCCGTTACCAGCTTTCACCGAGGCCGTTCAGTGGCCTACACTTCAGAATGCAGATCCGGCAAGCATTTGGATGAGGCGCATATTATTGGATGAGGCGTCCCACATGGCTTGCGGTGCGTGAGACCAGTCAAATAAGTAGCCCTCCTAACGCAATCGAAGCGCCTCGTCACGCTCTATCGTCATACAAGCTCTAGCCGTTCGAGCGGCTCGAGGAACAACTATGTTCAGAAAGAGACTCTTAGGAGACGATCAGAGAATGGTTTCGTTATTAGCAACATTTCCCCTTTCTGGCTTCTTTCGGAGATCGTCATTTTCGAAGCTCACGTTCGCGAAACACTCGCCGGGATCGGTCACCGGGCTCGGAAAGTCTCGGAAGCATTCCTTGTGCAAGTGCAACTCTTCCGCCCAGAAGGTTGTAGGCGATGAGCTCGCCGCTTTGCACCTACCATTTTTGGGTGTTCTCTCGTTTAGAGTTCCGAGTGCTTGTGAACACAATGGTGCAGCGGCCGTGCGCTCTTGTTAATGTTGAGTCGCACCTCAGGAACCTGCAATAAGCTTCTTTGAAGCGTGCTATTCAGGTTATCGAACACAGCACCTCCACTCATGTCGAGCGCGAACTCGATTTGGGGTTAGCCGCTAGGTCTGAGGGAAGGCAAAAAACGCTCTGTTGCACGACTGCCTCACTCGAGCAGTGCTGCCGTGTTATTGGTGTACGCCGCAAGTCTGTCTTGTTTTAGTCCTACCGGAGCCAAACGCCTTGGTCAGGTGCGCGCTATTGCGCGTTGGTAAGCAAGGACGCGAGCGTGCAGCAACGCATAGGTGTCTACGATCCAGAAAACCTCTCGCTCTTAGGAAAGATTTTTGACGAGACAATCGCCGCGCTGCCTTGTTGCCTCCCGCTCCTTGACGGGCGTCGACCACAGTTTTGGCGGAGTTCGAGATTCCACCTATGATGTCGCCGATTTCGGCAAGGGCAGCCACCGACTAAGACGCCGCTGCCTGAATGCCGCTGATGTGTTCGCTGATCTCAAGGTTCGCGTAGGCGGTTTGTGCAGCAAGAGATTTGAGTTATTCGGCCACGACTGCAAACCCATTGCCAGCACCCGCGGCTTCAAATCGCCGCGTTCAGTGCGAGCAAATTGGTTTGGCGCGCGATCGCGTCAATCAGCTGCACAACGTTTCCGATTCGCGCCCGCCCTGCCGTCACACTCGGTATGCACTTGTCGCTGAGTGGCCTAGCGGACGGCTTCGCCGGCCAGATTGGCCACTTCCCCAACGGTCGGCCGATGTTGGTGATCGTGGCCACCATTTCGTCGGTCGCGGCCGCGACACGCTGAACATTAGCGGACGCATCCTCCGACGAGGAGGAGACTTCGACCAAGAGCTGCCGGCTCTGATCCGCTGTCGAGGCCAGGTCGTGCGGAGCCTTCAACTTCTGAAGATGCAAGCTTCGGCCATTTGCCCAAGCTCATCTCTTCGGCCCAAGGCCCTGAACGACATCGGTGACCGTTGCCGAGCTGGCGCATTGCCGCTGCCATGGAAGTTGGGCCGGTGAGCTGACCAGCGTCCATTTCGACTAGTCTGGAGCAACTCGAGGAGTACGCGCGGAAACCTTCGCAAAGTTCCGGTTGAGATGCTGGTGGAGGGACTCCGTCGGCTCTCAACCGACTCGCCGAGGCATTATTTCGAGAGCGCTCGTCATCGCGGATTGCAGAACGAATCAGATTTCTCGCTCATTAATGGAAGCGCTCCAAAAGTGCAGCCTGTCCATGGCATCTGAAACTCCGAACGAGAGATATCTCTTTACACGAAAGTCGTTTCTGATGTCACCAAGCCCGGTACCGGTCTCGATTCACCCACGATTGTTCTTTGTTCTGCGGAACTGGATCATTTGCTTCGCTTCTCGCAGTAGCCTTTGGAATCGACCTGAGCGCTGGAGCCTTTTAGCGGCGTTTGCGGCAACGGCGACGCCCCGAACTCGCGGAATAGATTTCATTCCTCAGTCGAACGCGCTCGGCGTCACGAGCCGGTCCCCCGAAGATGATGCCCGAATTAGAAGAGCGCTGTGAGGCCAGCCAAATGATATCGAGCGCGTAAAACCGGCATCAAGCTTCGTGGTGCATAGGACTGACCGCGGGAGATCCCCATACTAAATCCCGTGTGAATCGTCCCAGGTCGATCGGTGTTCCGGCTCGGCAAGCCGATACTGAGCAGTGCCGCTAAGCACAGTGGGCAACAAGGACTTGCAGAATGCAGGTGTGAGCTTGCCGCGGTGGACCACGACGTTCTCGTGACCCGTGGCGGCCCGGGCGTTCTGCCACTGCCGATTGAAGCCGCGTTGTGAATTGGACTTGACGTGGCAAGCGGCGAAGTCAGCGTCGTCCAGCGTCGCTAACTGCCACCCATGTACCGGCCGCTTCGTATGGATGTGCACCCACATGGGATTCGGCATTGTACCATTGCGCAGCGCCTTGGGTTGCAGCTTGATCTCAAACAGCGCCCCAGGCTCGCCCTTTAGCGCGCGCGGTAGATCCGGGGATGCCAACTCCTCGGCCGTCCGCAACTGTTCAAGGTATTTCTGCGAGGGGAAGGCGTAGGTCTTCATGCAATCAATCCTGGTGGTGGCCTTTCGCTTTTCCAAAGAATCGGCAATCCCCTGGGCTTGGGACGACACCTCTCTGAGTCCGACTATCTTGCTGTGTACTTGGGGCAGTTGTGCAGGCGTGAGTAAGCGCAGTCGACCGGGCTCCTGCAACGCGCCCACACAGGCCTGCATCTCGGCGACCTGCATCCGCAGGCGCTCGACGACTGTGTCCACGACGTGGTCGGCATCCTCTGGTTTCATCTGGCGCGCTCCCGAGGCTGCCCGTTGCTGACCAGCCAGATCGAATTGCAAAAGTTCATCCAACCGGTTGAGGAGTTGCGGCAATTCTTCGATCGAAGGCGAGGCCTGCCAGATCCCCAACTGTGCCGTCAGCGACGATGATGCCCGCGCATGCGCTTCTTCCGCCCTCACGAGCTTCTTCGTACCTAAATCCGTGAGCACGACAACCTTAGCTGGTGGCGCGGTTGCCTCGTCGGCTGTAGCGGCCTGCGGTTGCGCGCTCCCGTGAGCCGAGCTTTTGGCGCCGCCGGCCGACGTGCGCTTGCTTTTCCCCTTTCGGCGCGCTGGTGCGCCTTCGGCCGCTACAGCCTTCTGGGTAATGTTGGCCCGTATCGCAGCTCCAGCGTCGGCCAATGGTGCGGTGGCCGGCGTATTCGGCTGCAAGGCCAGGAGGCGCATGACCTCATGCGCAGTTACCCACGCGCCTTCGACGATCTGGCCCGAAAGTTCCAATGGGAGGTCGGCATCTTTTCCGAGATCGCTTACGTTGGCAACGATGTCGTGCCACGCGGCCCCAAATTCAGAAAGCCGCTCCATGACTCCTTCCAGAACGGCACAGTGCTCTGCGTCGAGTGCGCGTCCTTTGCTCTGTAAGACAGCATCGTTCGTCGAGATGAACGCCGGGAAAACGTCTTGGACGAAGGTCCCCAACAGACGCGCCCGCCCGTTCTCATCCATGAGGATTTTTTTCGTGGTTGGTTCGAGCGTGCTCGCCAGCGGCTCAATCATGACCTGCGCGAGAGCGATCCGCTGCTGCAGATGCATGCACTTCGTATTGAGTGCCCAACCCGTTTGCAGGCGGAGTGCGGCCTCTTCAGCCTGCCGCATCTCGGCCGTTGAACTCGGGAAATTGGCAGTGGCGGCGCAGACGGACTGCATCCATTCCGAGCGCAATGCCTTCTTTCCCCACCACTCCATACAGGCCGCATAGTGCTTTGCTACACTGGAAACCGCTCGGCTCAGCTGGTCGGATGGAGCATCGGATTTGCGCAACCGGTCGAGCACGGTTGCCGCACTCACCCTCTTCTGCTCCAAGAGGTAGATTGTCGGGGTGGCCAGCTCGTTGCATCGGTCCGCCGCACGGAGCGCCTCGTCGCGGATTCCGCGAGCCTGATCGTCGGACACAGTCCTGCGCGCCACATGCGAAGGCAGGCTCGCGCGGTACTCCAGAACGTTTGAGCTTGCTTTGACAAGCTTATCGAGCTGCTCTTGCATCTCTGACGAGTTCTGCAGTTGCATGGCCGCAGTACGGCAAATGTCGAGCTCCTGAAGCAGCCTTTCCATTTCTCGCTTTGCCGCCTTGATATCCTCGGCTGACGACGAAATGGGGACTGCCATTCCCGAGCTTCGCGTCGTTGTATCTTGAGGCCCAGAGCGCATCCGCTCGACGACGGAATCGAAAAAATGTCTAGCTTCCCCAGGGGGAAGACCCGACTCCGAGCGCGAACTGCTCGATACCCATGTGCTGTCGGCTCTAGTAGCCTCACCGTGCGAGTTGCCAGCTTGGCCAATGCCCTTCATACTCCACTCCGATGCAAGCGAAATGCGCAGCCGGGTTAGATAAAGCGCCTGGCTGACAATTAGCTGACGAACGAGCCCGACCCGTCACGGAAATCTCTTTCCTCCTCGTAGTCTACGGAACCGTTCCTGAGTCTGCCCCGGTCGAGGGGGCGGACGAGCCTTTTGGTCGGCCGACGGGACGACTTTCCCCGTAAGGAGGAGCGTCATTCCGTGAGTCCATTCCGCGATGCCAAATGCAGGCGTCTTAATCACGGATGTGCAGATGTTCCCATGAGCGGTTGGACCTGCTGGCGCACGCACGTGCTCGTGGGTACCGCGTTCATTTTCATCACTTTCTTTCCAGATGATGACGTTCGCGCGATCCATTCGCCGGCTGGATGCATTACATAAAAACAATAGATTTTTCTCACCTTACCTGAAGGTCCATAAGGCACTCGCCATTCTTTACAAGTAGGAGCAGGAACGTCGTGCGAACCGATTTCCCCTTCAGTTGGGCGGCTAGTTCGACCAGGTGGCCGATTCGCCAGACTTCACTGTCGACCGCAACGCGCTCAGCTTTCGCTATGGATGTACGCTAGGCTATCGAATGCGAGTTCTCCTGGTTGATCGTGATGCGGCTTTTGCGCGCGCCGTAAAGACAGGGCTATTGGACCGCGGTTTTGCCGTCGATGTAATCGAGACTCTCGACGAGGCGCAGACCGCGCTAGATTGCGCGAACTTTCATATTGTCTTGCTCGAATTGGTCTTGCCGGATGGAAATAGCTTGGACTGGCTGAAGCAGCTGAGACGCCAGGGATGTCCAACGCCAGCCATGATGATCAGCAACCTGAACGATGTAGCCACGCGAATTGAGTTCTTCAATGGCGGTGCGGACGATTTCCTGCGAAAACCGGTGTCTATCGATGAGCTCATCGCCCGCATGCGCGCCATTTTGCGGCGATCGACGCAAATGACGGCACCTGTCGTAAGCTTCGGCAATCTACATTTCGATCCCATCGGCCGGCAAGTTACAGTTGAAGGTCGGCCATTGCGGATTGCGCGCCGCGAAGTCTGCATTCTTGAACTTCTGCTCAGTCGGGCAGGCCGCACCGTGCCGCGAGCGTCTCTGGAGGAAGGTCTCTATGCGTTTAACGAGGAAGTCTCGACCAATGCTTTGGAGGTCGCGATCTATCGCTTACGCACACATTTGAGCCAGTCGGGTGCGACGCTACGAATTAAAACCGCGCGCGGCATCGGCTATGGACTTGAACTGAAGGCAGCATGCGCTTCCCAGCCGATCACCTTGAACACGAAGCAGCTACCTTGAACTTCGCCCTTGATCCTCGCATAAGCGGACGGCCAATCGCCGTCACATCCGCTATTCTGCTCCGACTTCTGTATGCCTTTTGCACGGTCGCCCCCATATTTCCTCTCACTGCCGCAGCTCAGATAAAGCGGAATGGCAGTCAGGAGGCGCCGCGCGCAACTGCCGGCAGCGTTAGCGGAACTTTAAATCTTACCTCCTCTCAGGGAAAGACCGTCCATCTTTCGGCGGCGGCGGCCAGCATATTTGTTGCCGACCCAACGATCGCCGACTACCAGGCGCCGTCGAACACAACCCTCTTCGTCTTTGGCAAAAAGTCGGGACGGACCAGCCTGTTTGCTTTGAACGATAAAGGCGAGGCGTTGGCCGAGCTTCGTGTTGTGGTCACCCAACCTGTCGAGGATCTTAGAGCCACCCTTAAGGCCGAGCTCGGAGACTATCCCATCCAAGTCACCTATACACCACGCGGCGCGATTCTGAGCGGGACAGCACCTAATGCCGAACTGGTCGACCAGGCGAAGAAGGTTACGGAGCAATTTCTGGGTGCTGGCGCGCTGGTCGTCAACAAGATCCAGGTGGCCGGCTCACTACAGGTCACTCTGAGCGTGCGCGTGGCCGAGGTATCGCGCACCGCCATGAAGGAGCTTGGCATTAGCCTCTCTGCGAAGGCACAGAACGGGGCGGTTGTTTTCGGCTTTAACAGTGGCAAAGCGAGCAGTTCCGGCAGCAGTGGCGGTTCCACCACGAGCAGCGGCTCCGGCACGAGTAGCGGTGGTGGCGGCACGGCAAGTATCGGATTCGGCGTTCCCGGTGCGAACGTTAGTGCTGTTCTTGACGCACTCGCCGACGACCATCTCGCTTCAGTACTGGCTGAACCGAATCTTACCGCCATGTCAGGCGAATCAGCAAGTTTCCTGGCAGGTGGCGAATTTCCAATTCCGATCATGCAAGACAATCGGCAAGTCTCAGTGCAATTCCGTCAATTCGGGATCAGCTTGGAGTTCGTTCCGACCGTTCTAAGCAATAATCAAATCAATATTCACGTGAAGCCTGAAGTCAGCGAGCTATCGAAAGAAGGTGAGGTCAGCGTCAACGGAATATCCGTGCCTGCTCTCTCGACGCGTCGTGCCAGTACTGTCGTGGAGCTTGCCAGTGGTCAAAGCTTTGCAATAGGAGGCCTCATCGGACGCAATTTCAACACTGACATTAGCACGTTTCCTTGGCTGGGCGATGTGCCGATTCTAGGTGCACTTTTTCGCTCCTCCTCATTTCAGAAGCAGGAGACCGAATTGGTCATCGTTGTCACTCCCTACATCGTGCGACCGGCATCGACCCCCGGCAACATGAGCGCGCCCACCGACAGAATCCGACCGCCCTCAGACGCGGGGCGTACGTTGACGAACACGCTGGCAAGTCCGCCGCGAGGCCGCAACGCGTCCCGCACGCCTAACCCAGGCGCGACAGAGGGAGCCGGCTTTATTATCGAATGAGGACCATGAATGAGCTTTCGACATCTGTGCCCTTTGATCGCTATTGCGGCAAGTGTAGGCGGATGCACAAACAGTGCTCCGATTTATTCTGCGCCAGCTGAACAAGCGATTGAAGTGGAGCAGAAGACCAGTGTGTTACTATTGCAGCGCCTTCGTCGCAGCGAAACGTATCGTCTGCGGGATTTTATCGCAAATGCCAGTCGCGGTCGGCGGGATGCACTCCATCTCGAAGTCTCCGGCTCACCCCGACTTATCGCGCAGGCGGCCCATGAAGCGCGAGCGATGGGCGTTGCCCCCTACAATATACATCTGATGCCTTCCTCAGCCGATCTGTCTGGTCATTTCGGGGTACGGATCGAGGCGATTGTCTACCAAGCACGTCCTCCCGTCTGTCCATCGCGTCCCATTGTTGGCCCTTCCGTAGACGACAATTCTTTCGATCCAACGCTTGGCTGCTCGGTCCGAAGCAATCTCGGAGCGATGGTGAACGATCCCCGCGACTTGCTGGGCAATAGCGCAGTCAGGCCAACCAGCGGTGATCGTGCGGTGCTTCCCCTTAGCGCACACGGAAGCCTCCCGGCCGCCGACAAAAGCAA
This sequence comes from Bradyrhizobium sp. UFLA05-125, assembly GCF_059803515.1. NCBI lineage: Bacteria > Pseudomonadati > Pseudomonadota > Alphaproteobacteria > Hyphomicrobiales > Nitrobacteraceae > Bradyrhizobium > Bradyrhizobium sp. UFLA05-125. The sequence continues at coordinate 35,435 of NZ_JBANBJ010000007.1, read as the reverse complement.
CTTGCAAGACGATGCTCACAAGTCACAAACCCAATGAGCGGCCGAGCCCGCGAGCAGCGCTAAGCCATAGACTGGTCAATGAAGGTGTCGCGGAGGGGACTAGTCGCCATAGAGAGTGCGTTTCGCTTTCCACTTTTTTTAAGAGTGCGCCGCTTGCATTTCAGGTTCCGCAAGTTGAGGTTGGTTGCTAAAAGGCCGGATTGAAGCCACTTTTTTGCGCGCCGAGCTAGGCCAAGCCCGCGGCAAAGACTGCCTTTGCAACCCGCTCGAAACACTCCATCGGAACGGCCTTGCCCATCGTAGCCTTTCGGATCAGTTGCCGCGCCAAAATGGGGTCCTCGACGATACTCAGATTCAGCCCTCGCGCACGTTCAAGCAACCGTGAGCCAAGTTCGCCCTCACCGCGACACACTAATACGGGCACTCCAGTTTCGGCGCGAACGTAACGCAGCCCAACCAACAGTGCAGGCCCGGTTACGATCATTGTGGCGCGATGCACGCCAAGCGGCGACTCTTGCGCCGTCTCCCGTCTGAGACGGCGATGTTCACCCTTTATCTGCGGATTTCCTTGCTGCTCCTTAGACTCGCGCTTCGCCTCACTCTGCGTCATGCGCATGTCGCGCAAGAATAACCACCGCTGGATTAGCAGATCGATCAAGCCGCCGATCAGGAACGCGCCGGCCGCAATTTCGATCAGAGCTCTGATATCCTTGAACACAAGGCCAAAACAATCCAAACCGCAGGCGGGTAAGTATACCAGTGCTCTCCAACTTGCGAGTGCCGTGGAAAGAAGAGTAACACCGAGTATGAGCACTTTGATCAGCGATTTACCAAGCTCGAGAAGCGCTTTCTGCGACACAATCCGCTTTAGCCCTTTGGTAGGATCCAATTTCTGAAGACTTGGCTTCAGCGACTCCAGGGAAAAGGTTAGCCCACCGGCAGCCAAAACACTGGCCAGAATGGCTGCAGCCACGGCGGCTGCGATGGTTGGGATGACGGTGATCATCGAAAGTTGAATCAATCCGACCACCGCTCGCTGGACCGCACTGTTGAAGGGCTGCCCCTGGAGCTTGTCAATGAGCCGTACTGCTTCATGCCACTCATCTTCGATTGAGCTCGCTGTGAGGCAGAGGCAGCCGAGACCGGCCGATACGCTGAGCGCGCTCACAAAATCGGCGCTGCGCGGAATCTGCCCTTTCTTACGCGCATCGCGCAGCTTCTTGGGAGTTGGCGGAAGCTTTTTCTCTTCCCTCGAATCGTTCATCTCAAAAACTTCTCGAGCCACCCCAGCACGCCATGGAACTGGATAATCTCCGCTCCCATGTAGTCAATGAGGAAGACGGTGTAGCTGGTCATGACGATTCCAAAGGCGACATTCTTGATAGTCGGCGAGAGATCGTTCAGCTTGATTTGCGGCGCAAACCGCCCAAGCAACATAAGGGACACGTCGATCAGGAGCAGGAGAGCGACCACCGGCCCCGAGACGAGCAAGGCCGTATGCATGATATGATCGAGAATGCCTAAGAATTCCATTGCCCCTTGCGTGCTCAGGGTGGGCAGTGCCCGATAGACAGGCCAGATCAGATAACTGTCATAGAGGCATGTGACCAGTGTCTGCAGACCGCCAGATACCACGAAAATCGTAACTGCAGCCGTCCCGAGAAAAAGGGCTGTGGCCGAGACTTGGCTGCGTGTCGCAGGATCGTCCACCTGGCTTGAAACACCTCGCTGGGTGTCGATGATGTCACCAACTGCCTGGATGCTCCATAGCGGCGTGCTCAGTAGGAAGCCAAACAGCAAGCCGATGAACATCTCCTTGAGACCGAGGAGCGCGACGGCGACCACACGGGTACCCGGATCTAGCGTCTGTAAGCCGTCCTTGATATGTGCCAGACATGGCAGCCCGATCGCGATCGCTAAGCTTGCGCGGATCATCCCGCCAATGCGCGGGCGCGTAAATACCGGGAGCACGAACATGATGCCTAGGGCCCTAGCCGAACAAAGCCCTGCTGCAGCGGCGTAGTCGATAGCAGCCCTGACCACAGTTTGCGTCTCGGTAGGTGACAAGCCATCCATTTGAGGTGCTAGTTGCTTGCTTGTGTCAATAAGCCGGCTCCGCTCGACGTGCGGAGATGTTTGACCTCGAAGGGCTGAGGACAATCGGTTGCTGAGTTGCCATAACTGGTCAACAGAGCATCAGCCAAACTGCCCCTACGCGGGTCCGACGGTCTCTATACCCGCATGTTACTGACCCTACCTTTGCACTATCTGTCTCTTGGCAATTCATCACGGATGACTCTGACCAGACACTCAGCGGCCTCCTTCGAGGCATCAATAGTTCGCAGTGAGGATAGGGAAATCACTGAAAATCCGCTGAGCTTGTTCGATAAGCGGGGCGCTCAGTACCGGAGCAAACATCACGAGCACGCCGAGAACGACGAGAAGCTTGACAGTCAGGGGCAACGTTTGGTCCTGCAGCTGCGTTGCGGCCTGAACGATGCCGATCACCAGTCCGGCCACGAGAGCGGCGACGAGCGGCGGCAGGACCCAGATCATGAAGACAACGAGCGATCGGCTCAAGTGAGTGAGGATGCTAGCTTCATCCATGTTAACCTCCCGGCGTCGCGTAGCTTAGGACCAGCCCGTGCATGAGCCGCGACCAACCGTCGATCGTGACGAACAGAAATAGCTTGAAAGGAACAGAAATGAGTGTTGGCGTTACCATTGACATGCCCATAGCCATCAAGATCGTCGTCACGATCAGATCGATCGTGATGAATGGAAGATAGAGCAGGAAGCCGATTTCGAAGCCACGCTTAAGCTCGGAGATCAGAAAGGACGGTATAAGGATCGCGAAATCATCAGCGCTTGCGTTTGCGCGCATGTCGTCCGACCAGACACGTTCAGCGGATGACAGGAAGAACGTGCGCTGCTCCTCATTGGTAAACTTTTTCAGGTGGGCGCGCAGCGGCTCGCTCGCCTGCTTGGCTGCTGTTACCCAGTCGTCTAAACTTTGATAGTGAAGTTGCGGGTCGCTGACGCGGCTGTAGATCCCCTCTAACAGCGGAGCACTAATGAAGACGGTAAGAATCAGTGCAGCGCCATACAGAACGATGTTCGGGGGTATGGACTGTGTCCCGAGCGCGTTACGAACGAGGAAGAGAACGACCGAGACCTTTATAAACGCCGTCGTGGTGACAACGGCAAACGTCAGTAGACCAAGGCCGACTGTTACCGAAATAAGCGCAAGGATGTTCGGTTGAATCTCAGTCATTGACCGCCAACTCGCCGCGTAGCCTGATAGCCAGTTGTTCACCGACACGCACGATATCGCCGTGGCCGATCACTCTTCCATTCGCAATAATATCGATCGGGCGATCGATGGAGCGGCCAAGTTCGAACACGTGGCCTTCGTTGATGGTTCTCAACGCACCCAGCGGGATGGGCCAACGGCCGCATTCAAAGACGAGCGTGATCTCAATGCTATCGACATCGGCTTCCGAGGGCGGCATTGCTGGCTGTGCTTGCGGTTGGTTTGTCATATCTGCGCACCTTAGTGGGTGGAATTGCTGGCGGAATGGGCCCCGCAGAATCACTCTTCCACCAGCGACCTGCGAGGGGGCCCACAGCGTTCCGGCAGTGAGGATGAGCTGGCCGCGTGCAAAAGGAATGACGTCCGGCAAAAGCGCGTCGCCAGTTCGTGCTTGGCGAAGTAGCGCGAGGGGAATGCGCAACGAGCCAATCTCTGCGGCAAGCAACACAGGCAATTCCGGAGAAGGCTTGCGCCTCTCTTGCGGCAATTGGCCAAGCAACTTTCGCATCATAGAGAACGCGGACGGAACCAAACCGTCTAGTGACGAGAATAGGAACAGGCGCGCATTGCCCGTAAGCGGTCCACAGGCGATCTCGAGCTCCAGATACGGGCCTTGCATCGTTGCTTCGTCTATGCGGATTACTTGTACCTCCTCGGCTAGCAAGTTCTCCAGACGAGTGAGCCACGCTTCTAGGGCCAGTTCGAGAAGGAGAGAACGGGCTGGATCGGAAGGTAAAGCAAGGTCATTCTGCACAATCGAGATCAGTGTCTCGACCATCGGGCGAGGCAACGACAACACAAGCTTTTCGGCTCCGACGCGGAATACACAGTCAAGCATGGACATGGCAGATGGCTGCGGTTGCCACACGATCCGGTTCACCCGAACTGACAGCGGCTTATCAGCAAGGCGACTCTGCAGGACCATCCGCTGAGGCGCGATATCGTTCAGCCACAAGACCACCTCATGGGACAGTCTGAGCGCTGGCTCGAACGGTGCAGAGTCACCCCGCATACTCGCTGGCCTCATTCTGACACCGATACAAGAGGAGCAGTCATTAGATGGACTTGCCGAGCGTCTGGCTACGCGAACCATTCTGATATCGGACCAAGATCTCATCCTCTGTTTCGAGTTCAGCCGCGAATTCCGAATGCGCGGTGCTCGTGCGCTGAACGTCGCACTCGATCTGCTGCCACTTTTGACTCGCCGCCGAACGCGTGGCCCAAATGGTCTGCGCCTCAACAAGCTCTGCCGTGACCTGCTCTTGAGCGATGCGCGCCTGCTCAACTGCTTGGCGTGCTAATGTGACCTCGGCTGTGAGCCTCTCAAGGGCGCGATGGCAGCGACGATCGAGTTCCGTTGCAGACATCGTGTCACGCGATGTCAGCTCCAGATAAAGTTCAGTTTCGAATCTTGCGCGGCGCTGCTCGACCTTTGCAAGATCCTTTGAGGCACGGTCCATGGCATCGACCGCGATGCGGCGCTTGGCTTCCATGTTGGATAACTCACGTAGCGCGCTGCGCTCCCTCATGTCCTTAACACGCCGCAGTTTCGACGTTTGAACGGAAGTCAGGCGGTCAGATGCGACATCCACGTGATGGTCTCCTCAAAAGTGGACGGCTCGTCCTGCCCCTGGCGCAAGAACTTGTGTAATTCCTCGATGGAGGCGATTGCCCGATCAGTTAGCGGATCGGAACCCGGGCTGTATTCACCGACCTTGATTAGGAACTCAGTCTCGTTGTAGCGCGAGAGCAGATCACGGAATAAAGAGGCCGCCTTGCGATGTGGCACAGAGACGACGGCATCCATCACGCGACTTCGGCTCGATAGCACGTCGATGGCCGGGAAATGCTCACGGGAGGCGAGCGCGCGTGAGAGAATGATGTGACCATCGAGAATCCCCCGCGATTCCTCGGCGATTGGATCGCCCGTACCGTCTCCTTCGACAAGCACGGTATAGAAGGCGGTGATCGACCCGGTCTCGCCCATACCGGCGCGCTCTAACAAACTAGGCAGCATTGCGAAGACGGAGGGAGGAAAGCCGCGTCTGGTGGGCGGTTCTCCTGCGGCAAGGCCGATTTCGCGCATCGCGCGGCTAAAGCGCGTCAACGAATCCATCAACAGAACGACGCGCAGCCCCTGATCACGAAAGTACTCGGCGAGTGCAGTGGCCATATGAGCACATTGCGCGCGCTCCATTGCCGAGCGATCGGACGTCTCGACGACCGCGATCGTACGATCAATGGCATTTCCAATATGGCGCTCGATGAACTCGCGCACTTCACGCCCACGCTCTCCTATAAGCGCAACGATGGTCACGTCGGCGGCCGCGCCTTTTACGATTTGCGACATCAGCGTGGACTTGCCGCAACCGGCGTCCCCATAGATTCCTATCCGCTGGCCTTCGCCGCACGTCAGAAGCCCATCCAGCACACGGACGCCTAACGGAAAGGGCCGCTCGATGCCACGCCTCGTCATTGGGTTAGGCGCCCTGCCGCGGAGGGGGCGAGTGTGGGCCGTCTTTATTGGACCCTTGCCGTCGAGCGGACGGCCGAAGCTATCGATGACGCGCCCGAGCAAATCGGGGCCGACTGAAGCTTCCTGCATTCGCCCGGTGGGAACCACCTCCGCGCGGCTAGACAACCCCACCATATCGCCGATTGGCGTGAGTAATACCCCGTCCGGCAGCAGACCAATGACCTCGGCTTCAAGCGACCGTCCGGTAGCTTGATCCTGCAGCAAGCACAGCTCTCCAACGCGGGCTCCAGGCAATACGGCATGAATCAGCGTACCAATCGCCCGCGTGATGCGTCCGCGTACCGCACGCGTGTCGATATGCTTTGCTGTAGACCTCAGAGATGATAGCGCCGCATGCACAGATCCTTCGCCAACCGCATCGTCGTAGCTTGCTTGGTGGGTCGTCACTGTGCGCCCTCCTGGGAAGACGGATTAAGGCCGAGGCGCAATTCCCGGAGTTGGGCCGAAAGCCCTAGATCGACATTGCCAAACTCACTCCACAAGACGCACTGGTCCGGCGACAGAGCGGGGTCAGCATCAATGGTAACTTTTGGCCGACCATCCCTTCCATCGAATGCCGCGAACTCGCGTGTCAATGCATCCGTTTTCACAGGAGACACACGAAGACACACTTCGCCACTGCCATATTTTTGGTCAATGGCGTGGCGAACGGCCTTCACCAGCATCTCACCGGGATCAAACGAACCTAACAAGTCGCTCAAGATTTCAAGGACGAGCTGGGGCAACGCCTTTTCCAGAGTGGCTTTCCGACGCGCCACCTCGCAAGCGGCTCGGGCAACGAGCCGCGCCATTTCGTCCGAGCCTGTCTTGAGGCCCTCAGCGTGGCCGCGCGCTCGCTCGCGCTCATAGGCTTTCGCTGCCCAGCTGCGAACCTGTCGTATATACCGCTCTGCTAGCGCGCCCGTTTGTACGGCATCGTACCAGATCCCCAGTTCCGCAGCTGGTATGAGTGGACCCAGCGGGCGTATCTGCGGGCTTTCCGGCAACCCAGGCTCGTTGGCGGTCATTCTGCCCCTGCCTCTCCGGCTAAATGGGCCATCACCAACGACAACAGCTGGCCTGCGGCCTTCTGGTGCTCGGCTGCCGGGGCGTCAGCGGCCGTTCCTACAGGTAAGCGGAGAAGCACGCGCCTACGGTCAAGCTCCGAGGCTTCCGCGAGCCAAGCGCCCAGGCAGGCATAACCGTCATGTTCAATCTGGTGCGTAAGTTGCTCCGGATCGCCAATCGATTCCGTTGCGACGGCGTTCGATAAGTGTCTGATCGCGAACGCATGTGCTTCCGCACCAATGTCTTCGATTAGCAGCTCGAGATCACGCTTTGACACTCGCTTTACCAACGAACGAGCATGCCAAACACTGCCGGCGAGGAGTGCCGTCCGATGCGGATCATGCCCGAGCAGTACATCCCTTCCCCAGCTACCTTCATTGACCACCAGTTCACCGCCTAACAGCAATTTGGCTAGTCTTTCCTGCAGCCTGGTAGCCTTCTGCAACTGCAACACTGTGGAAGGCGACAGCCGCGGATCAAGACGGGCGGCAAGACGGCTCGGATCACTCAAAGCCGTAAGCTCACGTAGGCGATTGCAGCGTGGGCTGACTGAATAGTTTTGTTCCTTGGATGTCATCGATACCGACACTGGATTCCGCTCATCGCGCATCAAAGTTCAGCTTTTGCCGGCGGCTTGGGTGCGGGCATCCTCGCGCCTATGCCAAGATTTGCCAGCTTGCGCCAAGATTGACCGAGCCGGCGCGCACGTGTGCTCAGCAGGACGTAAGACAGAACGCCGAACGCAGCGCCAGCACCTCCGACGCCGACTGCAACAAAGGGAGTTGACATGAACTTCGTTGGTTGAACCGAAACAGCTGCCGGCGCAGACGTGAGCTCACGTTGAGTCCGCTCGACCGGCACGAACACAACCGCCACTTTGTCGTATGCCAGCCCCTCAATGCTGTTGGCGACGAGCATCTTGATCTGGGGCAGCAAGGCTGAGAGCTTTGCATTGGAATCATGTCGGATGAACACCGAGGCCGATGACGGGGTGGCATCTTGCCGCAAAAGGTCGTTCTTCGGCAGAACAACATGAACACGCGCGGAGATAACCCCGTCGATATCGCTGATCGTGCGCGATAATTCTTCGCTAAGGGCGTAAACGTAGCGGGCGCGCTCCTCAACCGGGGATGCGACCAGACCGGATCCCTTGAACACCTCGCCAAGGCTCTTGAAAGGTTGGCGGGGCAGGCCCTGGTCATTCAGCACGTCGATCGAAAAAGCCAGTTGCTTTGCTTCGACTTGAATCGTGCTGGTACCATCCTTGCCAACAACACGGACGGCATCGACCCCCTTGCTAAGGAGAACAGCAAGCATCTCGTTGGCTTCACGCTCCTGGACCTTCGTATAAAGATCGGTCTTGCAACCGCCTAACGACAGCAGAAGCGGCAATAAGGCTAAACCATAAAGCCGCCTCCCCGTGGCCACGCTACGGCCGATCTTTGTTTGCGCCAAGACAATCATCACCCGCCGCTCAGCCCGCTGACATTAGCTTATTCATAGAGGAGCCGACAGCACTGGCACCCTTGGAGATGAGCGACACCTGAATGACCCCCTCATAAACATTCCGCAGATTCGCCAATGTCGATTCGAAGTGATCCACGCCTTGCGGCCCGCCGACCGGATGCACCTCGACTTCGTGCGATCGCAGGATGGGCTGCGCGGCCGGCCCAGGCGGAAGGCTCGGCACAATCGGCTCGCCACTAACCTGCGAGGCAAGTGTGCTGGCAGGAAATGGCCTGCCTTCGCGCACGGCAGAAAGGTTGTGAAGAAAGTGATCGCCAAGCGGGCCGGCGCGCGGTGTTGCACGCTCAACCTCGGACACTGGCGAAGCCAATGCGCCATGGTTCACCGCGGCTAAACTCTCTTGAAACTTCACCTGCGCGGACGAACAGGCATTGGAGAGACATTCGGCGGGGTTGGCAGAGATCGGCGTAACGCCTAACGTTGTGGAAGAGATCATGCTCGCACGTGATGAGATTAGCTGTTCGTTGGCGTGAAAGGGCACCCTAGAGACGCCAGCTGACAAAAAGCTGACGAGAATTAGGATCCAAAATTCACGCGCCGGTCCACCTAGCGACGAATTCTCCGCTCCCAATTTTGGACGAATTTTGGTGCGTCTTCTCGCGCGCGAAATGAGGAATCCTTACCGAGCCATGACGCTGCACATATTCAAGAACGTTCTGAATGTCGGGGTTTTCCTTTTCGTGGGTCTCGCCGGGCTGCACGGTGCTGAGCTGGCGCTCCCAACGACGCCTTATAGCTACACGGTCCTGGATCAGGATCTCGCGTCCGTACTGCAGGAATTCGGCAACAACCTAAAAATTCGAGTCAATGTCAGCCCAGAGGTCAAGGGACGGATTCGCGGGCGCATGCCGGATCTTGCACCGCGAGAGTTCCTCGAACATTTGGCCAATCTCTACAATCTTCAGTGGTACTACGATGGACTCGTACTTTACGTATCCGATGCGCACGAGGCGCAGAGCCGTCTATTTGTCTTGAATCCGATCACGTTCGATGCATTCAAGTCGGCACTGGATTCGCTTAAGATCTCCGATGAGCGCTATGTCGTGAAAGCGGCAACCGGAGATGGCGTCGTCTTTGCTTCCGGTCCGCCTCGGTTTATGGCGCTTGTGGAGGAAACGCTGAAAGGCCTAATGGCGGAGGCGCAGGCGCGGCGGAACCCTGCGCCAGTCGAAAAGCCGCGCGAATCGGCCTTGATGTTGTTTCGGGGGTCCTCAAGCATGATCATTCGTGGTGGACCGGAGAGTTTTCTCTCGCCCGACGCGCCGCATCAAGACAGCGTGATTCACGGGCCTGGTCTCAGCGAGAGATAAGCTGACGCCAAGACTGACATGCGAACGAACTCAATGCGCTCGCCTACCCTCTGTCCCTTCTTAGAAACCTAGTACTGGCCTCACGATGGAGCGTTATGTACAGGATGATCAGCGCGGGCGCACAATGACGTTAACGTCGGGCCACGGATGCTCCAACTGGAACTCCGCCAACTGGCTGAGCATATATGAACGCGAGGTGAGCCCAATCAGCTTCGATGACTCAAGAGCTACTTCCTTAGCCCATTCCACAGCGCCAACGATCGCAATCATTAAAGCTATACACCGCGAACATCTCACGATGCCGAATTGCGCTGATTGGAAGGGCAGTAAAACAGCCTTGCAGGATTGCGCAGCCCTTGCGACGGCTAATCGGGCCTACCAAGAGGCCCCGCAGCTTCGGGCAAGACCGGTTTTTTGTCTCAATTCTTCTGAGCGCCGTCAGCTTCTGGAAAGCTAACTGGTCCTATCATAGCCAGAGGACGATCTAGATTGTAGCGGGACTGAGAGCTTAATCAGAAGTATCTGAGCTCTTGGACTCTGCCCGTCCACGCTATTTCTTCGTCTCGAGCTCCGGCCGCACCACATGACGGGATGTGGTGCAATTTCCTGTCAAAGGACGCATTGATGTCAGTCACCAACTTATCCGTGACCAACGCAACTACGGCTTTCTACGGGCCTGCTCCCTCGGTGCAGGAGGTTTCGAGTTTCGAGGCGATGCTGGCCGGTTACTCCTTGAAAGACACGAGCTCCGATCATTCCGTACCGCCTGACGATGGCGCAGCAGAGTCGATCAAAGAACTTACGGCGGGGCTCTCGCAGGAGGCGCAGAATATCCTACCCCCAGATCTCAGGGCTGCACTGGAAGCATCTGCCCAGGCCCCGCAGCCATCCCCTGCTGCGAGCCCAGCTCCGATTGCGGCCGCGCCAGTGCCCAGCTCGAGGGTTACGTGGAACGGCGGCACCTTGACCAATTCCGAGTTGCAGATTGTATCCATTCTGAACCGCCACAAAGACAAATGTCCGCTCGATTGGAACTCTCTTGGAGATTTGGCCAATGATCCCAACACGCCTTCGGATCTGAAGCTGGCACTCGAGGAGCTGCAGCAACACCCGGAACTCTTCTATGCCATAGGCTCGCAAGGCGACGGCCGCTGTGGCGGGAAGATCAAGGCAGGTGATCTCTCCGCCTTCTCCGATCATCACCCACAGGTTGCCGCGTTCCAGGAGCAGCGGGCGCTGAGCTACGAGAACAACTACATTCCTTCGGACGGCACAGGAAATGGCCAGCCATCGGTCATGACTGAAACCGATGCATTGCGCGAGCTATATCGGTATTCCGACAACCTGCCCAAAAATCTGAGCCTCGCCGATTTCAAGCAGACCGTCGACGGCGATGCCAACAGTGGTAAATGCCCGCCTCAGGTTCTCGCGGCCGCTCAATACTTCCTCAGCCATCCCGACGAGTGGAAACAATTGTATGGCGGCTCGGTAGATAAGGTCCACAAAGAGGACTTCTTGCAGGTTGCCTCGTCAGTGATGAATCTCACGCAGGCCGAGCTGGATACGCTAGACACGATCAACAGGAACCAGGGCGCTTTTTTTGGAAAGGGGGACCTGACCCGGGACAAGCTGGCGAGCATGGCCGATGACAAGGGTCTCGCCCCGGATGTGCGAAAGGCCGCTTCGCAGCTGCTCTCGGATCCTCTCTTGTTCGGCTTGATCAACAATTCGATCACAGGCTACAAAACCCACCACAAGTTCTTCGACTTTGGCGGCGGCCATACTGTCGATTCCGGCAACATCAGCAATAAGGATTTCACGCACTTCTTCAACAATATGTCGGCCGCAAACCGCACGGCTCACCTGTCGAAGACGCACGTCGCTCAAACGACTGCCGAGCAATCTGCTGTCGCGGACATGGAGATGGGCGCGGCGGATCAGCCCGACATCAAGTCACCAAAGAAAAATGGAGGCGCCTTCATGCACGGACTTGATGACGTGCTGAAGGTTGGCTCAAAGGTCCTCGACTGGGCTGCCACGGCGGTTGGTGTACTTGGCTTCGTTCCAGGCCTAGGCGAATTAGCGGATCTGGCGTCAATGGAGCTCGAGAGCGAGGCGCAGATAGCAAATCTACTGCACACCGCGATCACAGGCGGAAATATCAAGCAAGCACTGGAAGAAGCGGGCCTCGGTATTGCAGCGCAGGCGGTGGGCTGCATCTCCGGACCGGAGGTCAAGCTGGCCATGCGCGAAGGCTTGGCGAAGCAGGCAATTCAAGAAGCCGCGACGGCCGGCGTCGACCTGCCGGTTTCGGTGGCCCAGTCCTACGCGGAGAATTATTTGCAGAACCTGAAGGAACGCGTTGCGTCCGAGCGTACCCAAGTTGTAGGCGCTTACACCTAGTCAGAGCGACGCAAATCGTCTCAGATCACCGCCTGACAAAGACAGCTTGCGGAGCTCCGCCAGGTGGGTCCGCGAGTCCCGCAAGCTTTGCCAGTCTCACGTTCTTTCGTCCAGGCCAGACGATTTTTTATCGCCCGTTCGCGCCGCGTTGCTGTTAGCTGTATAGATCGCCGACTTCACGATCAGCTTCAACGCAGTCCACCGTTGCCACGATTCTTTGGAAGCCCGTCCGAACCGGTCCCTTGACTATCGGCTCTTTTAGATGCGCCGAGGTAGAACTCGAATGGAGCCAGTGTCGAGGACGAAGCGCCTAACAAAGCGGTCCGAAGCCGAATGTCACCACATGAGCCTTGGACGTCTGCGGCGGAGCGGCAAGCTGACCCATCGCAGTTCGGTTGATCGGGAACTATCGCTCTTCGCGCGCAGATCGTCTGAGCAAGACTCATAGCTCATTTCTTATCGTATCAAGACAATCCGCTGGTTCTGGGAAGCAAATTCGCACAAGAGCTGCCACCGACGCCGGCCACGCTGTAACGGAGCCAAACGCGGCAACTAAACTTCGGCTCAATTGTATTTTCTCTGGAGGTCGTCAGCTTGCCGAAAGCTAACACGGGCAGAATAGGGACAGCGGAGACAGCCTCCATCCGCATGACTTAAATTGCAAAGGAGAACCCGATGCGCATTTCCGGCTTAGGCCACGCCGCGCCAATAGACAGCGAGCTGCGTGCGGCTCATGGGCACAAAGAGCCTTCGCCCACAGCTGGCGCGCATGACGAGCATGCGAGATCAGCTAGTGCAAGCAGCCCTGCAAATGGCGTGTCCAGTCCGGACAGCTACTCACATGAGGCCGCTATGCGCCAAGCGTTCAACTCCGTCCTCGGATCCATCGCTTTCCAAATGATGGATGGAGAAATGGCTTCCTTCTCAGATGCCATGGCCGAGACGGATGAAGATACCTGACGTCGCATGTCGCGACCAGGTAATACGAGCCGCTAGTGGCGGCGAACTTTCGAGCAAACAGGAGAAACATATGCCTCACTCACCCATCAGCGGCTCGACCGCAGCTGAGACAGCTGGCACTGCTGCTGCTGCGGCAGGTGCAACGGCTTCCGATGCCGCCGCAGAGGCCGCGTTCCAAAAGCAACTCGGCGCTCTGACTGCCACGAGCATTCAGGCCAGTGAGAGGGATGTGGAGCTTCGCGTCGTCTCGACGAACCTTACGACCATCAAGAAAGCAGCCGACGAGCGCGTGCAGTAATGGTCGAGGAGGGACGACACCTCTCGTCCCGCTTTCGAGCTGCGTAAGGTGCAAGTAGTAGCGAGCCGTACGGCTTTGCCGTACGGCTCCGTTCGCTGTTCAGGAGATTGACCGTGAATGGACCAAATTCCCCGCATTTCGAGGTGCTGTCGGGGCTTTACTCCGGGCTTACCGGCAACACCGGTATGGAATCGAGCCTGATTGGTAGCGGCCTAGATGCCGACCTGGTCTTTGTCGAACAAGGGCTCGAACCTCATCATATTCGTGTCACGCCACATTGCAATTCGATCGAAATCGAGGCTTTCGCCAGGGACGTTAGGATCGCAGGGCACGAGCATATTCCTCCGAGCGAGCCCGTTGTTGTCCCGCTTCCCACCATCATTCATTTGGGTGAGATGTCCATTCGCTGGTCCATTGAGGGTTCTAAGCAAGCTGGCTCTCTTAGCCGCTGGCTCGTACCGACGGTCGCCGTCGCCTCAGTCCTGATCAGTTCTTTCGCGGTCGGCGCAGTCTCAACCAGTTTTTCCCAGACGGACGATGCAGTTGGTTTGAGCGCCGATGTGGCCCGTGGCAAGCAAGTCGCAACGAAGCCGGCGCCCAACGCTCCGAATGCTCCGACGACCGATGCAGCTGCCGAAGAGCTGCAACAGGAGGTCGAGAGCGCAGGCCTTTTCGATATCAAAGTCAAATCTGAGGCGGGTGTTCTTACCGCTGACGGCACGGTTACGCCAGCCTCGCTGCCTAAATGGCAAGAGCTCCAGCACCGGTTCGATGACCATGGCAATGGCGCTTACGTGCTCATCAACACAGTCGCGGTAAAGGAGGTGAAGACGCCCTCCTCCATAGCTGTCGAAGCTGTCTGGCGCGGCAGTGACCCTTATCTGGTCATTGCGGGCCAGAAGTATTTCGTGGGTGCGCTGCTGAATAACGGATGGACCGTCAATGGGATCGAGGAGGGACGCGTGCTCCTGAGCCGGAATGGCCGGCTGGTTGCACTCCCCTATTAGAGTTTCGGCCCGCTGCTCAGAAGGGAAGTGTCATGACTAGGCTGCCCCAGCATTCCGTTGCGCCTGACGCCTCGTTTCAGAGGATTACGGTCGACGATCATCTCCCTGTCGCTTCGCCCAGGATTCCTCAGTCGCGGGCCAACGAAGTCAAGGGAACGCATGCGAATAACGGCCAGAGCTCAACGATTTTTCAGGATAGCCCCCTGCAAGATCGGCTTGTGGAGGCGACGGTCGAGACCGCATTGGAGCTACACTCGATCGATCGTGTCTCGCGCATCGACCTCCACGGGGCTCAAGCCGAGCCCGGCGAGATTAAGTCAGGATCAGAACATGAATGGCTCAACGGTCCGACTCTGGCGCAGAACCTGCTTTCTTTCATAACACCGCGCTTACGCGATTCGGATGTTCTACGGCCAGAAGCACACGGCCTACTTCTGGAGCGTTTGGCCGATGCAGTATCTACCGTGCCAGAAGCAGCGGTGGCGCGTGAAGGAGTCGCCATCTTGCAAATGGAGCTGCGCGAGTTGGTCCTACTCCGGCAGAATAAGAACGGCTTGATCAAAGCCTAGCAATGAGCCAGCCAGAGGAGCACAGCACATCTACCCCGACAGCACGCGTTTCAACAGCCGGTGACGTCTTGCTGATCTCGACGAGCGAACGTGATTTACTTTGCGCACTTTCGTATGTCCATCTTGCGTGCGGGCAAAGCGCAAAGTGTCTCGCTTTGTTGCGACTCGCAGCTCACGAAGATTCTGAAGACGTCGAGCTGCTTCGCATTCTGGCTTATGCCCTCATCGCGGAGGGCCGCGGCGACGAGGCATTGGCAGCTTTGGATCGCCTGGACAAACTTGACGACCAGCCGTCTTCACGTCTGCCACTGATGCTATTGCGCAGTCACGCCCTGCGTCATGCCGGCCGCATGGCTGAGGCCCGGGCTGCGTTCAAGAGCTATGTTTCACTGCGGGGCAGTACCGCTCCAATAAAAGAACAATAGACCCCTTCATGTCCAACCTCCTGCGTAGTCTCATCGTACGCGCGCCGGCTAACCCGGACTTAATGGTCGCGGTGATGCTCCTTCTGGCGGTCGCAATGATGATCATGCCGATCCCGATCGTGGTGATCGACATGCTGATCGGTTTCAACCTCGGTTTTGCCGTACTGCTGCTGATGGTTGCGCTCTATCTCAACACACCAGTTGACTTTTCGTCCTTGCCGGGCGTTATCCTCATCTCCACCGTCTTTCGTCTCGCTCTTACGGTCGCAACAACGCGATTGATTCTTGCCGAGGGTGATGCGGGCAGCATCATTCATACCTTTGGCGATTTCGTCATATCAGGCAACATCGCCGTCGGAATTGTCATATTTCTGATCGTGACCATGGTGCAATTCATGGTTCTCGCCAAGGGCGCCGAACGGGTCGCGGAGGTATCAGCGCGCTTCACGCTTGATGCATTGCCTGGGAAGCAGATGGCCATTGACGCCGAGCTGCGCAACGGACACGTCGATCAGTACGAAGCTCGCCGTCGGCGGGCCGGCTTGGAGCGAGAGAGCCAGCTTCATGGCGCCATGGACGGCGCTATGAAATTCGTGAAGGGCGACGCCATCGCCGGGCTCGTAGTCATCTGCATCAACATGCTGGGCGGCATCACAATCGGTTTGCTCTCCAAGGGCATGTCGCTCGAAGATGCGCTCCATCAATATACGATCCTGACCATAGGTGATGCGCTAATTTCGCAGATTCCGGCTTTGCTGCTGTCAATTACAGCCGCAACCATTGTCACTCGTGTCAGCGGTCCTTCCAAGCTGAACCTTGGTGCCGACATCGTGAGCCAACTTACGGCCAGCACACAAGCGCTAAGGCTAGCCGCCTGCGTGCTGGCTTTGATGGGCCTCGTCCCAGGGTTCCCCTTGCCACCGTTCATGATACTAGCCGCACTCTTTGGCGGGGCGAGCCTTGTCAAGGCTGGTGCGCTGGGCGCCAACACCGCGGCCAAGGCGGACGCCAAGACGGGCGCCAAGACGGGCGCCGATATCACTGGTTCGGCTCCAGCTGCCGCACAGACTCAGACTAAAACGGTGCCTGCGGAGGCACTTCCGATCACACTATTCCTCGCACCAAACCTGACACATGCAATCGACAAAGAGGAGCTCGAGGGTTCCATCCGAGACGTTTCTGCGCTGGTCTCATCTGATCTTGGCATCACAATCCCACGTATTCCTACCCGAGTCGACCAGCGCCTATCGGACTCGCAATTCAGGGTAGATGTCGAGGGGGTGCCTGTTGGCGGGGATTTTGTTGACCCCACGCAACTCGTGCTCGACGACGACGTGGCGAACATTGAATTGAGCGGTATCCCCTTTCGGCAAGACCCAGAGAAGAACCGGATTTGGATCGAACAAAGTCATGCGCCAGCTCTCAAAGCTGCCGGAATAGGGCATCGCGCTCCAAGCGAAGTCATCGCCTTGCGAGTAAAGTCGGCGTTGACACGGTATGCACAGCGGCTGGTTGGCATCCAAGAGACGCGACAATTGCTGGCGCGAATGGAGCAGGAATATGCTGATCTCGTTAAGGAGGTGCTGCGCACGACCCCGGTCCCCCGGATAGCCGATGTTCTACGTCGATTACTAGAAGAGGGCATCCCTATTCGCAACACGCGCCTTGTCCTCGAGGCGCTGGCAGAATGGAGCGAGCGCGAGCAAAATGTCGCCCTGCTCACCGAATATGTTCGCTCCGGTCTCGGACGTCAGATCTGTCATCGATATGCCAATGCCCACGGAGTTGTGGCTGCGTTCATTGTCGAGCGTGAAACCGAGGATATCGTGCGCGCGGCGGTGCGCGACACCGCGGTCGGTCCCTACCTCGTTTTGGAGAACCACGAGAGCGAGATGCTGCTTTCACAATTCCGTCAGATCCAATCAACGATCGCACGCAGTCAGAGCCCGCCCGTCATTCTCGGGCCAATGGACATCCGGCGGTTTCTCCGGGGATTTCTCACGCGCAACGGGATCGATCTGCCGGTTCTGTCTTATCAGGATCTCGCCTCGGATTTCACGGTCCAGCCGATTGGATCCGTCAACCTCGGTGCCGCCAAGCATAAGATCCCCTCAGGAGCGCGCCTTGGCGCGACGGCCGATTAGCTAACAGAGCACGGCAGCCGGTCGTAAGGTCATGCTATGAATTCATATCAGATGAATACCCCGCGGACGTTGTGCTCCCGTAGCGCGAACTTGCGCCTAGCTATCCCCCTACTTCTGCTGCTTGGAAGTTGCACGAGCTGGGATAAGCCAGGACTTTCAACACAGCAGATGCCGGCACCAGAGCTGCAGGGCACCAGGGAGATCGATGCTGCTACGCGCGAACGCTCTGCATACGCCGTACGCGGGGACGTTGACGAGGAGGCTTTGCGTGATGCGTTGAAGAAGCAGCCCGACAACGTCAACGCTGCTATTCCCCTTGCGCGCGCTCTGCTGGCGCGAAAGTGCCCGGATCAGGCGCTTGAGGTACTTGACAAAGTCTTACTCGCTGCCCCTGGCGACTTGCGCATATTGAATGCGAAGGGTGTTGTCCTTGACAACGAGGGGCATCACCAAGAAGCACAAGCGCTATATCGGCAAGCTCTCGCAATGGCTCCTGACAGCCCGATGCTGACCAACAATCTCAAGCTCTCGCTTGCCCTCGATGAGAAGGGCAAAGCCGGGCGCACGAATCTACAACCACTGTCCGACTCGTCTAACCAGACAGTACAATAGCCGTAGTCGCCTCTTCGCCGCAGGTTCTTGCACATTAACCGCGCCGTCAGGTTTATGCCTCTCAGCCCTCATCTGGTTAGGTCTGATGGTCGCATGAGACCCTGGATGCAAACGGGAGGATCCCGAGCCATTATGATGGTGTACCGCACACGATAACTGGCCGGAAGCGGACACACTGACGCTCGCACCCGCCATAGCCACTGCTCTTCCCGTCCGGGATGTGCAATCGAAAACCCCGGCCGGAAGCCGGGGTTTCCTGTTGCCTTGTTCATCGGGTCTCGTAACCGCCGCGGTGCGTCCGTATAGTGCACCTCGCGAATTCAGCCGAATTGGTTTCGGCTTCGTTCGATCCTAGACTCGATCGTAAGCCGCAGATGTTCGTTGGTCTGCGCTCCTTGCTCCACCTCCTTCATGGATTGGTGGAGATCTCACGTCACATAAAGTCTCCATCCGAGTCGGACGCTGCTGAAGATTCAGTATCGCTGGCCTCTTTGGAGAGATACCCCGAATGATGGGTTGTACGCTGCCATCCACCATCCCTGTAGCTCCAGGGTCCGGACCGGGTTGGGTCAAGTACCATATCGTCTCGGTCCACATGGACGAAACCCATTTGTTCTGCACGGGTCCTCGCATCATCATTCGCAGGACGCCAGTTCACCAGAGGCCGTTCGCCGTCTTGCCGAAGTTGATGCTCGAGCAGAATATCGCCGGCATTCGAAACGAGCGGATGAGCAACCTGGAAATCCACGATTGAGGTGACGTCAGTTCGTCCGGGGAACTGTTCTCGCCAGCCTTGGCTGTTGAAGTCAGTCATAGGAAATCCGCCTTCCGTTCTTTGGAGACCGACACTCCTATTTCCGAGTTGGTAGCTGTAATATCGGGCGGCGTCCGAATCTCTTCGGATGCCATACTCGCTAGCGACGTCCGATGTGCGCCTAGCCCTTTCGGATACACGTTCTGAGTATTCCTGTGGATTGTTGGCGATATGATTGATCTCGTCGCCGTGAAAGGTCCTCACCTCTCGCCGGAATGTCGCCTGGTCGATCTCGACAATAGGAGGTCTTGAACTGTTGTAATAACTTGGACGCGAGGATGAGCTGGCACCGGAATCCTGCATTCGCATTCTAGCGAATGCGTCCGCGAAGTCGTCGGCATTCCCGTGCTCCGGGGAGCCTGCGCGATGATATTCATCATCGGATGGAACATCCGACCAATTGTTGATTCGACCGTACATGACGACCACACTCCTATGGATGTTGCATTGTGTTCAGGTCACTAGACCTGACTTCGCTGATAAGCAGCTTAGCTGTCCGTAAGCTGACGAGCCGCTGACTTCGATGCGTTCCATGCCAGGCCGCACCGCATCGAAACGTCCTGATCACGGAAAGGCCTCAAGAAAGCACAAGGAGTAAAACCCTTGCTCGTGCTTGAGGTGGATGATCTGATCCAACTTGACGCGAAACAGATCGCCTTCCCCCGCCGTCTGCCGATTCGAGATTGCAGGCTTTTGAGGTCGGAGGGCCGGAAAGCTTGCAGAATCGCCAGCCGTGATTCCGTTCGCAGCGGAGGCGCGCAATGCGACCGAAGAAGCCGGAGCGGATGAGCGGAATCGATCGCATCAGGGCAACGTAGCTACGGACGAACTGGCGCAGAGTGCGGAGCTCAAAGTGTTGCACGAGCGCGAAGAGCGTTCCAAGAAGCATTCCGATCAGGAAGGCGGCAGCCATTAGGGAAAACGAGAAGAGCAATCCTGACGATAGATAGGGCCACGACTGTGCGATAATCGAGAACTCGAGGCTGTTTATTTCACGACCGCCATGCTGCCAGGCATGGCACTTTGCAACTTCACGTCGTCAATATCTGATCCCTTGTCCTACTTACCCGATGCGGTACCCGGGATCCGCACAGCTTTGTCGATGAACACGATCGTCTGGTAGGCGATCAAAGCGCTGGCCATCTGTGGTCTACTTAAAAAGAACTCCGAACATCGCGAGCCTCACAATTGCGGATGTACACGACGCTATGCTCCGCATGGTCGGTCGTCGTGCGCGCTGCGCCGGTACTAATCGATCGCGTCACCAAACTGCGCGATCTATTCCTTCAACATGTCAGTAAGTGGAAAGGCGTGATGCTCGTCCTTGGGCGGGATCAGGCTGCTGTCTACTTCGCGTGTGGCTTACCGAAGTGGTCCATGCAAAGTCCTAAGCGGCGCTGAAGGACTTTTTTGATTGGCGATCGCGGATGAGATGCACCAGACAATCCATATCGTCGACCGTGTTGAGCATGCCGAACGATATGTGGATGCCGTCGCATTCGGGGGAAACATGCACGCCATTCTCTTCGAGGTAGCTGAGCCAGTCTGTCGCGGGCAGACCGACGACATAGATGTGGGCGAGCGATGTTGCCGCCGACTCGGACCGACGAGACCAACGGCGAGTTCGTCCAGTTGAGCGGTGAGATGATCGCCCAGATCGAAGCAATGGTTCTGAATGTTCTTCACGCCGATGTGTTCGACCATGTCGAGCGAGGCCCCAACGCGTCAATTGCAAGAAGATTGACGTTTCTCAGCTCAAAACGTGATGCGGCGGGAGACGGCGCCAAGCGATGCGCCTTCTTAAGGCCTTCCTTGCGCCTTCCACCGATCGATTGCGAGCAACAATGGATGGTTCGTTGTCGACCACCGTCCAAGCGTGATAGTTCGCTGCAAGCGCGGTGAGTTCGTATACGGCTTGATAGGCAAGAAGTTTCACGTGCTCGCGATCGTTTTCGCCGACAAGCCTTTCAAGGGCTCGTTTCGCACGGAGTGTATTTTCTAGCATCTCAGACGCGAGCAGGGCACGATTGAGTTGGTGTGAATCCCTCATTGCAGGATTCAGTCGCCAATTTTCCTCTCCTCCCTCTGGGCGCGCGATTTCTTCGAAAGCGGCGAGATTTCTCTTGGACAATTCGAGTCAGTTCGGGCCGAATGTGATGATCTGCTCACCCTGGCTGCCGGTGGTCGTAGTGAAAGACACCAGCGGGTTTTGTGCAGGAACACGGAAATTCAAGGTCGGGCCCGGCTCTGTTCGGCGCGTCATCAGTCCCTTCGGGCTCGACCGCTTCTTGGGCATTATGCCACCTCCTCACCAGCCGGACGTCATCAGACCATGACTCCGCTACGTGACGTTTGCGAACGACTATTGCCTCGCTCATACCTTCTTGCCGCGAGGGCGCTTCTTGCGCGCCTTCGCCAACAGGTTCCCGGCGTTGATACTGCTTCGTTCATGCCGCATAATGTAGCACAAGCGTTCGCATGGTATCGTCCTCACCCATTGCCGAATCGGGGCATCCTTGAGCGATTTCTCGAATTTTCGTGCGGTCTACAACGAGCTGACTGACGCCGTGACCGGCGCAAAGTATCAGTTCTTCAAGGACCACCTAGACAATTTCTTTCGCAACATCGACGACACGCCGAGGGTGCAGCGGATCGTCGTTGCAGACCTCGAAGCGCGCATTGACTTTCCGAGGTGGTATGCCGAGTGCAAGGAAACGGTCGGATCCATAAACGGCAGCGGCACACTATCATGGCCCCAGGACAAGACCGACCGGCTGGCTCTGCGCGTTGCCCTGCTTCGGGCGTTGCGCAACGGTGAACTGGACATCTACGATTTTTGCAGGGACTTCCTCTACACGGACAACAATTACGACATTCATGTTTCCGACGTATCGCGGCAGATTTTTCTGCCGACAACGCGCGAGCTGCTGCGCTATATCGAGGAGCATTTCGATAAGATCGTGCCGGCATCGGATCGCACCGTCACGATCAACCACAACAGCAAGGAGTATACTGACGCCGACGCAGCGATGGAGAAGTTGGAGAAGGCAATCCGCGAGGCCAACGACTTCGACAATCCGCTGGAGAAAGAACAGCGCGAGGCCGAAGTTTCAGCCGCCCGGTGTCTGTTGAAGGCCACGCGGGTTCGCGTCGATGTACTGGTGGCGCTTCCTGAACCCCATCATTACCCAGTATGGGACGAAGCTGAAGGACAGCCTGATCGGAATGGCTGTGCGGGGGACGATCGGCGCGCTCGGGTACCTCTTGGGGAAGATATTTTAGCTGTCAGCGATGTGGCGCAGTGACCGAAAAGCTGCAAGAATGTCAGCTTGTTCTCGATACGGATATTGTAGTGCGGATCGCGTGTCGGCATCTGGATTCCTCCCGGCGCCACTACGGGCTGGTTATTTTCGTTGGCTGGGAGCGCCGTGCAACGAGGCGAACTAACGAATGTCGCTCGCCGCATTCTTGGAGTGTAGGGCTTCGCCTTATAGTGCCCGACTTCTAGAGTTTAGCGACCGGACGCGAGAGCTATAGCCCGCTTCGCCCCGACCAGCACCTGATATTCTGGACGCTGCGCGAAATGCGCAAGCGGCCATACAGCCGCGTGGCCGAGCCTTCGGCTCAAATGGACTGCCCGATCGTTACCCGCGTAGACGGCAACATGCGCGCCCCAGGCGCTCTGATTCCGATTGAAGAGCAGAAGATCGAGTGGCTGATATTGATCGACCTCGATCGTATATTCTGTATCGTCCCACAGATTGCTTGACCGCAAGTTGGGAACGTAACGGCCGAAATGCCGCAGCAATTCGTAGGCGAAATTTTGGCAGTTTGCCCCGCATTCAATTCCCAACAGCGTTGGCGAGTCTGCGTCGTGGTTCGGGTCATAGCGTATCTGCCAGAACCATTCGGGAATTTCAGGAACTAGATCTACAACTGACATCGACTTGAGGCATCTGCACAATGAAATAAACTAACTCCCGCAATGTAGCAGAAAAGATCCTCCTCTCCACAATGTTGTGAGGGTCAGCCGACTGACTTGATAGCGCTAACTTGAGGAGATCAGTTGCGGCAAGCATTTTAATCTCGCACACGCGAAGGTTGATTGCGTGGGAAATAAAGTGGTAAATGTATCTGCTCGGCTCACAGCGAGGTCTCATGACAGAACCTGTACCGCCCATGCTAGCGAAGCCCTCAGGCGATGAGCTTGCACGCGCAAAGATGCTGGCCGAAACGATGGCGGCAGTGCTTATGGACGAAGACGTTACGGACGCGGCAGTTGCCATTGCACTTCTGACATGCAGCGTCGTCAATTACTATGCGCGCGATCGTGCCGACGCCGCCGAACTATTGAGCAAAATCTGCCGAGTCGAAGATTGGCTCTTGGCGAAGGCGGGGCAGGCCGCTAAGCGGACACTGCAATAATGCTCCTCCCGTCCTACCGCTGCGTCGGTCGAAGGAAACATTCGGCCGCGGTCAACCCGGGCTCAAACGTCCACAGATCACGAAAACATCGACTGATGGCGGAACGGTGAGAGAAGGATCCAGACGATTTCCGCTCACTCTGACCTCGGAGGCAACCTGTTTTCAAAATCGACGTATTTGACGGAGCATGGGTTGCAAGCTGGCAGACGAACGTCTCTACCGGACGATAAAGGCTTCCTTTCGAGATCGCGACCTTCGTGCTCAGGATTTCGATCTCCTGGCCCTTGATCTACATCCGAAGTCTTGTGATTTGGCGGCCACGCGGACAGTCTCTCTTCAATATCCTTAGAAAATAATCTCGTCTCATAGCGCGGCTGCCTCTCAAAACCGGCATCCCAGGACCTTCGATTAGGCAATTGCCGCAAGAGTGCCCCCCAAGCTAACGCCAAAACGAACCTTGCTCTTCCGGCGTCTCATTCAGCCAGATCAACGCCTCGCGCGCCTCAAGTCGAAGAAGCCTCTCCTCTTTAAAAGCAGAACGGGATAACCCCTTGGTGAGATATAGAAGAAAACCGTGGTGATCGCGAAACAGCGCCTCCCGGGCTTCGAAAGGCAAAAGGGACTCCGTATCCAGCGCAGGTATACTGCGCGAGCAAATCAATTCCATTGAATTAATCCGCGGCAGAGCTAGGCGACCTGTCGGAATGCAACGCGCGTTCACCACGAGTCCGGCTCATTACGAATTCGACTCCGACTTCGGAGCCGTCCAGCCGGACCAACTCGCATCTGCGGTAGACCAACCCCATCGTCGAAAGCAGCAAAAAGAACTGCCGCGCCTTGAGGACTTCCGGTGATCCATCTATCCGAAGCCGTGCTCCCGTTTGGGAAACATCAAGGAGAACGCAATCGCGGCGCCATGTGCCGTCGGCGCCTACCAAAGTTGCGCGATATCGATGATCGAGCTGAACGCGTTTGGCTCTTCGCTGATCCCAACTCATAGACTTAAAGCGACCTCGGCCGCCCCCCTGAAATAATCTTCTGAAAAAACTTAGCCGGTGCCGTAGAGCCAAAACGGTTCCCTCGACGGCTTAATCTTGAAAAACGATGACGCGAATCGAACCAGTCAGCCTATTACCAAGGGCAAGTTAATAACTCTTACCAGCACGCAACTATCAGCGAACCGACGTGCAGTGCGTTGTGACGAACATCGGCGACAGGCAAAGAGAATCTGGTTTCAGCTATTGCATTCATTCGGAAAGATACGAGCACGTCCAAAGGACGCTACGCCAAAAAACGCGTATCTCGAGAAATCGCGAAGATAAACTGCGTCTCGAAACGCTTTATCACCAGCTCCGGAGTGCAAGGGCTTCGAACTCGCCACGCGTAAACAACACCCGGGGCCCTGCCAGCGCCGATATGCCGCCCGATGGGCCGGCGCTGACGGTCTAAGGCATCGAGCGATTTACGACCTGCTCGCGTCTACAGGGCGCGTTGGCGGATGATGCCGTTGGCAGAATATCGCGCAGACGGTGTGCTCATCGTTTCGGAACGCGAGCCTGATCGCGCGCAGGTGTATAAAAGTGATGTTGGCATTACCCGGGCTTATAACGGCTTCTGCTTCTTGCCCGTCTTCGCCGACATCGCTTCACAACTTTCGATTTGGCTTTCGTATCAGCCACGAACGATCCGATAGTCACAAGCAGACCAAACGCCAGCCTATGAAGATCTCCGAGAGCGGACGCGCGCGCGCGGTGGTAGCGCTATCGGCAATCTCTTGAGCTTTGGTTTGTGGATGGCTCCAACGCCGAACAACAATGATCGCGTTTCTGGTTTCGGAAGCACGACCCCTTGAGAAAAGCCTATTTGAACATATGAGAGCTCGTGCTAAGCGAGCGCCGTTTCAAGCAGGCCGCGAGAACGCTGGATGCGGTTGCGATTGAAGCAGGTCTGAGAGCGAAAATCATCGTTTGTGATCGTCGCTCCTCGGCTGTCCTGGGTCGCCGCGTCGGCTGACAGCCAACTCTCGTTGCTCGGGATACAAGGCTTCAAGCATGTGAGCTCCGCGGCTCCCTGCTAGGGCTGCTCGGGCATGGAAGTTGCAGCGCTTGAGAGCGTCAAGCAGCGCGATCAGCCGATGCACGTGCCTTCGCGACTTGGCATCGTTCAAGAGACTTTTTCTACCCGCAAGGATCTTTCGTGGTGAAGCTCACCTCCAAAGCATGGCCTCCAACTATGCGGTACGATCGGATCGACGCCCGCATCCTGGAGATCCTGCAGAAGAACAACCGTCTTACGACGGAAACCATCGGCGAACTCGCCGGCCTTTCTTCTACGGCGTGTCAGCGCCGTCTGAAACGGCTGCGTTCGGAGGGCATTATCGAAGCCGATATCTCGATCGTTTCGCCAAAAGCGGTCGGCAGATCCATCCAGGCGCTTTTGCTCGTGAGCCTGGAGCGAGAGAGCTCGGAGATCATTGACGGGTTCAAAAAGGCCATCAAGACTTCGGCTCAGGTTGTGAATGGATTCTATGTGACCGGAGAGGCTGACTTCGTCCTCTACGTTACCGCACGCACAATGGACGATTATGAACAGTTCACCCGCCGTTTCTTGCAGAAAAACCTCCATATCAAAGGATTCAAAACCATGGTCGTCATGGACCGGGTGAAGGCGGGCTTTGCCATTCCAGTGGAGCCTCCCTTAGCCGACTGACGACGCGCTCATGCGAGATGTATCGGCGCCTCCGCAAGGTGGCAGATGGTGGTCGGGCCTGCTTTGCTGCAAATTCCTACAGGATTATTGGGTGCAGATACCGGGCCTCGGGTGAGCAACGCTGGGCCTCGTCGACGCTGAGCCCAATCTGCTCCGCCCGCGGCCTTCCCAGGTTCGATTTCGAACCAATCGACGTGCCTCGTACGGCGTTCAGGGGATGGTGTCATTGATCCTGAGCAGCTTGGTCAACATTGCCGTGTCGCGAACCCTTTGATGGCGACGTCTTGCGGGGTTTGCGGCCCCGTGCGGTCTGCCTAGGTCATGCAAAACGGGTTAGTCGGGTCCTGGTCGCGATAGCTCACGCTACCGCGCGGTCAATCGCCGTTCATGTAGAGCCACACCAAGAGGCTTGTGACGTATGAACGATAGTCGATCTTGATACGAGGCCGTCCGGCCTGCCCGAGCCGGCAACTGTCCTTTCCCGGGGTGAAGATGCCGGCCGCGAATAACGACAGGAGCGTTTGTAGGTCCACTAAAGAACGAGTCGCCCAGATTATAAGAGCGATCGATTCAACGACTCGATTTTGTAAGTTGATGCCCCTCATGGAAGATTAGCGGCCAGGTTTTAGGCCAAACATTAACGCCGCGAAGATTTCGCCGTGAGTACCGCTAGCGGTTTTGCGGTGACTGCAAACCGTCTTTGATCGGTATCAAGTCGCCACCAATCGCAAGCTGCCGGCAATGCTGGCTGCGCCGATCGCGATGCTAATCCTGGTGCTGGTATCGCTGCTGGCGATGACGATGCCGGTTATCGTGGCAGTCACGATGACCCTAGTCACGTCGATTATGGCGCGATGATCATGCCGACGAGCAGCGGCATCATGCTGATCATCATCCTGGCGCCGCCGATGATCGGCGCCGGCTTTGACGACCTCATTCTTCTTGAGCCTGACTGCTAGGCTCGCGCCGCGGCATCTTTCTTAACGAAGAACGGCGCCCGCTGTCTACCACTTCTTTCGGAAGCATCCTCAACTGCCCTGCGTCGAATGGCAGGTGAGTGAGATAGTTTGCGACCAGAGCACCCACGGCTTCCGCCTGTGCTGCATCTCGTTGGCGCTTGAGCGGCGCCCTGTCCGCACGCCGGGACAACCAAATCTTATGGGCCGTCCAAACCCGCGGATCTGGAGCGACGATGCGCACCGGTTCGCCCTTTTTGTCGATCGCGACCGCCTCGAAAGCCGGAGAGTTCTGCAGCCAGTCGAGTCCTTCGATTTGAACGGCAGTCAGGTCTTCAGGGTCAGAGCCGATCTTGTCCGGAGCCTTCTTCCAAGGAGGACTCTGCATCGGCTTGATCAGATCGACGATATAGCCGTCCCGGTTCACAGCCCGGAACGTCTGCTTGGCGCGTTCGAAGCTAGTGTCGACACGTTGGAGTACCTTCAGGAGCGAAGACGCGCAGACGTCGTCGTCCCCCACGAACGTAAGTGCGCGGCGCGCGTCGAACAGAATATCGATGTCTTCCGTTGTTGCTAAGCCCGGATTGATCCTGATGCCGGAAGAGGCCTCATAACCGTAGATCGCGTTCGTTTCGACAATCCGAATGCCTGAACCTAACATCCCGAAGCGGTCGAGAGCGCGCATGATCCGAGCTCCAATCAGCGGTACGCGACCCAAGCCGAGCGCTCGATTGACCGCGGCTTGTCGCTCCATCGTGTCGCGTATATTCTTCAATCGGTCTTCTGACGCAGCGCGCTTAGCGTCGAAGTCAACCTTGATTTTTTCGGTTTCGGGAGAGCGCACGCCGAGCGAGCTTTGCTTCCTGAGGCCCGCTTTGTTGTAGTAGCTACGGACGAGGTATTCACGACCTTTGGACACCGCCCAAGTCAGGGAACCGCGATGAGCGTCGTACGCCCCCTTGGCATCCCGCAGGGCCTGAAAGCGCTGCTGGCTGTTGACCATCTCGCGACGCTGATCATTGTTAAGTTCTTGAAAATCCATGGTTTCAACATTCGGATCCATTTTAGATCGCCACTGTTGAAACCGTGTTTCTCATTAAAAATCAATAGCTTCAATAGCTTTTCCAGAAGCAAGCCAAAACTGTTGAAACTTGGAACTTTTACCTACTTTCCGGGCGACCCTTCGTGCCGCCTTGGAGCTGATTTAAGAGGGGTATTCGGCGAAACCGAATGGGTAAGCCCCCCAGAGAACCGCTGGCGTGCCGCACAGCGAGGAGAACGGTGGGAAAAATGAAGCTTGAAGCGAGAAGAAGCGGCGCCGGACAGCGGCAGAAACCGCGTTCCCTGTTAATCCCCGAAGAGAGCCATCGACACAACGGTAGGCGTTTGGGTTTGGCCGACAGTCGGCAATACCCCCTTCAATGCCGGTGCTGCCGATCCTGATTTCGCCATCGCATGATTTGATCAGGACGCGACGACAATTCGCGGATCGCCTCAGGCGAGTAAAGAAACAATCCAACCTGCTTCCTGCCTTGGCCAAAATAAGCCCGGCCGCTGGTTGATATGCGACCGTCCTTTGACCAGCGACGAAGCTCGGCGCTGGAGACCGCGAGAATCTCTTCGACCATCTTGGCGGCGAGCGGCTCGTTCTTCAGCCGCTCCAGTTTTTGCTCCACGACAATGCATAAATTCAGGATTGCACACTCGGTCGCCTCCGGACATTCGATAACGATGCCCGATTTGACTTGCGTCACGAGGCATTTGAATTTGTCGCGAAAGGTCGATTTGACCAACCTAATCGACTGATTTGCCTTGTGCGTACTGCCCGCAGTCAAATGCTCAGAAGGGAAGAAGCCGACGAGATGCGCGGCAACACCGGACGTGTCGAGATAGCGGATATGGGCGGATTCCTCGTGCATGCGTCATTGGGATTTGGACGCTGCATATGGCGAAAAGAACGACTGTCTCTCGTCTACCATCAGGGAACGCCCGACCGGGGGAAAAGCGCGTTGCGGACAATCGATACGTTCGCACACCTTGCATCCCATGCCAATGGGGACCGCTGACGCAGGGTCGTGAACGTCCAACCCTCGCGAATAGACAAGCTCTTCCGCGTGCCTAATGTCGCACCCGAGGGCAACGGCGAAGGTCTTGCTCAGGGATTCATAACCACCGCTCCTGTGGGAGACGGTTCGTGCGATCCAGAGATAAGCGCGGTCATCGGGCATCCGGGCAAACTGGGTCACGATGCGGCCAGGGGACGCGAACGCCTCGTAGACGTTCCAGAGCGGACACGTGCCGCCAATCCGCGAAAAGTGAAAATCTGTCGCCGACTGACGTTTCGAAATGTTCCCCGCGCGGTCCACGCGAATAAAGAAGAACGGCACACCGCGCGCGGACGGCCGCTGCAGCGTGCTCAAGCGATGGCAGATCGTCTCGAAGCCAACCCCGAACGCCTCACCGAGAATGTCGATGTCGTAGCGCTGCGCCTTCGCTTCGGCCAGGAATCGCCCGTAGGGCATGATCAGCGCGCCCGCGAAATAGTTGGCAAGCCCGATGCGTGCGAGCCCGCGCGTCTCCTGATTGGTAAATCCCGCAGCTTCGACGAGCGCACCCAGTTCGCGATCCAGGCCGAGCATCGCAATCTGGGTCGCGAGCTGGAAGGCGCGCTGCCCGAGTTCAAGCCTGCGCGAAAGGTGCAGTGTCCTGTTCTGCGAGTCGTAGCGGCGATGAACATCATCGGCTTCGTCACCGATCAGGACCGTGACGTCGAATTTGGCCCTGAGGTGGTCGCTCAGAATGGCGGGAGTGATCGCGTCCGACGGCGCCAAGTCCTGCGCCAGACGTTCGGCAGCTTCATCGAGCTCGGCGATGTAGTTGTGGCGCGCATAGAAAAAATCGCGCACCTCTTCGTAAGCCGTCGACGGCAGGATTGCCGTCTCAGCCTGCCGATCCTCGCCCAGCCGCGCCGCGAGCGCCGCACTTTGCTCGATCGCCTGCCGATAGCGGCGACTGATGCTGACCACCGCCCTCCCCAGCGCCGGCATGTTGAGCGCGAGCTCGCGCAGCTCGGCGGACGATACCGTCTCGCCGACCTCAGGATCGGACAACGCCTCGCGCAAATCGGCGACGAGCCGGGCTTCGTCATCCTCCGAGAACAACTGAACGTCGACGCCGAAGGCGGCGTTGAGCTTGAGCAGCACGGCGATGGTGAGCGGTCGCTGGTTGTTTTCGAGCTGATTGAGATAGCTCAGGGAAATTCCAATGGCCGAAGCGAGCGCCTGCTGTGTCAATCTGCGCTCCTCGCGCAGACGCTTCAGGCGCACGCCCATGAATGCCTTCTTCATCCGGCGCCCCCTGTCGAATTTGCAACTTTTGCAAACTTTGCAAATTCACGACCATTGCTTCGCAAAGCTTCACCTTTTCAGTGCTATACGCGGGTTTTGGCTTTGCAGATATTGCGAACAACAGATCGAGTTGCAAGGGTCCTTGAACAAGGGTCACCGGATATCGCGCCATGCAGGCCGCCCTCAAACCAGCTGCCTGGGCGAACGAGCCGACGCGTTTCGTCGAGGTCGTTTTCCCCGAGCAGGCCAACCATTACGGCACACTGTTCGGCGGCCATGCGCTGAGCCTCATGGGCAAGGCCGCCTTTGTCGCGGCCACCCGCCGAGCCCGTTGTGCGGTGGTGATGGCGACTTCCGACAAGGTGCAATTCCACGAACCCGTCCGCGTCGGCGAACTCGTCGAGCTAACGGCCCAAGTCGAGCGGGTCGGCCGCTCCTCGATGACGGTCGCGGTCGAGGTTGTTGCCGAAACGCTCGCCACCGGCTCTCGCCGCATTGCCATGCAAGGATCGTTCGAAATGGTCGCGGTCGACGCGGCCGGAAAACCGACGCCGGTGGATCCGGCTTCTTCAAATCACGCCTAAAGAGGATTTTTGATCGTGAAATCGCACAACGTCCGCACCTACAAATCCTCCGAGCATCTGGCACGTGCGGATCAACTTGCCTGGAAGATCGCCGAGGTCGCCTCCGATCCGGTCGCTATCGAGCCGGCCGTGATCGAGATGATTGGCAACCGCATCATCGACAACGCCGCCGTTGCCGCGGCTTCCATTGCGCGTCGGCCGGTGGCGAACGCACGCGCCCAGGCCGTCACGCATCCGTTCAAGCCCGGCGCGACCGTGTTCGGGCTGACCCAAGCGCAACGCATCTCGCCGGAATGGGCCGCCTGGGCCAACGGCGTTGCGGTGCGCGAACTCGACTTCCACGACACCTTCCTCGCTGCCGACTATTCGCACCCCGGCGACAACATTCCGCCGATCCTGGCGGTGGCCCAGCATTGCGGCCTTGACGGCGCCGCACTGATCCGGGGCCTTGCGACCGGGTACGAGATCCAGGTTAATCTCGTGAAGGGCATCTGCCTGCACGAGCACAAGATCGACCACATCACCCATCTCGGCCCGTCAGCGGCAGCCGGCATCGGCACCGCGCTTGGCTTGCCGATCGAGACCACCTATCAGGCCGTGCAGCAGGCGCTGCATGTCACCACCACCACGCGCCAGTCGCGCAAGGGCGAGATCTCGAGCTGGAAGGCCTACGCACCGGCCTTTGCCGGCAAGATGGCGATCGAGGCGGTCGACCGCGTCATGCGCGGCGAAGGCGCCCCCTCGCCCGCCTGGGAAGGCGAAGACGGCTTTATCGCCTGGCTGCTGTCGGGTCCGAAGGCGCAGTATGCCGTGCCCTTGCCCGAGAAGGGAGAGCCGAAGCGCGCCATCCTCGACACCTACACCAAGGAACATTCGGCGGAGTATCAGAGCCAGGCCCTGATCGATCTGGCGCGTCGGATGGGACCGAAGATCGGCGATCTCACCAAGATCGAGAGCATCGTGATCCATACCAGCCATCACACGCATTATGTGATCGGCACCGGCGCCAGCGATCCGCAGAAGATGGACCCGAAGGCCAGCCGCGAGACGCTCGACCATTCGATCATGTACATCTTCGCGGTCGCCCTCGAAGACGGCGGCTGGCATCATCAAAAGTCCTACGCGCCAGAGCGCGCAGCCCGCCCCGAAACCGTCGCACTGTGGCACAAGATCTCGACGGTCGAAGATCCGCATTGGACACAGCGCTATCACAGCCACGATCCGAAGCATAAGGCGTTTGGCGGTCGTGTGGTCGTTTCACTCAAGGGCGGCTCGGTCATCAGCGACGAACTGGTTGTCGCCGACGCTCATCCGCTTGGCGCACGTCCGTTCGCCCGGCCGCAATATGTCGCGAAGTTCCGGAGCCTTGCCGACGGTGTCATCGCGCCCGCCGAGCAGGATCGCTTCCTCGGCCTGGTCGAGCGCCTGCCGGAACTGAATGCCAACGACATCACCGGGCTCACCTTCACCGTCGATCCATCGCAACTCGGCGCGAAAGGATCGACGGGCATCTTCGATTGGTTGGGCCGCTAAGGCCACCCCAGCGCTTTCGTAAATCAAGGGATTGGCATTATGACGAACGAAGGATCTTCAAAGCCGGCGCCTAAGAAATCAGTCGCCTTGTCCGGCATCGTCGCCGGCAATACAGCGCTCTGCACAGTCGGCCGCACCGGCAACGACCTGCATTACCGCGGCTATGACATTCTCGATGTCGCAGAGACCTGCGAGTTCGAGGAAATCGCCTATCTCCTCGTACACGGGACCCTGCCGACCCGAGCCGAGCTCGCCGCCTATAAGGCCAAGCTGAAGGGCCTGCGCGGCCTGCCCAACGCGGTCCGGATGGCCCTGGAAGTCCTCCCGGCCGCGGCGCATCCGATGGACGTCATGCGCAGCGGAGTCTCGACGCTCGGCTGCGTGCTGCCGGAGATCTCCGATCACCATCATCCGGGAGCGCGCGACATCGCCGATCGCCTGATGGCTTCGCTCGGCTCCATGCTGCTCTACTGGCATCATTTCGCCCAGAACGGCCGTCGCGTCGATGTCGAGACCGACGACGACACCATCGGCGGACACTTCCTGCATCTCCTGCACGGCCGCAGACCATCGGACTCCCATGTCCGCGCCATGCACACCTCACTCAATCTCTACGCCGAGCACGAGTTCAACGCCTCGACCTTCACCGCCCGCTCGATTGCCGGCACGGGCGCCGACATGTACTCGGCGATCACGGGCGCGATCGGCGCGCTGCGTGGGCCGAAGCACGGCGGCGCCAACGAGGTCGCCTTCGAGGTGCAGAAGCGCTACAGTGACGTCGATGAGGCCGATGCGGACATCCGCCGCCGGATCGCAGCCAAGGAAGTCGTGATCGGGTTCGGCCACCCCGTCTATACGATCGCCGACCCACGCAACAACGTGATCAAGGAGGTCGCGCGCCGCTTGTCGCGCGAGGTTGGCTCCATGAAGATGTTCGAGATCGCCGACCGGATCGAAGCCGTGATGGCCGAGACCAAGAAGATGTTCGCCAACCTCGATTGGTTCAGCGCCGTTTCCTATTACATGATGGGGGTGCCGACGGCGATGTTCACGCCGCTGTTCGTGATCGCGCGGACGTCGGGATGGGCCGCCCACATCATCGAGCAGCGCGTCGACAACAAGATCATCCGGCCGTCGGCCAACTATGTCGGTCCGGAAAACCTGACCTTCGTGCCACTAGACCAGCGCGGCGGATTGCACTCGTCGGTCCGCGCCGCATGAGGATGCCTCGATGCCATATCTCGTCGCCGACAACCTGCCCCGTGACCCCGCCGGCCGCCGCCTTCGCGAACTGCTGAAGCGGCCGGGCATCCTGAAGCTGCCCGGCGCGCACAACGGCATGGCAGCGCTCCAGGCCAGGGCCGCCGGCTTCGAGGCTTTGTATCTGTCAGGCGCAGCGATGACGGCGTCGATGGGCTTGCCCGATCTCGGCATCATCACCGTTGATGAAGTTTGCTTCTTCATCCGCCAGATCGTTCGCGCCTCGGGGCTGCCCCTCCTCGTCGACGCCGACACCGGATATGGCGAGGCGCTCAACGTCATGCATGCGACCCGCGTCTTCGAGGACGCCGGCGCCGGGGCGCTCCATCTCGAAGATCAGATCCTGCCCAAGAAGTGCGGACATCTCAACGACAAGAAACTCGCCGATGCGCATGACATGGCGGCCAAGGTCGCGGCCGCATCAAAAGCCCGTCGCGATCTCGTGATCATCGCCAGGACCGATGCCGCCGCAAGCGAAGGTCTCGATGGCGCCGTGGCGCGCGCGAAGCTTTATCTGGAAGCGGGTGCTGACGCGATCTTCCCGGAGGCGCTCAACACGGCTGAAATGTTCCGTGCCTTCGCCCAGCGATTGCCCGGCGTACCTCTCCTCGCAAACATGACAGAGTTTGGAAAGACTCCATTTTTCACCGCGGCCGAATTCGAGGCCATGGGCTACGCGATGGTGATCTGGCCTGTGTCCTCGTTGCGCGTGGCAAACAAGGCGCAGGCAGAACTTTATGCTGCAATTTCGCGCGATGGCGGCGCACACAAGGTCGTCGAGCGGATGCAAACGCGCGCGGAACTCTATGCGACGATTGGTTTGCACAATTACGAATCGCTCGATTCATCGATCGTGGAAACCGTGATCCCGGCGGGTATGCCGCAGCGGAAATGATCACCCGAGGTTGACGCAGCCCCTCGGTTGCGGATATTCGAAGCTGTCGAGGTTCTCCGGGTCCCGCTTGACCCGGAGCTAAGAGGGAAGCCGGTGCGCTCCCGGTCCATTCGGACTGGCGCAATGCCGGCGCTGCCCCCGCAACTGTAAGCGGCGAGCCCGTATCCAATCGTGTCACTGAGGCGAAAGCCTCGGGAAGGCCCGGATGCAGGCGACGACCCGCGAGCCAGGAGACCTGCCCCGACAACATAATCGTCCACGGGCGGGGTGTCCCGGTGGTACGCCAAGCAGCTGCCGCAATCGCGGCACTCCTGCCAGCGTCCGCCATGGCCTTTTGCCCCCACCACAATGGGGTTAAAGCTATGACTTCTCTTTCACTTCCAGTCGCAACACTGGGCACGCCCCGCATCGGGCCACGCCGCGAACTCAAGCTCGCGCTCGAAGCCTTCTGGGCCGGCAAGATCAGCGAGCAGGAGCTTCTCGAAACCGCAGCCGGCCTGCGCGCTGCCAATTGGGCACGCCAGAAATCGCTCGGCGCAACCATCATCCCCTCGAACGATTTCTCGCTCTACGACCAGGTGCTCGACACCAGCGTCATGGTCGGGGCAATCCCCGATGCCTACGACTGGAAGGGCGGCCTGGTCTCGCTCAAGACCTATTTCGCGATGGCACGCGGATCACAGCGCGACACACACGACGCGAGTTGCGGTCACGCCCATCATGGCCATGGCGCGACAGCACAGGAAATGACCAAGTGGTTC